>NZ_AP018689.1:623660-935490 GCF_002157735.2 Vibrio aphrogenes
ACTGGCTGAGCTTTTGACTGGCGCTCGTAAAACCTATGGGGTGAATCTGATTGGTGGTATTCGCCGAGACTTCTTAAAAGCGCAACGAGAAAAAGCGATTCAAGTCGTTCGTCAGGTTCGTAAAGAGTTTTCAGATTTGGTCGATATGCTGTTAGCGACCCCCAACATTGACAGCCGTATTGCGGGAGTTGGGATCTTAGCAAAAGACATTGCACGTGATTTTAGCCCAGTGGGCCCTTTGATTCGTGGCAGTGGTTTTAAACGGGATGTGCGCAGCGTGCATGCGCAAACAGTTGAAAGTTATGCCAGTGTACCAATGGAATTACAAACCGTGGATACCGGCGATGTTCAGGCGCGTGTTTTAGTGCGTATTCGTGAAGTCTTTGACTCATTGAACATGGTGGAATTTGGCCTGGATTACTTACCTGCTGGCGCGATTTTAACGGAAGATTTTGAATACACACCAAACAAGTTTGCGTTAGGTTTTACTGAAGCGCCTCGTGGTGAAAACGTGCATTGGAGTATGACTGGCGATAATCAAAAACTTTTCCGCTGGCGTTGCCGTGCTGCCACTTACGCGAACTGGCCAACCTTACGCTATATGCTACGTGGCAATACGGTGGCAGATGCGCCGTTGATCATTGGTAGTTTGGACCCTTGTTACTCTTGTACCGACCGCGTCACCATTGTCGATACTAAGAAAAAACGTTCAAAAACCGTGCCTTATAAAGCGATTGAACAATACAGTGTGAGCCGTAAAAACTCACCATTGAAAATGAGCTAGAGGTCAGCATGTTTAAGTTATTAAAAACCGTCTTTAAAACAGGGGATGCAACCACTAAATATCCGTTTGCACCTTTTGAAGTACAAGAGGACTTTCGAGGTAAGCCTGAGCTCAATGCCAATCAATGTATTGCTTGTGGGGCTTGTACTCGAGCTTGTCCTGCCAATGCTTTAATCATGGAAACCGATGAAACTACCGGCTTGCGTCGGTGGGAATTATCGTTAGCCCGCTGTATTTATTGTGGTCGCTGTGAAGAAGTGTGCCCAACGCATGCCATCGAGCTGTCAGAAAAGTTTGAATTGGCCGTGACTAACAAAGCCGATCTGTATGAGCAGGCTGAATTTCATTTGCATAATTGCACTTGTTGCCAACGACCTTTTGTTGCCAAAAAACTGTTGGAATATACCTTGGCAAGCCTAGAGCAATCGGGAGTAACCGGTGAGCAGCTCAAGATGCGTCGCTTACAATTGGAAACCTGTCCTGAGTGTCGTCGTAAAGCCAATATGTTAGACGGCGAAAACCTAGCCAGTCATCGTTACATTCACGTTGTCGATGTTACGGAATCATCCACCACTCAGCACACAGGAGACCAAGCATGAAAGGCATAAAGCAAATTAATGGCACTCAACATACTCAAGCTGTGCCGATGGAAGTTTCTCCTGAACATGAAAAGCTTAAAGGCGCGTTATTAAAGCAAATTAAACGTTCCGCTTATGTGTATCGTGTGGACTGTGGTGGCTGTAACGCCTGTGAAATTGAGATCTTTGCCTCAACGACGCCAGTTTATGATACTGAGCGTTTTGGGATTAAAGTGGTCGCCACTCCTCGCCATGCGGATATTTTATTGTTTACTGGTGCGGTGACTCGTGCCACTCGAGGCCCAGCATTACGAGCTTATGAGGCAGCGCCTGATCCTAAAATTGTCGTCTCTTATGGAGCTTGTGGTTGTGATGGCGGTATTTTTCATGACCTATATTGCGTGTGGAGTGGGACAGATAAAATTGTGCCTGTCGATGTGTACATTCCGGGCTGTCCTCCCACTCCTGCTGCAACCCTATATGGTTTTGCTGTCGCTTTAGGCTTATTAGAGCAAAAAATGCAGGCCAAAACGCATCATCCAGAGCAAGAGCCGATCACCTTACGTCACACCGGCATTCCGTTGGATATTCGCGTCATGATTGAACATGAAGCTCGTCTATTGGCGGGTTATCGTCATGGTAAACATATCTCCAATGACTTAATGGACGTGTTAGCCAATTGCGATCAAACCAATGTTGATGCCAATGTAAAAGCTTATCTCGCGCAGAAAAACGACCCGCGTTTAACTGAAATTGTGGATCGCTTAATGCGTAAAGTGATGCAGCAACTGACAGGGACTGATGACTCAGGCGTGGTCAATGGAGGCTGCCATGGCTGTTCTGGAAAATAAAACAATGACGAGCACTGAGCTGCGTAATCTTGCCAATCAAGTGGACTTTTATCGCTTAAGCCGTAAGTTTATTGAAGACAAAGAAGTCCCACCAGAAGCACAACATATTATGTATTACAGCTTAGGTATTGGGCATCATTTAGGCGTGGTCGATTGTTTAAAATCGGAAATGAACTGTAGCGGAGAGGAGTATTTAACCTGGATCTCTGCTTTGCCAACGGACAGTGAAGCTCACCGTAAAATGTATGGCTACTTTTTATTTGGTGAAATCACCATCATGCCAGAGCACATTAATATGTTGGCGTTAGCCTTTGATGCGATTGAGGCAAACACTCAAACGGAGAAATCACAGCAGCTTACGCAAGGGCTGATTGCGATCTTAACTGCGATTTATAATGAACCGAATATGTACCTTATGATCAGGAGTACTCACCGTGACTGAGTCTATTTCCGCTGAGCGAATTTTGATTACTGTCGGCAATAGCATGATGGGCGATGATGGGGCGGGGCCTCTCTTAGCGACCTTATGCCGAGAACAACCGGTGGCAGGCTGGACCGTCATTGAAGGTGGCACTATGCCAGAAGATTGCCTTCATCAAGTTCGCAAAATCAAACCTAAGCAAGTGGTGGTGGTGGATGCCGCCGATTTTGGTGAAAAGCCTGGCGAAATTCGCTTTATTGAATCGGATACCATCAATGATATGTTCATGGTGTCGACTCACAGTTTGCCGCTTAACTTCTTAATTGATGAATTGAAAACCTTTATACCTGATGTCACCTTTGTGGGGATTCAACCCGCGATTGTGGCATTTTATGCGCCGTTAACCGATATGGTGAAAGACGCGGTAGAACAAATACATTACGCACTTAGCGATTGGCAACAATACGCTACTTTTGAACACTGTTAAATGGGGGTCAATGCTGCAAAGTATTGGCGTCATTCAGTGTTGGTTTGCCCACTTATTCGGTGGGCTTTTTTATTTTAGTGAGCGGCGTTTTGGTGACACCAAGCGTAGGCCTTATCTGATCATCCCTGCTTGTAAAAGACTCGGAAATTTCCGCCTTGTTCTCAAGCCTTTTTCCCGCGCAATTTCTGATCACCTAATTAGTGTGATTGGTATTCCCTTTGATACGCATCATCATGTGGTTTGATAAATGCTGTTAAAAAAGAGCTTGGTGTCGACACAAGTGTCGAATTCGACAGTATTGCGAGCGCTTACGTCAAAAAGACAGAGCTATCCGGGTAAGTTTTCATCGTTCTTTTATGAAAATCATGCCCTTATCACTAATCTATTTTTTGGCATGATATATGCTTACTAAACGTGTGGGATTAACTCTTTCCGTAATATCAGCGTCGATAAGTCACGATATCAATAACACTCGCTGATATTTATTCGATTAAGGATGCTACATGAACCGATTTGTATTTGCCGACGCCAATAAATGCATTGGTTGTCGCACTTGTGAGATCGCGTGTGCGATTTCTCACCAAGAAAATAATACCGGGACACTTGATAGCACAGAGTGCTTTGTTCCAAGGCTACAACTGGTTAAAAACGTCAATGTTTCAACGCCAGTGATGTGTCGTCAATGTGACGATGCGCCTTGCGCTCAAGTTTGCCCAAACAATGCCATTGTTCACGAAGATGGTCACATTAAAGTCATTCAATCTCGTTGTATTGGTTGTAAAACCTGCGTGATTGCTTGCCCGTATGGTGCCATGAATGTTGTGACAGAAATGGTGGAAGAAGACAACGGTCACGGTGCGTTATTTAAACGTAAAGTGCCACGTTCTCGTGCTCTTAAATGCGACTTATGTGCACACCAAGCCGGGGGGCCTGAATGTGTACGTGTCTGTCCAACAGGAGCCATCAGCATTATTAACCCTGATGAACTCAAACAATCTAGCCAAGATAAACGCGAAGCCGCGGCCTTAAGTGCGCTGGCTATTAATCTTTAATGGAATGTTTTAAAGAAGGTTTATTATGAAAAAGTCCATCGTAGTTTGTCCGTATTGCGGTACGGGATGCAAACTCAAACTCCTTGTTGAAAATAACAAGGTAGTGGGCGCGGAAGCTGCAAATGGTCGTACAAACGAAGGTCAATTATGCCTGAAAGGGTATTATGGCTGGGATTTCTTAAACGATACTAATTTGCTGACTCCCCGTCTAAAACAACCGATGATTCGCCGTGAAAAAGGCGGAAAGTTAGAAGGTGTTTCTTGGGATGAAGCACTGGATTTTGCAGCGACTAAGCTCAACGAAATCAAAGCGAAATATGGCCCAGACGCCATTATGACCACGGGTTCTGCTCGGGGTCCAGGTAACGAAGCCAACTTCGTTATGCAAAAACTTGCACGTGCGGCGATCGGGACGAATAACGTCGATCACTGCGCGAGGGTGTGACACGCCCCATCAGTCTCCGGTCTGGAGTCAACAGTAGGTAATGGCGCAATGAGCAACGCGATTCCCGAAATTCAAAAAACCAAATGTTTGCTCATATTCGGATATAACGCGGCAGATTCTCACCCAGTCGTTGCCCGTCATATTATTAAAGCCAGAGAAAACGGCGCTAAAGTTATCGTGGTCGATCCTCGTAAGATTGAATCTGCCCGTATCGCCGATCAATGGCTATCACTGAAAAATGGTTCCAACATGGCACTCGTGAATGCCATGGCTTATACCTTAATCGAAGAAGGGCTGTACGATAAAAACTATGTACAGCAATACACAGAAGGCTTTGATGCTTTCTATGATGTAGTGAAAAATTATGCCCCTGAAAAAGTGGAGCATATCACGGGCGTAAACGCTGCGGACTTACGTTTAGCGGCAAGAACTTACGCTCAAGCAAGTGAAGCCATGATCCTATGGGGCATGGGGGTAACACAATACGGACAAGCCGTGGATGTGGTTCGTGGTCTGGCTGGCCTCGCTTTAATGACCGGTAACTTTGGTCGTGAAGGGGTAGGTTGTGGGCCGGTACGTGGGCAAAATAACGTACAAGGTACTTGTGACCTTGGGATGTTGCCGCACCAATTCCCAGGCTACCAATCGGTAACCGACGATGCGATTCGTGACAAGTTTGAAAAAGCTTGGGGCGTGAAATTGTCGAATAAACCGGGTTATCGCTTAACCGAAATTGGTCACAAAGTAGAAGAAGGCATTTGTAAGGCATTCTATATTTTTGGTGAAGATCCAGCGCAAACCGAAGCTGACTTAAATGCGATGCGTGAAACGTTGAGCAAAATGGAGTTAGTGATTGCGCAAGATATCTTCATGACCAAAACCGTTGAGTTAGCGGATGTGGTTTTCCCTGCAACCAGTTGGGGTGAGCATGAAGGTGTCTACAGTAGTGCAGACCGAGGTTTCCAACGTTTTTACAAGGCGATTACTCCGCCACCAAATGTAAAACCAGATTGGGAAATCTTCAGCTTATTGGCCACTCGTATGGGGTATCCAATGCATTACAACAACACTCAAGAAATTTGGGATGAGTTGCGTTCATTGGCACCGTTATACGCTGGGGCAACCTATGAAAAAATGGAAGGGTTGAAATCGGTACAGTGGCCTTGCCCAACGGAAGACCACCCAGGTACTCCATTCTTATTTGAAGGGAATAAGTTCTCCACGCCATCAGGTAAAGGACAATTTATTGCCGCAGAATGGCGTCCGCCGCTAGAACAACCGGATGAAGAATACCCACTTGTCCTTTCAACGGTACGTGAAGTAGGGCATTACTCTTGTCGTTCGATGACAGGGAACTGCTCGGCTTTAGCAACATTGGCCGATGAACCGGGGTACGTACAAATGAACCCGGATGACGCTGCTGCCTTTGGTATCAAAGATCAGCAATTAATTTGGATCTCATCTCGTCGAGGTAAAGTCATTTCTCGTGCGAGTTGCAGTGAACGAATTAATAAAGGCGTAGTGTACATGACTTATCAATGGTGGATTGGAGCGTGTAACGAGTTAACGATTGAACATGTTGACCCGATCTCGAACACACCAGAGTTTAAGTACTGTGCGGTTAAAGTTGAAGTGATTGATGATCAAGCGTGGGCAGAGAACTATGTTCAAACCGAATATAGTGAAATGAAAGCGCGATTAAAATCACACGTTGAAAAAGCATAATAAATTTACTTAAGGGATTTATCGTTTAAGTTTAATTTATTTAAGATCAATGAAGGCTTGCTGATAATTTGTAACAATGAATCAGTAAGCCTTTATTTGTGAGCGATCATGGACAAAACAATAAAAGAATTAATGTTATTTTCTCGTTCCATGTTATCTATTTTAGATACCGAGGATTTAGTTCGCTTTTTAAATAAAAAGGGCTGCGAGTTTTTAGATGTTAAAAAAATTAACATGGTGTTGGTAGATCATGTTGAAAATAAAGTCGATGTGTATTATCTCGATGATAACAATTGTGTAAAAAGAAATGTTTTCTATCAAGATGATGATTTGTACCAATATTATATTGATAATAATTTTTCCATACATCATGAGGAAAGTTATTATCAATCTTATCCTGAGCATCAAGAACACGACGCCTATCCCGACATCAAAACCTATGTAAGAACACCGTTAAATAATGCCTTTCATTCATTTGGAATGTTGGAATTCATTAACCCTAACATTCAGCATGAAAAGCAGTTTGGTTTACTGACAAGTATGTTAGCGGCTTATGTATCACACATATTGGAACATGAGATTGCCTCTCCCAACATCGACTTAGAAAGACAACAACAAGACCGATTATTGGTGGATGTGACTAACGCTGTGATCAGCCAAAGCACCATTGAATCTCTGCTTCATTCGTTGATGGCTTGCTTAAATACCCATTTCCCGATCCAAGAAATCTCGTTATTAAACCCAACCCCTGACTTTGGGTTTACGCAACGACGTTATAGCCAGTTATCGGATACGGCTTATTTTCAACATACTTTTCAACCGGATAACCGTTTTATACAAGTACTTGAAAATGACCAAGTGGCTATTTTTTCAGAACAAAAGCTCGCTAATTTAAAACTGCAATCGCCGTCGTTATTACTGGATAAAAGCATTGAACAAGCGGTTTTAGTTCCTTTGGTTTTTCGCAGTAGCAAGCATGGTTTTTTGCTGTATGCGATTGATAAAACTCGCCAGCAACAGCCGTTAGATCTCGATTTATTACAGCAGATCACCGCTCGTGTTGCTTTAGCCATGCACAGTTTGCTGAAACTCAAAGAAGTTAAAAAGAACTTGCCGGTCTCAGAATACATTGAGATCGAAGACACTTATCAACACTACCAAATCTTTGATGACATCATTAGCCAAAGCGAAAATATGAACCAAGTCTTGGATCAAGTCGCGATGGTGGCCGATTGTGATAGCACGGTTTTGATCTTAGGCGAGACCGGTACTGGCAAAGAATTGATTGCTCAAGCGATCCATAAAATGAGCCGCCGTAATCATAAACGAATGGTCAAAATGAACTGTGCAGCGGTGCCGAGTGGCTTGTTTGAAAGTGAATTATTTGGTCATGAACGAGGCGCTTTTACCGGAGCTGTGACTCAGCGAGTAGGCCGATTTGAACAAGCGAATCAAAGCACGTTGTTTTTAGATGAAATTGGTGAAATGCCAATGGAGTTACAGCCTAAATTATTACGGGTGTTACAAGAAAGTGAGATTGAGCGGGTAGGGAAGAATCAGTTGATCCCAGTGGATGTGCGCATTGTGGTCGCGACCAATGCCAATTTACTGGAAAAAATCCAAGACAAAACGTTTCGCAGTGATCTCTATTATCGCTTGAATATCTTTCCAATAGAAATACCACCATTACGTGAGCGAAATGAAGATATCCCATTGCTTATTAAACACTTTTCTCGTGTTCTTTCGAAAAAGATGGGGAAAGGAATTACTAAGATTGCTTATAAAGACATGGAAGCGTTATCGAGTTTAGACTGGCCTGGAAATGTCCGCCAGCTACGTAATTTTATTGAGCGCTGCGTGATCTTAACGCGCGGTAATATTCTTCATGTCCCGATGAATGATTTAGTCAAAATGGGCTTAAAGGTTCAACCCGCAAGTAACCACAAGCCACTCAACATACCGCAAGAAAACGGCTGTAAGAAAGAGTTATCGCGAGAAGATATTCTAGAAAGTTTACGTGCGTGTAATGGCATCGTTGCCGGAGAAAGAGGAGCGGCTAAGCGGTTAGGCTTAAAACGCACCACCTTACTTTCACGCATGCAAAAAATGGGTATTACCAGTAGCGATTACTTGTCAGAAGCTTAATGGCGGCAGGCAATTTATACAGACATCAATCTTGAACAGAGACCGTAAATCAACAGCAACTAGGCAGAGTTATATGGCACTTGAACAGTTACAGGACAGTGAGGTTTTTCCCGATACGGCAACGACTGAGGTCACTTGTTATCGCCCTAACCAAGCCTGTTATAGCCAATCGCAATCTGTGATTCAAGAAACAGCGGTCGCCATTGAATTTAATGGGATTGCCTATACGGTAATGATGTGCAGCCCAACTAACTTGGAAGAGTTTGCCATTGGTTTTGCCTATACCAATCAAATTATTACTCATTATCATGACATTCACGATATTGAGATTTCGCATAGCAAACAAGGTATTACGTTACACATTGAGGTCGCAAATCGTTGTCTTAATCATTTGAAAAATAAACAGCGCAGTTTAGCTGGCGTAACAGGATGCGGTATTTGTGGTGCGGAAAAATTAGATTCAGTGTGCCAGTTGCTGCCTACCGTCCCTTTTCGTAGTCAATACAACATCAATGCCTTGCAACCAGCATTTCGTGAGTTGTCACAACTGCAACAACTCAATCATAAAACGGGTGCCTCGCATGCGGCGGCTTATTGTGATGAACAAGGGAAAATGATCGCGATTTTTGAAGATGTGGGGCGTCATATTGCATTAGATAAATTAATTGGTTTTATTGTGCGCCATCATTATCAAGGCGGAGCCATTTTTGTCACCAGTCGTGCCAGTTATGAAATGGTACAAAAAGTGGTTTGTGCTGGTATTGAATATTTATTTGCTATTTCAGCCGTCACACAAATGGCAATTGAATTAGCAGCTTCCAGTCAATTAACCTTAGGTGGATTTTGTCGTTCAGGTCGCGCAGAAATATATTCTCACCCGCAACGTATCGTGGGAGAAATAATAAGTTAATGGTTTTTTATTATTAATAAGTTTTGAAATTTAAGTTTTCAATAATAAAGGGAAACTTAAATTTACCATCAGTTAAAATGCTGGTTAAACCCTTGTATTTTAATATTCTTTTGCTTTTCTTGAGGGTTTTTCAATGAAAGGTAATTTATTTTTATAATCAAATAATGTGAGTGAAATAGTATTATGAAAAAAATAACATTAATTCCAGCGCTGTTGACATTAATTTCGCCTTTAGCCATGGCTCACCCTGGTCATTTGCATTTAGGTAGCCATGGTTTTGAAAGTGGCATCATGCACCCAATTACAGGGCTTGATCACTTAAGCGTGATGATTGCGGTGGGTATTTTGGCTTCCTTGTTTGGTGGCTCGGCTCGTTGGAGCATGCCATTAGCCTTTGTGGGTGTGATGATCATTGGTGGTCTTGCTGGTATGGGCGGTCTGGTATTACCGGGCATGGAAGTTGCGATTGCTATTTCTGTGATTGCGATGGGTTCTATGCTGATTTCGGGCGCTAACATGTCTAAAAAATTAGCGACTGGTTTGATCATGGCGTTTGCCGCTTTTCATGGCTTAGCCCATGGTGCAGAAATGCCATTAGACTCTCAAGCTCTGTCTTACTTTAGTGGTTTTGTGATTTCAACTGCGGCTCTACATTTAACCGGGATTGCGATTGGTGAAGCGGGTCTGTATTTAACTTCTAACCGTGTGTTTGCAAGAATTGCCGGCGGGATCATGGCATTACTTGGCGGATCTTTATTGATTTCATAAGAGATACTCAAGATGCTTGTACGTCACTATCTAAAAATTACTGGTATTGTGCAAGGGGTGGGTTTTCGACCTTTTGTATACCAATCTGCCACTCGGTTAGGGTTAACTGGGTGGGTGTGTAATACGACCAGTGGCGTACACATTGAGGTCCAAGGTGCTAAAGCGCAGATTGAACAATTTATCGCATTATTTCACACGCAAATTCCTCCTTTGGCTCGCATTGACAGCATTGATTCTCAAATATTGACTGTAGATTCTGCGTTACCTGAGCATTTTGAAATACGAGAAAGTCATGAGCGAGGGGAGATGGATGTTGATATTTCGCCAGATAAAAAGACTTGTTTGGCTTGCCGTGATGATATTTTAAATCCCCAATCTCGTTTCTATCACTACCCTTTTACCAACTGCACTCATTGCGGCCCTCGTTATACCATCATTCAACAATTTCCATACGATCGAGTGCATACCTGCATGCACAAGTTTCCACTCTGTCCGCAATGCGCTCAGGAATATCGTGACCCAATGGATAGGCGCTACCACGCTCAACCGATCAGTTGCCCTGAATGTGGCCCACAGTTGTCCTTTTATCTTAAGCCTAGCCAAGCGCTTGCTCAGCAATATTCTGCTTTATTGAAGGCTGCACAAGTGATTGCTGAAGGTGGCGTGATTGCGCTTAAAGGATTGGGAGGGTTTCATTTGGTCTGTGATGCGACTCAAGCTTCGGCGGTGCAAAAGATCAGAACCCTCAAACAGCGTCAACGTAAACCTTTGGCGGTCATGGTAGCAAACCAAGCGGTGGCGCAATCTTGGGTGGTGGGCAATACACTCGAATGGCAAACCTTAAACCATCAAAATGCGCCGATTGTTTTGATGAAAAAACAGCTTCTTGATGAAGAGGCTCCGCTGAGCTTGGCAACTCAGGTGGCGCATAATAATCCCTACCTTGGTGTGATGCTGCCTTATACGCCGCTGCATATTTTATTGTTTGATGCTTTAGAGCAGATGGGCGCATCGCAAACTTTAGTGATGACCAGTGCAAATCGTTCTGGAATCCCTATTGCCACTGAGTGCGGGCAAATTTGGGGGCAATTTAGCGATCAGTTAGATGGGGTGCTTGACCATGATCGCCCCATAATCCAAGCCTGTGATGATAGTTTGGTTCAAGTGGTGGCAAACCAAGTGCGAGTATTACGTTTAGCTCGTGGTTATGCGCCGTTAAGTTTTTATTTAGAGCGCAATCTGCCCACAACGGTAGCGGTTGGGGCACAACAAAAATCGACCTTTGCATTTGCCCATCATCATCGTTGGGTGTTATCGCCGTATCTTGGTGAGTTGGATGACCTTGACACCCAAGAACGCTTTATGAGCACTATTGATTGGTTTCAACACTTATATGTCAGCCAAGCCACCCAATGGGTAATGGATAAGCATCCTCATTATTTTTCTCATCAGTATGCACTCAAGCAAGTAGCGGCAACTCACGCAGCAGTTTGTCAAAGCGCTCACAGCGTTCAGCATCATTATGCGCATATCTTATCGGTAATGGCTGAGCACCAATTGACCGATAAACTACTGGGGATCGCGTTAGACGGAACCGGATTTGGTGACGATGAAACCGTGTGGGGCGGCGAAGTATTAGTGGCGGATGTGCATGATTATCAACGAGTAGCTCATGTTCGTTGTTTTCGCTTGATTGGTCGCCATCAAGCCATTCAAGAGCCAGCGCGTTTGCTGTATGCCTTATTGCTTGAAGCTTATTCTCCGGCTGAGATTCAGGCAATGCATTTATCCGCTTTTGAATTGTGGACTGAAGGCAAGTTTTTAAACTTATATTTATTATGGAAAAACCCAACCCACTCTCCACTTTGTAGCTCAGCAGGGCGTCTGTTTGATGCTTGGGCGGTGTTGTTAGGATTACTTTCCCACTTAGATTATGAAGGGGAAAGTGGGTTATTGATCGAAGCGGGGGCGCAAGCGGCGCAGCGCACTCGTCAATCATCTGGGTTTTCTAATGAGCGAGAGGCTGAGCACAAGGCCAAAACCTTGGATGCACTGGAATTGGATCTGCCTTGGCAAGCGATAGACGCAAGTCACTCAATAAACAAAACCCAGCAGCGAAACCAAACTGCCGAGGTAAGCGCAGCTAAAGATGATGCCCACTGCGGTTGGCAATTGGATTGGCTGCCAGCGTTACAGCGCACGATAGCAGTCTTGCAAGGCAGTAAGGAGTTGCAAGACGGCCCGGAACCGTTGCAGCACAGTGAGCACACGTTGCAACATAAGGAAGAACCAAACCACACCGTCAATCAACTGTGTGATGCATTTTGTCTGGCGTGGGCACAGGCTGTGCTCTCGATCTGCCAGCACTTTCCCGATTATGAGGTGGCTCTATCAGGGGGCGTGTGTCAAAACCGAGTGTTCATGGAATATGTAGCGCAATTGGCTCCGCACTCTCTTGCTGACCGTCAATGGTATGTAAATAAAACCATTCCCACCAATGATGCTGGCATTGCGGCAGGTCAGCTTTGGTACTCCATTCATCAACAATGATGTCGTTAAACGATTGAGGTTATTATGTGTTTATGTATTCCATCTAAGGTGGTGTCTTTTGATCCGGCGAGCTTATCGGCGGTGGTGGACACCCTAGGCGTGACCCGAGAAATCAGTACACATTTAATTTCTGAGCCGATTGCCGTTGGAGATCATTTACTGATCCACGTTGGTTTTGCTATCAGTAAAATTGATTATCAAGAAGCAATGGAAAGCATTGAAACCTATAAGAAACTCATTGCAGAAATGGAAAAAGATGACATCAACATGTTGTTGTCCTAAGCGCTTGTTTGTTTTTGATATTGTTTAAGAAGGTTTTATGTCTCAACACTCCTCGGTCGCCGATCTTTATCAAGCTTTTCGTCAACCTGAATTAGTCAAAGCGTTAGCAGAGAATATTGCACGCAAAGCGCAAGATTTAATTGAACCTCTATACATTATGGAAGTGTGTGGTGGCCATACTCATACCATCATGAAATATGGTTTGAAGCAATTACTCCCGGCCTCACTGCATTTTGTACACGGCCCCGGTTGTCCGGTTTGTATTATGCCGAAAGAGCGTATTGATCATGCGATTGCTTTGGCGCAAATGCCCGAGGTGATTTTAGTGACCTTGGGCGACATGATCCGTGTGCCGGGTTCTAAAATGTCCTTGGCGCAGTGCCGCGCGCAAGGTGGGCAAGTAGAGCCGATCTATGACCCTATGGATGCGCTAAAAATTGCCCAGCAAAATCCAGACAAAAAAGTGGTGTATTTTGCTATCGGTTTTGAAACGACTACGCCAATGACCGCAGTCTTAGTTCAACAAGCGCAAGCCCGTCAATTAACCAATTTATTTTTCCATATCAACCATGTGTTAGTGCCACCAGCAATGCACGCCGTTCTAGCGGATGAACAAACACCGGTTAATGCCTTCATCGGCCCTTCACATGTGAGCGTGATTACCGGCTCCAAAATTTATCAATCGGTGGTCGATAAACACCAAGTTCCTGTAGTAGTGGCGGGCTTTGAACCGGTTGATGTTCTAGCGTCGGTGCTGCAATTGGTTGAGTTAGCCGTCGCCAAGCAAGCACAACTGGCGGTGCAATATACCCGTGCGGTTAGCTATGAAGGGAATGTCGCCGCGCAACAATTGATGGATAAAGTGTTTGTCACTCGTGACAACTTTAACTGGCGTGGCCTTGGACATATTGAGCAATCGGCACTGAGACTACGAGATGAGTTGGCCTCGATGGACGCCGAAGTGGTGTTTGCCGAAGTTTTGCCTCATCACGAAATTGCTGATCATAAAGTGTGTCGTTGTGGCGATATTTTACGAGGTTTAGCAACGCCACCGGATTGTAAAGTCTTTGGTCGAGCGTGTAAGCCCGAGCGTCCAATGGGAAGCTGTATGGTGAGCTCGGAAGGGGCTTGCAATGCGTATTATAAGTACGCGTCTATTTTATGATCAGGAAGTCTCAAGCATAAAGTGGGGCAGGCAGGCTTAGTCTATTACTCAATTAGCCTATAACTCAATTAGTCTCTAACTCAATATAAAGCCCATTCAGTTGTGTGAATGGTGACAGTTAATTTGTTAAAAAGCGAACGGTTCTTAATATGAAATCTCATGAATACGTGCAACTTAGCCATGGCGGTGGCGGCCTTGAAATGAATCAGTTCATTCATCGACTCTTTTTTGAAGCATTCAATAATCCTATTTTGTCACGTGATGAAGATGCCGCCACGTTAGAGATTAATGGGCCAATAGCCATGACCACGGACAGTTTTACCGTGTCTCCTTTGTTTTTCCAAGGCGGAAATATCGGCTCATTGGCGGTAGCGGGAACGTGTAACGATCTGGCGATGGTCGGGGCCAAACCCCAATACTTAACCTGCAGCTTCATCATTGAAGAAGGGATGGCGATCGCCGAATTAGAAACCATTGTTGCGACGATGGCCCACGAGATGGCGCGCATTTCTGTACAAGTGGTGTGTGGCGATACCAAAGTGGTGCCGAAAGGCTCGGCAGATAAAGTATTTATTAACACCACCGGTGTCGGTGAAATTCAACAATCTGGTATTTCAGCGGCCAATCTACAAGCCAATGATGTGTTATTGGTGTCGCGTGATGTCGGTTGTCATGGGGCCAGTATTTTAGCTGACCGTGAAGCGCTGCGTTTAGAGCACGCGATTCAATCAGATTGTGATCTATTGTGGCCAGCGGTAGAAGCCCTGCTGAATGAGAAGATTGATATTCATGCCATGCGAGATGCCACACGAGGTGGGATTGCGGCAGTGTTAAATGAATGGTGTCAGTGTTCTCAAGTTCAAATGCAGCTACATGAAAGTGATATTCCAGTGAGTGAATCGGTACGAGGCGTGTGTGAGCTATTTGGCT
The DNA here is from genome assembly GCF_002157735.2 of Vibrio aphrogenes. Classification (NCBI taxonomy): domain Bacteria; kingdom Pseudomonadati; phylum Pseudomonadota; class Gammaproteobacteria; order Vibrionales; family Vibrionaceae; genus Vibrio; species Vibrio aphrogenes. The sequence continues at coordinate 638,754 of NZ_AP018689.1, forward strand.
TTGAAGCGTTTGATTTAGCCAATGAAGGTACTTTCGTATTAGCGGTTCCCGCCGAGTGTGCTGAGCGTGCTTTGGCGATTTTGCAGCGTTTTCAACCTCAAGCTAGTGTGATTGGTCAGGTAGTTGAGGCGATGCCTTGTAAACCGATCTTAACCAGTCCTTGGGGCAGTCGCCGCTATTTGGATTTTCCGGTTGGCGAGTTATTGCCACGCATTTGTTAATCATGTTGTTTTAAAAGTAGGTCATCACCATGCACGAATTATCAATTAGCTTAAAAACCATTGATATGGTGGTTGCGCAAGCTCAAAAACACAAAGTGAACCAGGTGACTGGCATCGTGTTAACGGTGGGGGCTTTGTCTTGTATTGAGCATGAGTCATTGCGTACAGGGTTGGAATTTGCCGCACGTGAAACGGTGGCAGAAGGCGCCAAAATTACGATTGAAACCGTCGCGGCCACGGCGTGGTGTGCGGAATGCAATCAGAGTGTGTCGATTGCGATGCATCAAGATGCCTGTCCTATTTGCCAGGGGTATCAACTGTTAATCGAAACTGGCGAAGAATTGAAAGTAAAATATATTGAGGTAGCGTAAATGTGTAATGTATGCGGTTGCGGCGATGCAACAATTGAAGGGCATGCTCATGAAGGGCACGAGCACTCTCACCCCCATGAACACCATCACGAACACGGCCATGAGCATCCCCATTCTCACGGACATGACCACGGTCATCATCACGCTCATCATGATCATGAGCACCACGACCATGCTCATCCTCATGCCGCTTCACAACCTCAACCCCCTACGGTGATTCACCATCATTATCATCACCAAGGCGATGTGCATCATCATGTTCATTATACCGTCGCCGCGATGCCATCCCATCAAGCAGACACTCATTCTCATGGCGATTTCGCGCCACAAGGTGAACACACGGCGCACCATCATGCCGCTGCGGCCCATTCTCAGCCGCATGAGCATCAACCTCATATTGCCAATAATGGTGATTTGCATTACGGCAAAGGGGAAGCTCAAGTGCATGTGGCGGGAGTGCCTCAACGTCAATTGATTCAATTAGAGCAAGATATTTTAGGGCAAAATAATCATGTCGCAGAACATAACCGTGCTCACTTCATTGAAAATCAACACCTAGTATTGAATTTGGTGTCTAGCCCTGGTTCAGGTAAAACCACGTTTCTGACGAAAACCCTTACTCTGATCAAAGATCGCATTCATTGCGCGGTGATTGAAGGGGATCAGCAAACCAGTAATGATGCCGACCGTATTCGTGAAACCCAAGTACCTGCTATTCAAGTGAACACTGGTAAGGGCTGCCATTTAGATGCGGATATGATCCACAAGGCTTATCACGATTTGTCTTTACCGAAATCAGGGGTGCTGTTTATTGAAAATGTCGGCAACCTAGTGTGTCCTGCCAGTTTTGATTTGGGGGAAAAATGCAAAGTTGCGATCTTATCCACTACCGAAGGGGAAGATAAGCCGCTGAAATACCCTAATATGTTTGCGGCCTCTGAGCTTATGATCATCAATAAAATTGATTTATTACCGTACGTTAATTTTGATGTGGAAACATGTATTGCCAATGCTCGTAAAGTCAATCCTAACATTCAAGTCCTAAGCGTCTCAGCGACCACTGGCGAAGGGTTTGAAGCATGGTTAAGCTGGCTGGAACAAAATATCAAGTCACTGTAATCGCCAAGCAAAGGATCGAAAATGAAAACGAGTTACCGACATATCGCCACCGTTATGTTTTCTATGGCGGCGATTTTTCCGGCTGGAGCTACCACGTTTGAGCAGTTAGCTGATAAGCCTGCCAGTGAAACGCAAGTGATTGATTGTCGTTCGAGTAATATTTATAACGGCTGGGATCTGCCGGCTTACCATATTCGTGGAGGGCACTTTCCCAATGCCAGTAATATTGAGCCAAGTTGGTTAACCAGCCTGTCCTCGACTCAACAAGAGGCGTTATTTCACCTCAATCATTTGGATAAGAATAAACCGACGTATGTGTATTGCGATCAAGAGGCGCAACACACAACCGTTAGTTTATTAAAGCAAGCAGGCTTTCAACAGGTGCATGGGATAGCGCAGTCGATTCATTATTATGATGGGAAGCGTGATAGCTTAGCTAACTACCAAGATTTAGTACCGGTTTGGTGGGTGAAAAAACTGATTGATGGGGAGCAAGTGATGCATCCACCTCAAGCTAATTATAAGATTGTGGAGGTGGCTTGGGGGCCTGCCGTCAAATATTTAGTCTCGCATATTCCCGGTGCATTATACCTCAATACCAATGATATTGAGTCAGAGCCGTTATGGAATAAAGTCAGCGATAGCCAGTTGGCAAAAACCATCGCCACACTTGGTATCGATAAAGATTCTTCGGTGATCTTATACGGTCGTGACCAAAGTGCCGCCGCGCGTGCCGCCAGTATTTTGATGTATGCAGGCGTTAAGGACGTACGTTTAATTAATGGCGGTTGGCAAGCTTGGCAACAAGCAGATTACCCAACCGAGGCACTAAAAAATTCCGCGCAGCCAGTGAAGTTCGGTGCCCAAATTCCATTACATCCAGAGTTGTATATTGATGTTCCACAAGCCAAAAAGCTCCTAGCCGATCAGCTAGGAAGTTCTTTAGTTAGCATCCGCAGTTGGCCTGAATATCTTGGTGAAACCAGTGGGTATAGTTATATCAAACCAAAAGGTCGGATTAGCGGATCTAAATGGGGGCATGCTGGATCGGATGCTTATCACATGGAAGATTTTAATAACCCTGATAATACGATGATCAGCGAAAAAGTGATCACTCAATTTTGGAAGGAGTGGGGAATTCAGTCCGATCAAAACGTGTCATTTTATTGCGGGACGGGATGGCGAGCTTCAGAAGCCTTCTTCTACGCTCATGTAATGGGCTGGCAACAGATTAGTGTGTTTGATGGCGGTTGGTATGAATGGAGCGCCGAGCCGAACAACCCAGTTGAAACCGGTGAGGTACAAGCCCCGATTCAGAAGTAATCGTCACTATTTATTTTTGTAATATCCAATCCCAAAACATCTAATTAAATAAGTATCCAATCTAAAAAATGGCAGTGAGGTTCTTACCTTCACTGTCATTATTTTGCGGTTTGTTGTTTCCTCAAGACTGATAAGCGTTAGTCTGTCCAAGCTTTGAGAATGATCCGGAGCTCATCATCTCGTCGCATCCAGCCATCTTTTTCCATGCGATTGGCAAGAGGGATGATGTATTTGCGGCTTAACCCGGTGATGTCTTTCATTTCTTGAATGCTGGTGGTGTCTTTAGGCTGTTTGTCGCCGATGATGTCTTTTACCAACGTTAAATACACCTGCATATCAAAATAGATCTCAGGGGTTAACGAAGTGAGGTATTTTTGATGAGTGAGTTGTTTTAGCCACTTTTTATCCTCGCCAAGAGCGACTTTATTTAATTCCAATCCTTTAAGGCCAGCTTCTCGCGCTAGATTTAAAATGTGCTGCGCAGGGGAAGGTAAGTCATCTTCACTAGCGCCATCACCGTGATGCCATTTGCCATAATTGAGATGAACTTGCTGGTCGGTTTTTAATTTTTGCAACAAAGATTCGACGATGTTTTGCTCCAGTTTCACTTGATGAGCCAGTTCCAGCGCCGATAAGGAGTGACCTTGGTTAAGTTGTTGTAAGAGCTTCTCGCTTTGTTGGGCTTGCCAATCTGGGGCAACATAAAACTCACCGAGTGTTACACAGCCTGACAGAGGCGCATCAGGAGTTAACAACGCCGGATAGTAGCCTTGCAGAGCTAATAACATTGCGGTTTGTGCATTAGGGGTCAGCGTTTCAGGCAGTTCAGTTAAGGCTTGATATATCGCCCGTTTTTTAAATTTAGGGATCCATTCTCGCCACACGACTTGCGCTTGAAATAACAGCTGTTTGCCGCCATTTTCAATGATCATCATGCGTTGACCAAAGCTGAGCGGTAAAGCATGAGAAAGCAGTAATCGCGCTAATTGAGTATTGGGGATCGGGATAAGTTGCGCCATACCATGCCAACTGCCTGAAGCGACTTCGACTTGCTTATTGCGCTGGTGGGTGTTGGTATCATCAATGGCTTCTAAGCGTACAATGCATTGATCTTGTGAAATAAACTCACTATTAAGTGTCTGCTGAGACGCTGGCTTTCCAGAATTAGACACCGCAAGAAGTAGATCGCCTCGTGATACTTGCTTTTTAGAGAGCCCTTTTATATTGAGAGCCACACGGCAGGTTGCTTGAACTTGTTCAACTTGTTGATTGTAAGTCTGAATGGAGCGAACCGTGCCGATAATACCGCTGGGTTCACAACGGAGTTTATCGCCTAATGACAGTTGCCCTTGCGCTAAAGTGCCGGTAACAATGGTGCCGACGCCATTGACCACAAAGGCTCGGTCAACATACATAAACGGATGAGCGTCTTGAGGCTGCGGAGGCAATGAAGCTTGAACATTGGCGATTAACAAGGCTTTAAGTGCTTCAAGTTGATGCCCAGTTTGCGCGCTGACCGAGATAATATCGGGCACGATCCCTGAGATATCCATAATGGTTTCAAGAACCTCTTCTTCCCTTTGTGCCAGTTGCGATGCACTCACTTTATCTGACTTATTTAACGCAATCACTATGTGTTGAACGCCCATGGCTTTTGCCACTTTGGTGTGAGTGAGCGTCATTGGCATGCAGCCTTCATCTGCCGAGACCACAAGCAACAACACGTTAATGCACCACACGCCAGCGACCATATTACGCAAGTAACGTTCATGGCCGGGAACATCGATTACCCCAATGGTATTGCCTTGTCCGTCTTCAAAATGGGCAAACCCGAGATCTTGAGTCATTCCTAAGGTTTGCTCATGTTCCCTTGCTGTCATGATGCCAGTAAGTGCATGAATTAAGCTGGTTTTACCGTGATCGACATGGCCGGCTAACCCGATAACGGCCTGATAAGGTGAAGATGCGTGCATGGTGGTTGGCTTTCCTATTTACCGAAAACGATTAAGCTTGAAATGAGCGAATATAATGATCTAATTGCTGGACAAAAATCGCTTTATCTTGTTCTAAAATCGTAGATAAATTAACCATGAGACGATCTTTGTTGAGATAACCAATGATCGGGGTAGGCAGGTCACGTAAGCGATCAAGATGGCTTTGTGCCTTACCTGGTAATTGCAGAGCAAGACCATAACTGAGGTAGCGCTCACTGGGTAATGAGCCGCCTCCCACTTGTGCTTCTAACTGTTCGAGACGAGCAAAAGGTTGCCATTGTTGGGCTAATTGTTCCGCCCAGAATTGCGTCTCCGGAATGGCATCAATTAGGCGCTCTGCGACTCCTTTACCAGAATGTTGTTTATTGAGCTTTTTGATTAATAACGATTCCAATAAAGACAACACGATGCGGCCTGGTCGGAAAGCGCGCATCATCGGGTGTTTAGCTAACGTTTTGATTAAATGCGTGTTACCCGCAACGATGCCGGCTTGTGGACCACCGAGAATTTTATCGCCAGAAAAGCACACTAAATCTGCGCCAGCGTTTAAATAATAGCGAATGGAGTGTTCATCACTTGAATAAGATTCATCCGATAACCCCGAGCCTTGATCGACTAATAATGAGACGTGATAGGGCAAATTTTTGACTAATTGATGAATATCGGGCGCTTCGGTAAAACCTTGAATGGAGAAATTGGATTGATGCACCATTAAAATCGCGGCGGTATTTTCGGTAATCGCGTCGAGGTAGTCTTGCGCGGTGGTAATGTTGGTTGTACCCACCTCGACTAAAGTGCATCCTGACATTTTCAAAATATCGGGGATACGAAAGCCACCACCTATCTGTACTTGTTCCCCACGAGAGACGATTACTTCTTTACCTTGAGCCAAACCAATTAAGGTTAAGTAAACTGCGGCGGCATTATTATTGACGATCAAGGCATCTTCTGCCCCCACCCAGCTTTGAATTAGATCCGGCAATAACCCGTTGCGCTGACCGCGTTTTCCATCATTGAGGGTTAACTCTAAATTACAATAACCAGTATTGAGCGGCGAAACGTCTTGCCAAATGTCTGGATGAATCGGAGAGCGGCCAAGGTTGGTATGAATGGCAATCCCGGTAGCATTAATGACCGAGCGTTGACGTTGCTTTAACCGATGTTGGCAATTTTTCTCAATAGCAGCGATGACATCAATACCGTGTGTTCCTGATTGCTTAAACGCCTGGGATTCACGAATGGCTTGTAGGGTTTGACGAATTAATTGAGTGACTAATGGGCGACTTAATTGCTCAATATAAACAACTAAAGCTTGATGCTGTAGCAGTTGTTCGACTTGAGGTAAGCGGTAGCAAGGTTTTGCTGAATCAGTCGTCATAGTTTTTCCTAATCGTTTAGAAAATCGAGCCACTGATAGGCGGGTGCCTGAATAGCAAATGTGGGTGTGGCACTTTGGCGGAAGAGGCAGGAATCGAACCTACCAAAGCCTTTTCGGCTCACATCGGTTTTGAAGACCGAGAGGGCCACCAGACCCCATCTCATTCCATGCTAAGAATGCTAGGGGAGATAGATGGTGAAATCTTTGATATACATCATGTTTGCCTAGACTATCTAATTTGATCAGTGTTCGTTTCATTTTTGGAAAATGATAATGCAGCGTCGCCATTTTTTTAAGGCGGATCGTTTGATGTGTATCAAAAGCCACATTATTAGTGGGTGTATGTTTTATATTCATCCGGTCAATATGAGGAAAGGGGATTATGTCAACAGTTCGTCTAACACAATACAGCCACGGTGGTGGTTGTGGATGCAAAATCTCGCCACAAGTATTGAGTGAAATTCTAGCCACTCAAACTCAATGGGCTTCAGATCCTAACTTGCTGGTCGGTAATGAAACCAGCGATGATGCTGCGGTGTATGACATTGGCAATGGGCAATCCATTATTAGTACTACCGACTTTTTTATGCCGATTGTTGATGACCCTACTGATTTTGGACGCATTGCGGCTGCCAATGCGATCAGCGACGTCTATGCCATGGGAGGCAAACCGATTATGGCGATTGCGGTCCTTGGGTGGCCGGTCAATCAATTATCTCCTGAGATAGCACAACAAGTGATTGAAGGTGGGCGCGCCATGTGTGCGGAAGCTGGAATTTCGCTAGCAGGTGGCCACTCTATTGATACGCCGGAACCGATCTTTGGTTTGGCAGTAACGGGCATTATTCCAACCGCTCGTATTAAGCAAAATAGCTGCGCCAAAGAAGGAGATGTGATTTTTGTTACTAAGCCATTTGGGATTGGCATGTTAAGTCACGCAGAAAAGCAATCCAAACTGCTGGATGCCGATAAACATACCGCGCGTGACTGGATGTGTCGTTTAAATAAAATTGGGCAGCAGCTTTCTGAATTAGATGGTGTTCATGCCATGACGGATGTGACCGGTTTTGGATTATTAGGCCATCTGGTTGAAATGTGTGAAGGGGCTCAGGTTCATGCTCAACTGGAATTTGATCGCATTCCAATGATGGCTGATCTCGATTACTACTTTGAGCAAGGTTGTGTGCCGGGAGGAACCTTGCGTAACTTTGCCAGTTATGGACACAAAGTGGCACCGATTACTGAGAAACAAAAAGCGATCTTGTGTGACCCACAAACCTCTGGTGGATTAATGATTGCTGTTGATCCGGCGCAGGTTGCTCAAGTGAAAGCCTTACTTAAAGAGCATCAATTACAGTCAGAGGCGATAGGGCAATTTGTTTCAGCGCAAGGTGACTTTACCGTTAAGGTGAGATAACTCGCGATAAATCCCGTGATTTATTAAGGCACCATTTTATTAAAGTAACCGCTTTTTTTAAGCCAATAGCACAGGTTATTGGCTTTTCTTTGCGTGTCTAAATATTGGCGAGCCGACCTGCTGAAACAGCGAGATTATCTTAGTTAAATAACTAAATAGCCAAATAGGTAAATTATTAATTTAATAAATGACTTACCTTAATTTATGGCTATGTAAAAAATAAAGATTTCCCATATTGGGGGAGCTTGAATAAGAAAAAGGAACGAAATATGAATCGCTTTTGGCCTATGGTCATTTTACTCATTTCTATTGCGGCCATGATTTGGCTCGATGCATCGTTTGGCATGAAGTGGGCATTAATGGGGTTAGTTGGCTTAGGTTTTGGTTTTACTTTGGCGTTTAGCCGTTTTGGTATTGTCTTTGGTTGGCGTGAAATGATCACCAAACGCAATAGTTATTATGTGCGTATTCACCTCATCACTATCGCTATCGAAATCGTGTTGTTTACTGCAATACTGTCTTTTAGCCATGCTTTATTCGGCGACAAAATGGTCGGCAATATTATGGGCATTGGTATTCCCTTTTTTATCGGCGCGATTATCTTTGGTATTGGTATGCAACTGGCGGGCGTTTGTGCAACCGGAACCTTATATTGCTGCGGAGAGGCGCGACCTCGCTTTTGGCTGGTATTGATCTTTTACGGAGTGGGAACGCTGATCAGTAACCAATTCCGACCTTTTTTAGAAAGTACCTTCTCAAACCCTGTAGTGATCGCTAAAGACGTCACCGGCAGTGCTTGGCACGGGATGTTGATTAACCTGTGTTTGTTAGCAGTTCTTTTCTACTTATTTAGAAAAGCTGAATTACGTAACAACACCACCTTGAACCCGATTTTTAATAAGAAGAATCTATTTTGGCAAGATGGTCGTTTTACTGTATTAACCGGCGGGATCATTATTGCGATTCTAAACTCGAGCGTAGTCGCTTTACATGGTTCAGCTTGGACCATCACTGATGCCGTGTATGTGATGGCATTGCACAGTGCGGGTTTCTTTGGACTATTTCATAATAACCCGATGTTGGATCAACCTTTATTTCTCAATCCAATGGTTGGGATGTTTTGGTTAGGGATTCTCGGCGCAGCATTAGCCCGTAGCCTATCCCCTAAGCGAGTTCAAGCGCCCAGCCCAATTGGTCATATATTCGCATCGATTGTGGGCGGCTTATTGATGGGGATGAGCGCGATGTACAGTGCCTGTAACCTAGGCGGCATGTTCGATGGGATCGCATCCGGTAGCCTACACGGCTGGATTTGGATGCTAATGGCCTTATGCGGCAGTATCATCGGTATCCGCTTACGCCCTTTGTTTGGGTTAAGTAATCAATAAAGTCGTTATTGGTTTTTTGCTTATTCAGCAATGCAACAACCTGAGCCTCAATGGAGTGAAGAGCATATCACGACCATAAATTTAATTATGGCCGTGATATTGGAAGTGAAAGGGTTTTTAACGTAACTATTTTTATATTATTACTTATCAATCCTCTAAAGTTATCATGAGTTTTTTTGTGAACTTATAATTTAATGTGGAAATTATGATTTTAATGATTAATACGTAGTAAATTTTGGTTGATATTTGAATTGGTGGTTTTTTATAACAGTTTATGTCGTTTTGATTTTATTCTTTGATTTAATAAGGTTTTATTGTGAGATGTGAATGGTGGATGTTAATATATGGAAAATAAATTCAACAATTCTAACCTTAAACAAATAAAAACAATATGATAAAATTAAATAAACAAAAAATTAATATTTACAACATTGCCAATAAGTATCCTATAATAAAAAAATATGCTCAGATTATTTTTTTGTTTTCGATTATTGTAGTTTTATCCAAGTTTACATTAAGAGCGACTGGAGATTCTAGTCCGGAATTTTTTAATGTATTAATATTTTCGTTAATAATAAGTTTTTTTATGAATTCAAAGAAAACTTATTATTTTATAATGTTGCCGATATCTGTAGTTATTTCATTGTATGGCCCTGTTGGATTTACATATGGATTACCTTCATATCAATATTTAGTGTCTCTTATCGCTACCGATACACAAGAAAGTTTGGAGTTTTTATCTCTGATACCTTATAAATCATATTTATATTCAGTTTTAATACCTTTTTCATTCTATGTGATACATTTATTATCATATAGAATGAAAATCAACCCAGTTAAAAATAGAACTTATATTTTTATTTCCTTGATAATGTTAAGTTTATCATCGGAAGCCTTTCTTTTTATAAAAAAAGCTCAAGCTGCTATAGATAAAGTAATGCTTGAAATGAATGAGTTTTCTAAATATACAAAAAGAAATGATTGGGGGGATGTATACCAAACAGATAAAACAAAATATGATGACTATATTCTTATTGTTGGAGAGAGTGCTAGGAGGGATTATTTCCACGTTTATGGATATCCTATAGAGAATACTCCTTTCCTCGATTCAACTAATGGCACTATAGTTAATGGCTTAAATGCTGGTGGAACGTATACGATAGGTTCTTTGAGATTGATGTTAACTCAAGGAAATAAAGGTAAGTGGCAACCCAACTATAACCTAAATATTATGGGGATGCTTAATAATGCTGGATTTGAGACTTATTGGTTATCAAATCAAGGCTTATTTGGTCGCTTTGATACACCTATATCTTCAATTGCTAATAAAGCTAAATATTCATATTTTACAAAATCAGGGGCATATAATTCAAAAAATATTCCAGATTCTTTATTATTGAAAAATTTACAAAGTATTGTATCAAAAGAAAGTAATGAGAAGAGATTTATTGTATTGCATACAATGGGCTCTCATCCAAATGCATGTGATCGAATAGATGATTTTAAAAATCAATATAAATCAAAAAGTAAAATAAATAATTATATAGCATGTTATGTTTCAAGCATAAAACAAACAGATGATTTCATAAAATCCACTTATGAAATGATGTTGAATAATGATAATGGAAGAACATTTTCAATTATGTATATTTCAGATCATGGAATGGTTCATCGTGAAGTAAATGGTGAGATACAACTTAATAATAATTATGTTAGTAAATATCATTATGATATACCTTTAGTAAAAATATCATCTGATGATAATGAAAGAAAGGTATTAGAATCAAGAAAATCAGGTCTAATGTTTGTTAATGGGGTAGCTGATTGGATGGGAGTTGAAGGTGATTTAATAGAGCCTTATGATTTATTTGATGGTGTGTCTAATAAACAAGATTATGGTTTAAGTAAAAAAGCATATAAAGTAGATGATCCTGCGATAGATATTACAAGTGATTTAATGTGATCATTAAAAATCCTCAAATTAGATTATTCTTGGTTTTTTTGATAAAGGTCTGATACTTTCAACATGTATGGGTTATTTGTTGCTAGAGGGGCGTTGTATTTACGATAAGCCATTCTTTGATTGAAACCCTTGTTGAGATAGCCTGTGCAAAACTAAGTATTAGGTTATGAATGGTATTGATCTAACTATCAATGTAAATGTTAAAGCTATCTTAAGTATCCAGGCACAAAAAAAGACGTCCTAGGACGTCTTTAAATGTTGAATTGGTGGAGCTGGCGAGCGTACCATATGAGAAAAGATTAGCTATTTCTTGCTGTAAGTGATTGTATGTTAATGATAAATGTTATCTTGTATATTCATAAAGTATCACAATGGTGTGCCATGAAAAAGGTGTTTTTAGGTTGTTTAAACACCTTTATAGCGTAGTGTAGCTCCACCTTTTTATTTTTCGGACAACGGTTCAGTTTCTTGAACACAATTAGTATCGAAGTTTTATTTTTTGTAAACACCAAACATTACTCGAACTACACTTGATAATGAGCGATATTTAGTCGAAAGAGTAGGATTAGAATACACTTTCAGATTAAAGTCAGTTTCGTCTTCGTTTATAACCCATTGGATTTTTAGTGGCATACCGAGAGGGAAAATATTATCTTTAACATAATTTATAGCGTCAGCTTTATATTTTTCATTGTTTTCTGGATCATCACAATTAGGAGAGTAATTAAATCGACCAGCAGGAGTTGGATCACACATATAAGCTTGGTTCAGTTTCAAAAAGTAAGGATCGTTCGTTGATTTTGCAAATTTAATCCCATCGGCAATAAAACTACTGGCAACAGAGTTATTGTTTAAATCCCATGTATTAGATAAATGTTCGTCAAACTTGTCTTTTAAACTTGATGATACCACACCATTAAATTCAACGATATTTTCTCCATCAGTGGACTTAAAAGATGTCCATTTTACATTATCAAAATAGGTATCGAGTGCTTGGCCTATTGTCATTGATTTATATGTGTTGTTTGTAGAATACTTTTCAAAAAATCCATTCTTTACAATATCGACATTACTTCCTCCACAACCACTTAATACACTGATAAATACAATGCTGATGATAGCTTTAAAAATCTTCATTTTACCACCTTATATTTCAAATTTTAAATATTAGTCTTGCTTTTTAATCGTTTTTCAATTTCATCACTTAACTTATGAAATTGGTTAGGCGTTATACTTACCATTGTTCGTCTGAAATTTACACTATCGTCAGTCATATTTTTAAAGTCTCTGGCTGATATTGCTTTAAATCCTACTTTGAAGTGTTTTAATGATTTGGAATATTTATCATCTTTCACTCCATAATATTGACTTTTTACTAAATCACCACAAACTTCTCCACACGCAATTACACCGACCCCACTCTGATATAAAAAAACATAATCTCCTTTAGATAGGTTTTGGATATACTCCTTCCACCCAGAGCAAAAAGCGGAGGCTTCTTTGTTTTTTATCATACTAAAATGGTCTTCAGGATTGTTATTATAGTTTGTATTGAGCATAAAATACTTTGGATGAGATAAGTCTGAATTTACCTCATTTCCTGCTGGGAATGTTATATCATAATGTAGGCTGTTTTCTTCTAAAATTAGATTTGTTTCTTTAATCCCTGCTTTTATATATTCGATAATCAAAAAACTTTTAGATTTTTCTAATGTTAATGATAACTCATCAAGTTGATTATTTAACGAGACAGGGAGACGAAATGAATTGGGAACAGTTGTTATATCGTCGATCTGATCTAAAATCGCTGAGCTAATTGATTCTTTAAATATGTTTTTCATAAAAACCACTGTATGCATATGTCGTAATCATTTTGATTACAAAAACTGTAATGCGGTTATCTTGTGATGTCAATGCCTTAAACGATGGGTGTTATTTTTTGAAGAACTCGTTGTAGGTTTTAGATGCAAGACAAGCCTATTGTCATCACATCAGTATCGATAATGCCAACCGGGCATTGTATCGATTTTATGTAATACCTGCGTCCATTTAAACTAATTCTTGATGAGTTGATTTATTCCCTAACGGTCGATTTATTGATCAAAAAAACGACCGTTAGGGAGTAAAACACAAATGAAATGACGAGTTTTAATCTGCATCAGCTACTATAAATAATAAGTTTAGTATCCTTGGATACTACTTTTTATTTTATAGTAGATAGAGGCTTGTCTTGCATTAGAAACCGATATGTAGTTCTTCGACTAATTTCGATGCAAAACTTGCCGATATGATTTGTTTTTAAATGAGAAAATGAACTATTACAATAAAAAAATCACCATCAGATTATGACGATGATTGATTTTTTATTAGTGATTTTTTAGTAAAAAGAACGCACATTCACTTTACTAAAAATTAATGATATTGGTTGTTGATATCTGATCCGATAGACCAAACGCTTGTGCAAAATCGTTAACATCAACGGTAGGTTTTTGTGCGAAACTTCTATCCTTAATTGGGTTAGGAATTGAGCCACTAAATTGATACTCACCTTCGATATAACTATAAAACCCTACACTATCAGTATCGACAATCATTTTGGTCTTACAGCGTCTTTCAAGTTGCTTTATCGGCTCACCATTTGCGTTAGGGATCTTACTAAAAAAGTCAGGTAGGTCCTCAATCGTAGTGATAATCAAAAGCTTACACTCACCCATATATTTGTTGTAATAGCGAGCATTGACCATCGATGAAGTATGATTATCCAGTAATTTTAATAGGTCGCTTAATCCCATCACATCAGGTCTAAAATCATCTAAAATAATACAATCTTGCCCCATATAATTATCCATCGGGTTTTTACCACCATCGCTCACATAAATGCTATGTCCTTTCTTTTCAGCATATTCTCTTGCTAATGTTGTTTTGCCACTCCCTGAGCCTCCACTAATATATATAACGTCCATATTTCTTCCTTTCTCGTTTAGTTGTAAAAATGTTTGTCGGTATTGCAATGCCTTGTTGATGTCTGCGCTATATTTCACGAACTCTAATTCAGTAATATTAGTTGGCTTGTATAAGTCCAACATCTTCCAATGCCCCTGTGAAACATTGTTTAAAATCTCGTCCTTTCGAGCAGACCCACCTCTATTGCTAACTTTGAAGTTGTCCTTTTCTTCGGAATAATCAAAGTTAGAAATAACGTCACTATCATCATATTGATGTTTCTCAGGGTGGTTTGAATGAGTTAAATATCGCAGAGCAGAAACCCACTTTGATTTGATTTTGTTGATATTATTCTCTTTGACATTGAACCAATTTGCTATGCAATGCAGTCTTACGGGAGATTTGAATTTCATCATCAAATGTATGTGTGGGGCTTTCAAGTCTCCTTCGCTATAGCTTGTGCCATCGGCTTTTTTACCACTTTGATCATAAGTATCTTTATCGTGAATGATAAAAGCATACTCAGTCACGCTTTTACCGTTTTTTGTTAAATCCGTGAGTTTTTGTTTTACTTGTTCTAAATCGATATATTCAAGATTGGTGACCAGTTCACATTGCCTTAATTTTATTTCTTTTTTCTCGCTCATTCATTCCTCCATAATTACCCAGACTACGGACTACGCACTTTTTCAATGTAGTCAGGTTTTTCCTTATTTTTTAAAAATCTAATGTAGTCTGCGAATTAGTTTTTGCTTATTTATAGCGTTTTTCCTTTCCACCTGACTACGAAACCTAATGTAGTCTGTGAAGTCTTTTTTTTGCCATTTGTAGACATTTTTTTCTTACTGACTACAAAGCAACACTGGGGATAGACAAGCCCATATCCCCAGTGTTTTAAAGGCTTCAAGCTTTATTGACTACAGACTACACTCTTATATTTGTAGTCAACCATAAATAATGATGTTGTCAAATTGAGCAAAGGAATGATTATTGAAATAATAAGGGGGTAGGTTGATGGGAGTAGAGGAAATATAAAAGCAAGGCGGAGCAAAAGCTCCGCATTCTGTTAGGTTTATAGGTTTGAACTTAACTATCTAAAATATCCTTGAAAATGCCTGTTAGCACTTTGTTAGATTTGATTGTCTTGTCTGTATTAATCACTTTTTTATTCACTTTTGCTAATGTGCCACTGGGATGGAATTCTTTCCATAATTTAAAACGATTAATTTTATTTAATACACAATCAGGTAAAGGTTGATATTTGTCTATATGCGCTTTTTTAAGGGTGATTTTATAGCTTTTACCATATCGACCAAGTGTTTCACTATCGACCTCGTGACCAAGTAGCTCGGCGGTCATTACTGGATTTTCTTCCGCTTGCTTGCGTTCATCAGCAAATGTATGACGGAAAGAATAAAATGATTTTCCTTCTGCTTTTACACCGATGGTTTCAAGAAAATAAGCAAAGCGTTTTGCAGGATTATGGCCATAGCCATCACGACCTTTTACTATGTCTGGAAACAATAAATTTGTCTTTAAAGTTCCGTGTTCATATAGCCATTTTAAGTGGCTGACATAATCTAAAAATCCTAACTTGATGAGACTTTTATGGATTGGAACTTGCCTAATACCATTGATCGTTTTGATTTGTTTATCTTCGTCTTCATTGAAATCAAATAGCCAAACTCTATCCTTGGTGTAAATATCGTTAAGGCGTAGCTGTGCCAGTTCACCAAGCCTTGCACCACTGTATAATCCTAATAACGGCAACCAATACTTATAAGTGCGATCAAATCCATCTTTGGTATAAGGGGGAGAGTTAAAGATTTTTTTCAAATCATCATCATCAAAACGGTCTCGTTGCAGGGCATTTTTCTTGCGTTGAACTTTATTTCGGATCTTCATACCGTCAAAAATGTTCTTATCAATGTATTTTTTTCGTTCAGCAAACAGAAAAACACTGCTTAATTTTTCTATATTTTTATTTACATTGGTGATCGTCATTGGTTCAAATGTTCCAACCATAGCGAGCAAATCAGCAATTGCTTTGCCTTTGAATTGATTTAACTTATTACGATTAGCAGGGAGTTTCACCATCACATCAATAAAGTATCGCGCATCGTCATAACTTAATTGGTCGATAAATTTATCACCGCATATATCTAAAAAGTTTTGATAAATGGCTTTATTAGCTGTGTGTGTTTTGGGGCTTTTCCATTCAGGCGAAACCTCTATGTAATATTTTTCAAAAATTTCTGATGTTCGTAGCATAGTTTTAGGCACTATGACTGGTTTTGAAAAGGCTTCAAAATCTGACGCATTCACACTTTCACCTTTCTCTAACATTAGAAGAAGGTTAGCAAAGTTTTTATGATCTTCGGCATTTTCTAAAGTAATACCTGTTAATAAAATGTCTTCTTGATCTTCGAGTAATAGATCGGGGTCAAAATCATTATCAACCAGGTTTAAAACAGTATTACCGACAGCTAAACGATGCTCTTGTGAAGTTTTTTTTATTTGATCAGGAGTGGAAAGTGGTGGTTTAATTTTCTTTCTACTTACTTTTAATTGAGCGATTTTGGTCTCTTTGAATGTAGAACTATTGCTATTAGTGTAATTAATTTTGGGCTTTAATTTTATTTCAGAGATATAGGGACTGGCATCAATAAGTGTTGGGGAAGACAGGAGATCGATAATCGCTACAAAGTGATTGATCTTATCAACACTGCTTAAATCTATATCAGAAAGAGAAAGGGGACTTAATGCTTCAAAACGAGTGAAAGCCTTTTTAATACGGTCTTTTCGCTCTAATAATAAGAAGAGTTGTTGTGTGTATTGCTGATCGTTGATTGCTTCTTTTGCTCGTTGTTTTAAAAGAAGCTGATCTTGTTCCATAGGGGGAAGTTCGGCAAATGCCATTAGTGTCCTTTCTCGCATTTCTACACTCTTTATCAGATCATCGAATAAAAAGTCGAACATCACTTTTTGATGTCGGGCGATCTTTAACGCCTTACTTTTATCCTTTGTTTTAAGGCTTATCTTGATCTCTGTTTTGAGATTAGGGATAAGGATGGCGATATATTGAGGTATTTTTAGACGAAAGTAAAAAATGCCAAACTGATTTTTGATCAAAAAGTTGTTTTTCATAAGTGTACTACCTTGGTGTATCACCTACTTAAAAACGCATATTTCTCTTGTTTGCTCAACATTTGGTCAAAAAAAAGACCTATAAATCTTTGATTTATAAGTCTTTTCTCTTTTGAAGTGGTGGGCTGGCGTAAGTTGAATTGATTTTATATTACTTTGATTTTTAATGGTATTTTCTGGTTTAATTTTTATTTTGGTTACCAAGTTGGTTACTACATGGTTTCGTGACATCAAATGAATAGATATCATTAAAAATTTTTAAGGAGTTATTGTAACAATTACTTGCTTGGTTATGTGGTAGCCCTGCAAGGGACTACAAATTTTGTTGTCAGGGGCTGTATGATGTCTCTTGGAGGCAGCATACGAGAGCTACATGGAAAACCAAGCATATTGGTGACTATAGGTTGAGGATAACTCAGATATAATCGTTAATCAGTTTTGTAATGAAATCACTTTTATTCATCCCTAGTTCTTCAGTGATTCTTTCTAGATTATTTCTAGTTTCCTTATCCAGAAGAAAGTTACATTGCTTTTTACCTTTCTTTTTATCTCTTTCTCTTTTTTGTTTTTGTAACCAATTAGTTCTCATTTTTGAATATAAGCTTTTTTGAGTACCTATACTTTCATGAAGAGAATCAAAGAATGCAATGGAATATAAATAATAGTCTAGTTCACCTGTTAAAGAGTATAGTTCTAAATTTTTTTCGTAGTTATATTCATCTTTTATTTTTTCTATATAGTCATAACACCAATTAATTTGTTCTTTGTTTTTTTTATTTAACCAGTTAAAGTTGAAGTGTCTTATATGTTTTAATCCATTGTTAATATTTGTTTCTATTGATTCTCTTACGAATTTATTATTATCTTCCGTGCCATAATGATAATCGTAATTAGATGCTATTAATCTGTATTGATAGTTTTGATTGAAAAATATTGCGGATGGTTTGTTTTCTAATCCTCTTTCGTATTGATGTGACTGTATGGTGAGAATTAATTTATCTTGATTAAATGTTTTATTAAATACGTAATTGCATAGCCTTATGTTTTTTCTTTGTTTTAATTCTGATAGGTGAGGCGTATTTGTTATTGAATTTAGTATATTTTTTTCAATATGAATAAAGTTTAAGTTTTTATTTGATAGGACGCTTATTAAATTTTCCTTTTGAATATTGAAATTATAAAATGGACCTTGGTCCATGGATGTTAATTCTCTAAATCCTAACCCGTATTTATTTATTAATATCCAGCAAATAATATTTAGTGTTCTATCATCTTTTATGTTTTTTATATATTCAATGCTTAGTTCCATTACCTATCCCCCTAAATTCAAGTAGTGTTTATTTTATATGATGACTACGTTGGTTTCAAGTTTGTTTTTGGTTTGTTTTTGGTTTGTTTTTAATTTTTTATTCGTTGGTTTTTTATTAATTTTATGGTTTTTAATTAAGGTTTATATCTACGTTTAGTTGGGTTTTATACGGTTTAACTTCAGATTAGTTTTTTTGTATTCGTGTTTTATGGTTTGTGGGGTGAGCATCTATCGAGCTGGCGGTAATGGTTAGTATTACAAACAAGTAATAGCAATAATCTAAAGTTAAATTACAAACACATTAAGTCTCTATAGGGTTAACTTGACTATAGGAACTTAATCAATGAAAGAATACAAAGCAGTTCTACATGAATCTGATATCAATGGTATGCCTTATGAAATACTTCCAATGATGATTCAGTACTCAGTGAGTGAAAAATATTTAAATAGAATATGTTCAACTTTAGATATGGCTTTGGGATGTTATTCAAGAATATTTTGTGTAAGAGTGGATTTAAGGCTGCCAACTGATTTTGAATGTTATCAGTTGAATGATTGTATGAAACGATTTATTGCTTCATTAGATGCCCAAATAAAAAGTTACAGTGTTAGAAAACTGAATCAAGGTATTCGGGTAAGGGATAATAAAATTCGATATGTATGGTCAAGAGAAAGGAATGATTCTGAAAAAGATCACTTTCATTTAGTATTGGTTTTTAATAATGATGTATTTCGAAGTATAGGTAATTTGAATGATTTAAATGAAGAGCATCTGTGTTCTAAGATTATTAATGCTTGGGTAAGTGCTCTAGGAGTTAAGCTGGATGATTTTAATGGTTATTTATCCGTTAAGAAATTGGTTCATTTTCCTGAGAATTGCACCTATGTAATAAAAAGAGATGATATACGCTCTTATCAAAAAGCATTCTATCGATTTTCTTATTTAGCTAAAATGGAAACCAAAGTAATGGATCATGGCGTTCGTTCATTTGGGGCGAGTAAAAAATAAAAAGGTTAATAATTATAGCCCCCGTAATGGGGGCTTTCTTTTATTGTTTTAAATATCAATTCTCAATTATCTTCAGTAGCTGCTGCTACACCACCAATAACTGCTGCTATGGTAAAGCCTGCGGCAGTGATAGTCCCAACAGGTCCAAATACAGGGGCTGCGACAATAACGCTGACAACGGCAGTCGTTCCTTGAATCGCTCTGGCGAGTTTCATTGAATAATTCATCGGTTTTCTCCTCTAATCTATAAACTTACATGTGACCTAATTCAGCTAATGATGACGTGTCTTTTCCTATGATGATGTGGTCGAGCATACGTACGTCAATCAACTCTAATGCTTCCTTTAATCGTTGGGTGATGTGTATATCTGCTTGTGATGGCGTAGATTGCCCTGAAGGGTGGTTGTGAGTGGCGATGATTGCGGATGCATTAAGTTGCAGTGCAAGTTTAGCGACTTCTCTGGGATAGACAGAAGCTGCATTAACGGTGCCTTTGAACATGATGTCAAAGCTAATCAATTGATGTTGGTTGTTTAAGAACATCACACCAAAGACTTCTTGCTCGTAAGGTGTGAGCTTAAATTGTAGGAAGGCTTTAACCTTTTGTGGCGCAGTATAAACATCACCGGTTAAATAAATGCTTTCTACTATTTCAGCCGCTTGTTCGAGTACTTGCAGTTGTGACTGGGTGATGGATTGAGTGGGATAATGATGAGTAGACATGTCTATTTTCTCCTTGAAGCAATGATTCATCAAGGAGGTGATATATGAGTGTGATCTTTTTATCTTGATGGGGCGCGGATACAGCAACGGCTCTTATAAAAAATACAACCAGAGGCATTCCTTTGAGCCATTAATTTAAAGGAGCCTCATCATGCAATTCATTCGATTAAAAGAAGTCATTACATTAACGAGTTTAAGCCGTTCTAGCATTTATAAATTCATGAATGAAGATCAATTTCCAAAATCAGTTTCATTAGGCGACCGTGCGGTGGCTTGGATTAAGGAAGAGGTTGAGGAGTGGATTGAAATGAAAATAGCGCAACGTCAGTAAATAAGGTGATCTTTATCACGTATTTGTTATTAATTGGTAGGTTTGCAAATACCGCAAAGCTAATCCGTACACTGGCTCTGTCAATCAAATGATGGAGAACGTTATGAATAATACCCATATATACGATTCAGATATAAACCCTGTTTTAGAAAAAGCCACCAGTGAAGATTTAGCCCCTTTAGTGGGCTATATCGAAAAGAAATTTTCACAGGATTTAACTTATTCAGAAGCCTATAAAGCGCATAGCCCTGAGCATACTCAATACTTTGATTTAATTGCCAAGGAAATCCGTGATATGGGCGGTAATTCCTTTGCCAACCTTAAGCGTGGAGAAGGGCCAAGTTATAGTGAGATTGTTTATGATGTGGGTAAGAAGCTCAAAGCATCAGTCATCAAAGGGGCGAGAATTGAAGACAATGAAGCCGCGATTTTGGAAGCAATTTTAAAAAAAGCCTTTGAGCAAATGAGTGAAGCCGAAAAAGCGGAGCTTTTTGAAAGTTTAGATAGCTCTGGAGGTTTATCTAAAGGTGCGATGACGAGCGCAGCATTAATCACCTTATTTCGTTCAGGAGGGTTTTACTCTTATCAACTCACGCTCATTATTGCGAATCAAATAGCTAAAATCATCTTAGGTCGAGGGCTGATGTTTGCCACCAATACCACTATAGTGAGGACCGCTTCTACTTTAGCTGGCCCTGTTGGTTGGGCTATTACTGGGGTATGGACTGCGGTTGATTTAGCCGGTCCTGCTTTTAGTGTCACTATCCCTTGTGTGGTTCATATCGCAATGTTGAGAAAGTCACAACAAGCCGTGTACTGCTCATCATGTAACACCATGTTGATTAATGATAACGTCAAGTTCTGCCCCGAATGTGGAACAAAGCAATAGGAAAATCGACCTCAGTGTTTGGCGTATCGGATTAAAAATGTATACCTATATATCCTTGATATGAATGAACCCACCAGCCCCAACGCTGGTGGTTTTTCTTTTTTCTTGAGGATAGCATCATGAATAAAACTCCCCTTAATATTGTTTCACCACCTTTTGTCGATATGGATCCAGAGGTTAGGCGCTATCTTAATGCGTGCTTGACGGACCATTTAAAAGTGCACGACTTAAGCCTGAGACTAGAAGGTGCAACCAGCCTCTACTTTAAATTCAATGACACGTCATACTGCGCTCTGGATGGAGGGCACCGCCCAACAGAATACTTAATCAAGCGAGATAAAAGTCACTCAGCGTTATGGCATATCGCTTATATCGCTCAATGGGCGTATTTAAAACCAAATCATAAAGCGCTCAGCCGTTATTTGGATTTTGATTTCGATTCATCAACATGTTTCTTACCGAGCACCCAGTGTTGGCAATCCATGCGCAGTAATTTTGCTTGTTTAAGTTTGTATGCTCAATGGGAACGGCGATTTTTGGCGCAAAGTAAAGCCGGTGCTTATGACCAAATACGTATTCATGTGTTTTAGGGAGGAGTCATGACTAGGATTAGCCATATCGAGAATGCCTTGCTGATTTATAAGGCGTTATCAGCAAATCGTAGTATGAGCCTGAATGATATCGAACAAGCACTCGCGCAACAGGGGATAGAAAAAAGTACAGATTCTATCCGCCGTTGGTTAAAAGCTTGGTGCTTTGTTGGGTACGTAGAAGAAAGGCGGGAGGGTCGGCATTATAAATACAAGAAAGTGCGAGGGGTAGATATACAGAAACTCCAACAAATTTTATCGAAAATAGTGAGATGATGGTCACAAATTTCGGGAAGATTTAATGTTCAAAATCTACTTTGCAAATTATGCAAAGT
This sequence comes from Vibrio aphrogenes, assembly GCF_002157735.2. Classification (NCBI taxonomy): domain Bacteria; kingdom Pseudomonadati; phylum Pseudomonadota; class Gammaproteobacteria; order Vibrionales; family Vibrionaceae; genus Vibrio; species Vibrio aphrogenes. The sequence goes on from NZ_AP018689.1 coordinate 661,204, forward strand.
TCATGCTTATAGTGAGGAGTCATCTGAAATGAGTTAGGTGACATGCGGTGAACGACAGAAATGAACGAAAAACTTTAGATACGTTATTAACGTTAAGAAACATCATTCCGCACCCTCCAGCGGCCCCCATGACTTATCACGAGCTGGTGGATGCACTCGTTGATATGGGTATTACAACGAGTTATCACTCTGTTTACCGAATGTTAAAACATCAAGGTGTTCTTAACTTGCTTGATATTGAACGGGTTAAAACCGGAAGGGCTCACGGCTTTCGCCATAGAGGATCATTACTTGATAAGTTTTCACATCACGGTTTGATTGCCGATTTAATTATTCAATACCTTCCTCACCTTTTACCACCAAAGGTAGCCAGCCAGTTGAAAACGCATTTGGCACATCATTTAGTTGCATTTACTGCGCTAGATGAGGCTTACCCTGATAAAAGGTGGAAAGATAAACTTGATATCCAAATTGATGCACTAGGCAGTTGGCTTACAAGCGAGCTCTCTCCAAAGATAGAAACCCTGTTATCGGCTTTATATCGTGATGAGCCGGTATGGGTCGAGTATTACTCACTAGATAATCCCGCACAAGTTCACAAAGAAAAAGTCATGCCCCAACACCTTGTTGTTACCACACAAGATTGTGAGTTGGGATACCTATCCGTAGATAACCCGCTACATCGTGGTAAAGGGAAATTGAGCCGAATGCCATTAACTCAAATCCATACAGTAACACGCTGTTATTAAAGCAGCTTAACTCAAGAGGAGGTGAAAACCTTGAAACGTTATTTATTGGCGATGTTTATCGCTGCAAGCTTAATGGGTTGTGGTGGAGGTGAGGGAAGTGAGAGCTCACCAGAGCCAGACAAACCCATCACACCGATTGATCCAGAAACGCCAACCGATAATGCCGCTTTACTCTCTGAGTGTGAGAACTCAGGTTGTGTTTTAGAGACTGACATTACTGCTCAGACATTGACCGTATCGACGGCCCCCATTACCTTAACCTCAACGGCCTCAATTACTTTGGAGTAAAGATGAACACATTTAAATTAATCCCTCTATTGGCGATGATACCAATGCTTGCCAGTGCTAACGTTGTCTTAAAATCAGATGGCGACAATTTACTGGTTAATGACAAACCTACTCAACTGGTTAAGCACCTTTACGATGCCAATGGCAATCAGCTTAGCAATGTACAAATCTTGGCAGATGAAGCTACGGAAGTACAAGCTTTAGTTTCCTTTGATGGGCAAGCTGGCTTATTTGAAATTCGCGCAACCGGATATAGTCAAGCGCAAACTAATGACGCGCCAAAAATTTATAGCGCCAATTGTGATGTGATTGGTGTCGGTCCTGTCAGCTTTTATCCATTAGGGTATTTGGCTGAAGGTGCAATTAACATTGGTGAGAGTGCCAATTACAGCGTATCTAAGTTAGGAGCATCGGTATCAGGTTACGCTGAGAATGACGCCTTTCAATCTTTAGATAGAGATCCGGATACATGGGAAGTGACATCTGGGCAAGATTGCACCGTCGGCACACCGATGACGGGGAATGCCCTTATCGCTGATAGTGCCTTAACCCAATCGGTGAATACCTTCTTCAATAACCTTAAATTTCCACTGTCGATTAAATAGTATCAATCGATACATTAGAACTTAACAAAACACTAAGCCGTCCTTCAGGGGCGGCTTTTTTGTTGCATTCAATTTAATAAGGATACCCACATGAAACCATCCATTACACCAAAAACTGTGTACATCAACTGGTCTGAATCTAACGAGTTAAATACGGGGGAGGTTTACCCTTTTGCTGAGTTTGAGAAAAAGGCGCTCAGCATTGCATTAACCAATCCTTTAGGTGGCTATGACAAAACCAATGTGACCGTTACGTTTTCAGATAACAGCCAACATCAATGCCGTTTAGATTTAGGCTGCATGGGTAATGATTTAGGCTTTAACGACCATTGTTTATCCATCCATGCTTTCCATCAAAAGAATCACGATAACCCTAATATGTCGTGGATGCAGGAAGAACATCAGCGAGAGCTTATCCAATTAATAGAAAGTTACCAGCTAGATAGGTCACTGGTTCAATACGCTAGAGAGAACGCTATTAAGGCAACGGAGGAAGCGAAGCAGCAAGAAGAAATAGAAAGATTAGAAAAGTTAGAAGAACAAAGATTAGCCACAGAGGAGCAGAACAAGCAGCAGGCTTTATTCCAACAAAGCCTAGTGATACCTGATTGGGCAAAAGGAGTCATCATCGCAACTTTTACAGTATACGACCATGAAGAAAGTGATCCTTATAGTTGTGAGCATTTTTCGAAAACCGAAAAGTGCATTATTTTATCCTGGTCTACACACGCTCAAAAAAGGTTCCCTGAATTGAGAAAAGCGTGTTTAAACCATCCTGATACCGAATTCTTAAATGATAAAGAACAAGGCACAGAGCATCGCAATGATTACGGCTTAGGTTTTGGATTTTGTTTAACGAATAAATCGTATCGTCATCATGGATGGGAGGTCAGTAAGCAAGTGTTTTGGGATGAGAGTAATAAGGCGAAATACGTCCCATTGGGGGAAGTGGTTGCTGATAATTAACTAAATCCGTGCCCAGTTATTCGGGCACGGAAATACATAATCTTTAATTTTTTGATCTAAATGGTTTTATGTAAGCTTTTGGATTGCCCGCTCCTCAATTTTCCCATATTCTCTCAGTATCAATTTTAAGAAAAACCAACATGAGATAACACTCTGAATGGTAGACCAAATTTTAACCTTGCAAGAAGTGGCTGCTTATCTAAAGTTGGCCGAAAAAACAGCATATAGATTAGCAAGCGAAGGAAAGCTTCCTGGTTTTTAAGTCGGTGGTTCGTGGCGCTTTAAGCGTGAAGATTTAGAAGCGTGGATTGAGGCGAGAAAAGAATGATTCCAACTTATCAAGAGTTTATGCAGCCCCTACTTGAGATTGCACGCAATGGTCGAGAAATTAAGGTTCGAGATGCGATTAAGACCTTGGCAGATCAATATAATCTCACCCCAGAAGAACGAGTAGAAAAACTACCAAGTGGTCGTGTGACAGTATTAGATAACCGTGTCGGTTGGGCAAAAACGTATCTCACCAAATCTGGTTTGCTTGAATCAACACGACGTGCTCATTTTGTGATTACAGAGCGAGGTAAACGAGCATTAGAGGATCCAAAAGTAGAGATTAATAATGCCTACCTAAAACAGTTTGAAGAGTTTAACGCCTTTAAAGAACAAAAGAACGAGATACAACCTAATCCAACACTCTCGGAAACAACATGTGAAGATGACATCACACCAGATGAAACCCTTCGTGCGGCTTATAAACAAATCAACAACGCATTAGCGGATGAAATACTTATTCGCACTCGCCAAGTTACCCCCGCATTTTTTGAACAATTATTGGTCGATCTGTTGATTGCAATGGGTTATGGCGGTAGCAGTGAAGGCATGGGGCATACATTAGGTCAAACCGGAGACAACGGTGTCGATGGTGTGATTAATCAAGATCCACTCGGTGTTGATCAAGTTTATATTCAAGCCAAGCGTTACGCGCAAGGTAACAATGTTGGCTCTGGTGATATCCGTGATTTCTTCGGGGCGCTGAACCTGAAAAAAGCCCAAAAAGGTATTTTTATCACCACCTCAGATTTTACAGTTTCAGCCACTCAAACCGCCAAAGACCTTGGTATGCGAATAGTGCTGATCAATGGAAAAGAATTAGCCAAATTAATGTTGAAATATAACATTGGCAGCCGAGATGAACAGGTCCTACACCTGAAAAAGATAGACGAAGAATTTTTTGACGCTTGATCTGAAAATCAAGCTCACCCCAATTTACTGAGAGTAACTAATGGCTAATACAGATAAAATCAAAAAAAATTCAGACCTTATATGGGATGTCGCCAACTTATTGCGAGGCCCATACTTACCAGCGCAATACCGTCGAGTAATGATTCCTCTTACTGTTTTACGTCGTCTGGATTGTGTGCTTGAGGCTGATGCTGATGCAGTAAAGGTAGAATACGACAAACTTTTTGAACAATACAAAGATAAAGACAATCGTACTGAAATAATAGAAAAGATAATTTTCAAAAAGTTTAACCATAAATTCTTTAACACCAGCGGCTTTACCTTCAAAAAATTAATTGGCGACCCTGACAATCTTGCTAAAAACCTTAATAAATACATTGCAGGTTTTTCAACAAGAGCACGAGAGATATTAGAAAAATTCCGTTTCGATCAAGAAATCGAACACTTAGAAGACGCTAACCGCTTATTCAAAGTATTTAGCGAAATAGCCAGTGTTAATTTCCACCCTGATAAAATTGAATCATTAGAGATGGGCTATATTTTTGAAGACTTGGTTAGACGATTTAACGAACAAGCAAACCAAGAAGCGGGGGATCACTTCACACCCCGTGAAGTGGTTAAGCTTATCGTGAATCTGCTCTTCACTGGTGAAGAAGCTATTCATACCGCTGGTAACTTGATAAAAATTTACGATCCAGCGTGTGGTACGGGTGGTATTTTGTCAGAATCTGAAAAAGAGATCATTGCTCAAAACGACAGAGCTAAAGTGCAATTATTTGGTCAAGAGTATAACCCAGAATCTTATGCAATTTGTGGCTCAGATTTAATGATCAAAGGTGAAGAAGCCGACAACATTGCGTTCGGTGACACCTTAGGTACAGGTATAACGAAAGACGACCGTGTTGATGGTGATGGCCACCCTGACATGAAGTTTGACTACATGGCAGCAAACCCACCGTTCGGTGTTGAATGGAAACCGGAAAAGGATTACGTCACCAACGAACATGAAAAATTTGGTTTTAATGGTCGTTTTGGCGCAGGTTTACCGCGTATCAATGATGGTGCTTTGTTATTCTTACAGCACATGATGTCAAAAATGCAAAACCCACCTGCACAATATCCACTTCATCGAGCAGGTGAAGAAGCTGAAAATGGTTCACGCATTGCAGTTGTATTTAACGGTTCGCCACTTTTTACAGGTGATGCAGGGAGCGGTGAAAGCAATATTCGTCGTTATATTATTGAGAACGATATGCTTGAAGCAGTGGTCGCTTTGCCTGATCAACTCTTCTATAACACAGGTATTTATACCTATATCTGGATTGTCACTAACCGAAAATCAGACGGTAGTAACAACACACATGATAGACGTGGAAAAGTGCAGTTAATCAATGGTACTGACTTCGCTTGGAAAATGAAAAAATCACTGGGTGATAAGCGTAAAAAAATTGGTGAAGGGCCTTCGGAATACAATAAGAATGAACCTGATCATATCCGTATGCTCACAGAAATTTATGCGGCTTTTAAAGATGAAGAGACCCGTACGCTTGCAGATATTAATACCAACGTAGAGCTACCGAAAAAGAAAGCCCGTGACATGAATAAAGTTGTCACGGTAAGCAAAGTATTTAATAACCAGGATTTTGGTTACTTAAAAATAACGGTTGAACGCCCACTACGCCTTAATTTTACTGTTGATCAAGAGCGTATTAATGCCTTTAAATCCACTGCTTACTTCACAGGTTTATCTATTAGTAAAAAGCGCAAAAACATCGCAGCTATGGAATTAGAAGTTGCAGAAGGTGAAGCGAAACAAGCGGAGTTAATTACTGTACTTGAGTCCTTAATATCCGAGTTTGAAAATTCTGAATTGATTAAAAATCGTGATGACTTTGAGGCACGAATTAAACCAGCCTTTGTTGATGCAGGCATTAAATTTGATGCCATACTGAAAAAGGCGTTACTAGCGCCTGGTAGTTTAGGTGAAAAAGACCCAACCGCTGAAGCATGTACCAATAGTAAAGGTGAATTTGAAGCCGATGGTGATTTGCGTGATACCGAAAATGTGCCACTACCAAAAGATATAACGCTACCTCTACCCTTAGATTATGAAAATAAAGGGCAAAATAAAGGTAAAGTTGATAAAACGCAATTACTTGCATTAGTAAAACAACATTGTGAAAAATACTTAGCAGAAGAAGTCTTACCCTATCGACCTGATGCATGGATTGACCACAGTAAAATTAAATTGGGTTATGAAATTCCCTTTAACCGTCATTTTTACGAGTATGAGCCACCGCGTGAGCTTGCAGAAATTGAAGCTGATATAAAAGGTCTTGAGCTAGAAATTATGAATATGCTTGCGGAGGTGGTTTGATGCAATATCCAAATTATCCTGAATATATTACTAGTAGATTGGATTCAAATATTGAAATACCAAAGAGCTGGGAAGAAAAGCGTCTTAAATTTATAGCATCACATAACGATGAATCTCTACCAGAGACAACACCTGATGAATTCGAGATGGAATATATTGATATTTCTAGTGTTGACTTAATCAAGGGCATACAAGCTTTTGAAATTACAACCTTTGAACAAGCTCCTTCTCGAGCTAGAAGGTTAGTTAAAAATGGAGACACTATTGTTTCAACTGTTAGGACTTATTTAAAAGCAATAGCTCCAATAAAAGATGTTTCTGACAATACGATAGTCTCTACGGGGTTTGCTGTTATAAGACCTAGGGAAGATATAGATGCAGGGTACTTATCATATTTTTTACAAAATCAGAACTTTGTTGAGCTTGTAGTTGCAAACTCCGTAGGTGTTAGCTACCCAGCAATCAACGCTTCTGATTTAGTATGCATACCCGCATATTATCCCAAGCGTATAGAAGAACAAGAAAAAATAGCCTCGTTTCTCGATTATAAAACCCAACAAATTGACCAATTAATTGAAAAGAAAAAAGAACTAATAGAAAAGCTCGAAGAACAACGAATAGCCATTATCACCCAAGCCGTTACCAAAGGCATTGACGAAAATGCCAAGCTAAAACCTTCAGGCGTCGATTGGTTAGGTGATGTGCCTGAGCATTGGGAAATTAGCAAAATTCGTTGGTTCATTAAAGTTGGTTCCGGTGACTACTTAGATAACGTCAGTATGGAAGCTAAGTCTACAGTTAGCTGTCAAATACCTGTTATAGGTGGTAATGGCTTGATGGCTTATACTTCAATTGAAAATACTAGTGAGAATGCACTGGTCGTTGGACGTGTAGGAGCTCATTGTGGAAATGTTCATCTTGTTCGAACTAAAAGTTGGGTAACCGATAATGCATTAAGAATCAAAATTATTGATTCATTTGATCAGGATTACCTGTATTGGTTATTGAGAACAATGAAACTTAATGATGATGCCAATAAAAATGCTCAACCATTGATAACGGGAGAAACTATTAAATCTAGAACAGTCCCGATCCCTCCAATAGAAAATCAGTTAGAAATTGTTCGTTATATCGAGGTGGAATTAGCTAAATTATCCCTTTTAGAGCAAGCAACTCAATTGACTATAGAAAAGCTTGAAGAATACCGTTCAGCACTCATCACATCCGCTGTCACAGGTAAAATAGATGTGCGAGAAATTGAACTTCCAAAGGAATTTCAATAATGGATGCTAAAGGGTATTTTCATCATCTACGTAACTATTTAAATACAGACTTTTATGGAGTCCCTAAGTTTCCTGGTGATGAAATAGTGTTGAAAGAAAAAATTCACGTTGGTAGCAAAAAAAAAGAATACAAAGTCACTTTAAAACATGAAGGTGAATTATTTGCAATAAAGCTAGATAGTCTTAACAAAAACGGGAATCAGGACCCTTTGTACCATTTTCTCGGTAATAATGGTCAACCTTGGACTAAGCGTTGTGACTTCATTGTTTTTAATCTTGTCGGTAGAAAAATATTTGTTTATTGTCTCGAATTTAAGTCTCAGTCTCTTGATACTGAAAGTATTGCAGGACAACTTCAATCTGCTGAAAAGTGGTGTCGTGCTTTATTAGCTACGATCGACATTTACGTAAACAAAAAATGTAAATTTGAGTTAACAAAGCTTGTTGTTTCTGAATGCCCTGAAGATAAGCTCGGCAGTTATTTAGAAGAAAATGGTCAGTTTTTGGCACGAGATCCATCGGTAAAACATTTTTTGTATAAAGATATAGATGGCCTAGCATTAGGCGAATTAAACCATGCGGGCACTGAAACAGTGAAGTAAGGGAGTACCATGAAAAAAACCAAAGAAATCCATTTTGAAGACGCCATTCAATATCACTTCATTGAAAATGATAAATACGTTAAAGGGAATTCTGCTGATTTTGACCCTGAGTTATGCCTTGAAAAATCCCGTATTATTAACTTTATTAAAGAGACACAGCTAAAAACTTGGCAAGCCCTTGAGGTTATTCATGGTGATGAAACCGATAATGTACTTATTGCTGATTTACGTAAGCATATTGGCACAAAGGGGCTGCTAAGTGTTATTCGAAATGGGTTTAAATGTTTTGGTAAAAAATTCAAGGTGGCGTACTTTTTACCCAATAATCAGCTCAATGCCGATACCATTGCGCTTTATAATAAAAATCAGTTGTCGGTAACTCGTCAGTTATATTTTTCTAATAAAGACACAAAATCGCTCGATATGGCGATATTTTTAAATGGTTTACCTGTTGTTACTTTGGAACTCAAAAATAAATTTACCGGTCAATCAACGGAACATTCTAAGCTGCAATATAAAAATGACAGAGATCCTAACGAGCCAATTTTTCAGTTTAAAAAAGGTGCATTAGTCCACTTTGCTGTTGATACTGATTTAGCCTTTATGACAACTCGACTAAGCGGTAATAAAACCTTCTTCTTGCCGTTTAATTTAGGTGTTAATGATGGCGCAGGTAATCCGCCAGCTGAAGACGGTGGTTATCGTACTGCTTACCTGTGGCGAGAGGTGCTGCAAAGTGACAGCTTGCTAGATATTCTTAATCGTTTTATGCATTTGCAAGTGGAAGAGAAAAAGATACTTAAAGATAACGTTCTTAAGAAAATCAAAAAAGAAACCATGATTTTTCCGCGCTATCACCAATTAGATGTTGTGCGTAAGTTAATTGACCACTCTAAAACTAATGGTGCTGGTAAAAACTACTTAGTTCAACACTCGGCAGGCTCAGGTAAATCAAACTCTATTGCATGGTTGGCTCACCGTTTATCAAGTTTGCATACTGAGACCGATGAGAAAGTTTTTCACTCGGTTATAGTTGTGACTGACAGAAAAGTACTTGATCAACAACTACAAGATACTATTTATCAGTTTGAGCATAAGCAAGGTGTGGTTGTAAAAATTGATGAAGATACGCGACAGTTAGTAAAAGCGTTATCAAGTGGTACGCCTATTGTTATCACCACTGTGCAAAAATTCCCATTTGTATCTGAGACGCTAGAAAAGCTTAATGAGGAGTTAGGTGAAGGCTCTGTTGAGTTAAGCACCAAAGGTAAGCGATATGCGGTAATCGTTGATGAAGCCCATAGCTCACAGTCTGGTGAAACGGCTATGGATATGAAGTATGTACTTAATAAAGATGGTGTTGAAGCACAAGCAAAGCAATATATTGCTGACAACGAAGAAGATGAGCAAGATGAAGTGATCCGTACTATGCTCCGCCGTGGCAAACAGGATAATTTAAGCTTTTTCGCTTTCACTGCTACGCCAAAATACAAAACACTCAAGATATTTGATGAGCCAGGCAAAACAGGTGAAGCCCCATTTCATCACTACACTATGCGCCAAGCCATTGAAGAGAAGTTTATACTCGATGTATTAGCGAACTACACCACTTATAAAACCTACTACAAAATTACGCAAGCGGCAGAAAAAGATCCCAACGTAGAGCGTAAAAAGGCTGCTCGTGCACTCGCTCGTTTTTTGACACTACATGAATATAATATTGCACAAAAAACAGAAGTGATGATTGAGCACTTTAGAGCGCATGTTCGTCACAAAATAGGGCAACGTGCTAAGGCGATGGTAGTAACTGATTCACGTTTACATGCAGTGCGTTATAAAAAAGCATTCGATGATTATATTGAAAAGAAAGGCTATACCGACGTACGTAGCCTAGTTGCCTTTTCAGGTACTGTTGAAGACCCTGAAGTGCTGGGTGTTAATTATACTGAAGTTGGCATGAATAATGGTATTGCTGAAAAAGCTTTACCTGAAGCGTTTGAAACCGATGATTATAAAGTGTTATTAGTAGCTGAAAAGTATCAAACAGGCTTCGATCAGCCTTTGCTCCATACAATGTATGTTGATAAGAAGCTATCAGGTATACAAGCCGTACAGACGCTCTCTCGGTTAAATAGAACAGCAGCAGGTAAAGAAGATACTTTTGTATTGGATTTTAGAAACGAGCCTGACGAAATTTTTGAAGCATTCAAACCATTTTATAGAGTTACTCACGCAGAAGAATTAACGGATCCACATCATCTTTATCGTTTGCAAACTCAAATTGATGAACACCAAGTCATCCATGAAAATGAAGTAAATGATTTTTGCACTGTGTATTTTGCCCCAAAACGAAAAGAGAGCGTACATGATCACGCAAAAATGAATGGGATTATCGATCTAGCAGTAGATCGATATCTTGAATTAGATGAAGAGTCGCAAGCAGATTTTAAAGGTTTATTGGTTAATTTCAGAAATATGTATGGCTTCTTATCACAAGTAATGCCTTATCAAGATACTGATTTAGAAAAACTTTATACCTACTTACGTTACTTGTTAACGAAATTACCAAGGGATGCTTCAGGTCCTGGTTATCAAATAGATGGAAATGTTGAACTTGAATATTACCGCTTACAAAAAATCAGCGAAGGATCTATTAATTTAGAACCGGGTGATGCCGATAATTTATATGGGCCTTCTGATGTAGGTACAGGCTCTTCTACTGAAGAAGAAGTCCCTTTATCTGAATTAGTTAAAGCAATTAATGAAAGGTTTGGAACGGACTTTACCGAAGCTGATCGTTTGTTTTTTGAACAGATAGAAGAAGAGGCTTTTGAAAGTGAAGATCTCAAAGAGGCCGCTTCAGCAAACAGCTTTAATGACTTTTCATCTATATTGTCTAAAGTGTTCGAAGATATATTAATTGATCGCATGGATGGTAATGAAGAAATCTTTCAGCGTTTAATGGGCGATGCTGATGTACGCGGCATTGCAATTAATGATATTGCTAAGAGCTTGTATAAGCGCTTTAGGAATAATAATGTATGAGTTTACAATACATTTATAGAATTGATACTAACACTTGATTCTAGGCACATCATGCCACTTGGTTGTGTATTGTGGGGTAAGAAGTTCACGCTTCATGCCCCATTTTTGATCTATGCCTTGAGCTGCTAGAAATAGAGTATCATTACCGTATTTTTGATTAATTTTATCAAAGGTATTCATCAACCGAGTATCGTCTGGTTTTGGGTTTAACCAATCTAATTGCTGGTGGCTAGATGATATTAATTCTAAAAGTCCTACGCCAATTTTGTAATAGGAAATTCCTGGCTGATAAAGTTGCTTAGCAATCTGTGTAACGACTTGAGTCATCACCTGAGTATCATTGGTTGGATAGGCGAAATGATGTAGCTTTTTAAATCTAGAAGGCTTTTCATCATACGGAGAGTTTGCAGCAAAGCACATTAACACTTTACACACACTACCTTGCTGACGGGCTTTATAAGCAGCTATAGAAGCATGTTTAGCTAATGCTTGCTGTAGTTCATCCAGGCTAGTGATCCTTTGGCCCATACTGCGAGTTGAAAAGATTTGTTGTTTATCGGCTCTAGCTGTTTCCCACGAAATACAAGACAAACCGTTGAGTTCACGAATGGTTCGCTCTACCTCAATGCTAAATTCCCTTCTTGCTCGCTCGGGCGAAAATAATGCTAAATCTAAAGCAGTTTTTACTTTTACACTGCGTAATTTAATCGACAGCTTTCTTCCAATTCCCCATACATCTGACGCATCCAATTGATTTAATATATTTGTTCGTAACACGTCATTATTGATGACGCAGACACCATTAAAACTCTTTATTTTTTTAGCCGCATGGTTAGCTAATTTTGCCAAGGTAACGGTTGATCCCATTCCTACACAAACCGGTAAGCGGCATTCCTTCCACACTGCTTTACGGATATTGATTCCATACTCTGTAAAGTCAGTGATCATCGCGTGACAACGGTTAAAGCGTAGGAATGATTCATCAATAGAGTAGATGTGTTGCTCTGGTGAAAAACGACCAATGACTTGCATCATTTTAGCTGAGAGATCGGAGTACAATTCGTAGTTCGATGAAAGGGCGATCACTCCTTTTCGCTCGCATAAAGCTTTGATCTTGAAGTAGGGTTGGAGCTTCGGTACACCAACTTCTTTAGCCTGACGATTTGCAGCGACCACCATACCATCGTTATTAGAAAGCACGATAATTGGCTTACCACGCCATTCAGGACGAAACACTTGCTCAGCACTGCAATAAAAGGAATTGGCATCAACTAAAGCGTACATGAGCTAATCCACCAGCAAATAGCTAGGGCGGTGACAGCGTATAGATCGGATCACCACGCCTTCAATGGTAAAGGTATCGTAATCATGAATAGGGATTGGTTGGATGGTTTCGTTAGCTGACAATAATAATCGTCGTGCTGAATCTAATATTTTGCACACAAACTCACCATTAAAGTTAGCGACGATTACATCAAGATTACCAGGTGTAACATGCCGATCCACTATAAGGATATCATCACTGAAGATACCGACACCTTGCATTGATTCACCACAAGCACGACCAATAAAAGTCGCATTTGGATGCTCGATAAGTAATTCATCTAAGCTTAATGATAGCTGAGAATATTCTTGTGCTGGCGACTCAAACCCTGAGATCCCGGCACTTGCTTTGATTGGGATTACTTTCATAAGACGACAATAATTATACTGTATAAAAATACAGTATAATTATTGTTGTTTGAGAAGGGAAGTAACAATAATCAAATAACGGCTTTTAGATTTTTTAAGCCTGAAATGGATAAGTTCCCTTGTGATGATTGTTCTATATGCCCACTCCACCAGATCATCATTGGTCTACGTCGCTCAAGATAATCCGTTCTATTATAAGCGGCACGAACCTGACTATCGTCAACGTGTGCTAATGCCGCTTCAATCAGATCAGATTCAAACCCTTGCTCATTGAGTGTGGTACTCGCTATCGAGCGTAAGCCATGACTTACTAGACGACCAGCAAATCCCATTCTTTTTAAGGCCATATTAGCGGTCTGACTATTACATGGTTTTTTAGGATCACGGTCAGATGGAAAAACAAATTCTCTGTGTCCACTTATAGGCTTCATGATTTCTAATAGCGCCAGCATTTGCTCTGTGAGTGGGATGCGGTGCTCTCTTCTTTTTTTCATTCGCTCTGGTGGAATAGTCCATATCATCTCATCAATGTTAATTTCATCCCAGCGAGCACCGGAAGCTTCAGCAGGGCGAGTCATGGTATTGAGCTGCCACTCAATGAGACAGCGAGTAGTACGTTTGATACTGGCATTAGCAATAGCACTCATAAGCTCAGGTAGCTCATGTGGTGCTAGGGCGGCCATATTCTCTTTTTTAGGTTTTTTGAAAGCAGCCTTTATACCAGTTAAAGGATTGGCTTGTATTAGGCCACAGTTGGTCGCGTAATTCATTATCTCATTGAGGCGCTGCGTTAAACGCTTGACGGTCTCAAGGCTTCCTTTCGCTTCGATAGGACGTAATAAATCAATAATTAGTGGGGCGGTTATTTCTTTGATTGGTGTATCTGCTAGCTTAGGAAATACATGAAGCATTAGAGAGCGCCAGATATCGTCTGCATAGTCTGGAGTGATTGAATCTTTTTTGATTTCAAACCATTCTTGAGAGACATTTTTAAAAGTGTGCTCATGAACTTCTTTATATTCTTTCTGTTTTCTTTTTTTATCATCTTGTGGATCGATTCCTTGGGCGATCAGCTCTTTTAAATGAATTATACTTTTACGTGCTTGAGCAAGAGAAATGTCAGGATATCGACCTAAGCTGTAATTGGCACGCTTTCCGTTAGTTGGTCGATAATAGTTGAGTTGCCACTGTTTTGAGCCACTAGGGGATATCCTAAGTTTTAAGCCTTGGCCATCAACAAGGTTATATTCTTTTTCTTTCGGCTTGGCATTTTTGATTTCTGTAGCGGTAAGTGGTCTTGTTTGTCTAGGCATCGTAGTAACCATTAATGTAGGAACTTTTATCTAGGTTCCTACATTGGTTACTAAAAGTCAAAGATGTTAAAAGACGTCTTTGAACCTTAATGTATGCTAAGTTATTGATTTTAGGTTTCTTGGGCACAAAAAAAGACGCCCTAGGACGTCTTTAAATGTAGAATTGGTGGAGCTGGCGGGATTTGAACCCGCGTCCGAAAACCATCCATCATTGGTACTACATGCTTAGTCGATCTTTAATTTCACCACCGACCTGCGAACCGACACGCTAGTTGATGGCTATCCTGAATTGTTTTTAATGCTTTGTCTCTCAGGCGGGAGACGCCACACGAGTTTGTTTGGGTTTGACTCTCTGTTATTCCCCGTCTTACAAACGGAAGCTAGGGCAGAAAGGCTCTCAGCAGGGTATTAAGCTGCTAGTGCGTAGTTTTCGTCGTTTGCGACTATTTTTTTGCGGCTTTTTACGTGGCAAACCGCCCCACGGCATGCACCTCAGACTTACAAATTCCCGTCGAATCCTGAATCAGCCCCAAGGTCGTTTGAGTGATTTTGCACTACTCAACAAAATATCAAACTGTTACTTTGTGTATTATTTATTAATACAGTGAGCGCATAGTAACATAATCTTTTTTAGAGTCTAGTGACTTGCGCTCAAGTGGTTATTATTAACTCACCTATTTGATTTTAACGTAAGCTGCTCTTCATGATGCGAGCTTTATCACGTTGCCAATCTTGGTTCTTTTTGTCGTCTCGTTTGTCGTGAAGTTTTTTACCTTTCGCGACCCCAATTTTCATTTTGACCCAAGATTTAGACCAGTAAAGTGATAGGGCAATTAATGTCATGCCTTCACGATTGACTCGGCCAAATAAATTATCGAGTTCACGTCGGTTCAATAACAGCTTACGAACGCGTGTTGGGTTAGCCACGATATGGGTAGAAGCTTGTTGAAGTGGGATAATAGACGCACCACTAAGGAAGGCTTCACCATCGCGAAGAAAGACATAGCTTTCTGCGATATTGGCTTTACCTTGACGTAAAGATTTTACTTCCCAACCTTGTAGCTCTAGACCAACTTCAATTTCATCGTCGACGAAATATTCGTGTCGAGCTTGCTTGTTAAGAGCGATAGTATTACTACCGGCTTTTGATTTTGATTTTTTCTTTGCCATAATGGCCTCATTATATACCTAAGTAATCTTAAGATGCGAGTTTCCGCCAAGAATAAAACAAGTTTTCGCTAAGGCATATTGAAAATGTCATCGTAGAGTTATCTCTTTATTCTGGTGCGCGAATATAACGTTTTTTGTTAACAGTTTGAATGTTTCATTTCTGATTTTGCTTGGGGTTGGAATAACGTTATTTTGATGATTCCTGTTAACTCATTCTTGATAATATTTTGTTTATCTTAGAGAATTTGTTTTATGGCTCAAATTTAGGAAAAAATATGCCCCAAGTTAACCGTTCTGCTTTGGTCTCTTTTAGTGCAAAGCAAATGTATGATCTGGTCAATGATGTTGAAAAGTATCCCGAGTTTTTACCTGGCTGTTCTGGTGCAAAGTTGCTTGAGTCGACGGAAACATCGTTAACTGCCTCTGTGGATGTATCAAAGGCTGGTATTAGAAAGACGTTTACGACATCGAACACCATGGAACCTGGGCATAGAATTAATTTGACATTGGTGGATGGTCCCTTCAAGTCATTAGCAGGTTTTTGGTTATTTACCCCATTAGATGAGTTTGCGTGTAAAGTGGAGTTGAGTTTATCGTTTGAATTTACCAATAAGCTTGTTGAAATGGCATTTGGAAAAATCTTTAATGAGTTGACGAATAATATGGTGAACTCTTTTACACTGCGCGCCAAGCAAGTTTATAAAAATTAATTGGCGACCTAGAAAGCTATAATTGCTGATATAGAAATCTGAGTGGATAAGTAATGATGGATGAAAATGCCTTGATTCATGTTGAAGTCGTGTATGCGCTACCACATGAACAAAAAGTCTTTGAGTTAGCCGTAGCGTCTGATTTGACAGTACAAGAAATTATTGAGCAATCAGGAGTATTAGAAAGTTATCCTGAGATTGATTTACGCCAAAATAAAGTGGGTGTCTATAGCCGTAATGTCAAGTTAGATGCGACGGTTCGAGATAAAGACCGAATTGAGATTTATCGACCTTTGTTGGCTGATCCGAAAGAGATTCGCCGTAAACGAGCGCAACAAGCCAAAAATAGTTAATCTTGTTCTCAAGCCTTTTTCTAGGCAATTTCTGGCTATCTAATTGTCCGCAACTGAGGTTAATTAGTGTGATTGGTATAAAAATGGCTCTTATTGTGAGTGAAGTGACCCCTTAAAGTTGGACATTTCTGTTATGCGGCTTCTAAGGCCTGATTTCGGTATTCTACCGGAGTTAGGCCTTTTAATTTCACCTTAATCCGATCGTTATTGTAATAATCAATATATTCATCAATGCATGCCATAAGTTGCTCAGCACTGTCAAAGTGGTAACCATGGTACATTTCTGTTTTTAAAAGTGCGAAGAAGTTTTCAGCCACAGCATTATCAAGACAGTTTCCTTTTCTCGACATACTCTGATTTATTCTTTTCTCTTTTAGCTTGTTACGATAATCACGGTGTTGG
The DNA here is from genome assembly GCF_002157735.2 of Vibrio aphrogenes. NCBI lineage: Bacteria > Pseudomonadati > Pseudomonadota > Gammaproteobacteria > Vibrionales > Vibrionaceae > Vibrio > Vibrio aphrogenes. The sequence goes on from NZ_AP018689.1 coordinate 677,998, forward strand.
TATTGCCACCCTTGATCACTATGTAAAGTTAACGAGGACGCTTGACTTAACTTACTCGTCGCTTTCTCTAGCATCTCGGTCACGAGATGTAATTTAGGTGAGGTCGCTACAGTATGACTAACGACTTCTTGATTAAATAAATCGATGATAGGAGATAAATAGACTTTTTCACCTGCCACTTTAAATTCCGTCACATCGGTCACCCATTTTTCATTTGGTTTCGTCGATTTAAAGTCTCGCTTCAGAATATTCGGGGCAATACGCCCAATCGCACCTTTATAAGAACGATATTTCTTCGGTCTTACGGTCGATTTTAGCCCTAGTTTTGCCATTAAGCGCTGAACCGTTTTATGATTTAAGTAGATGCCTTCTCTACGTAAAGCATAATGAATGCGTCGATAACCATATCGACCTTTATGCTTATGAAATATTCTTTCAATACTCGCTATCTCATTCGCGTAAGGCTCGGGAGTGCTCAACACTTGGCATTGGTAGTAATACACACTCTTGGGCAATCCAATGGATTGCAATAAATGCTGGATTTTGTGTTGGTGTTTTAGAGCTTGAACAGTCAACGCTTTTTCTTTGCTGCTTGACGTTTTAACTTGTCCAGCTCCTCTAACTTTTTTAGAACAGCATTCTCCGCTCTCAAATAAGCCAGTTCCTCTCTGAGTTCATCAAGTGACATGTCTTCATCAGGTTTAGTCGGACGCTTATTTGATTGAGTTTTCATAGATGGTCTGCCTTTAGGTCGGGAATGTAAGCCTTGGAATCCCGACTGATTATAAAGCTTTAACCAAACAGAAATAGTCCCGTTAGAAGAAAAATTGAATTCAGCACTCGCTTGGCTTATAGACCAGTTATTTTCCCACATTGATTTTAATACCGAGAATTTAAAATCTGCGGAGTTTTCATAATCAAGAGGTAAAAATGAAGATGAACCATGGATCCTGTAAACAGAAGTCCAATAACGAATTTGGTTCGCAGGAATAGATAACTCTTTTGCAAGAGATGTCGATGATTCGCCATCAAGGCAACGCTGAGCAATGCACAGCTTTAATTCTCTGATGTACTTAGACATAAAATAACCCCCAATGTTGGTGTCCAACTATTGGGGGTCAGTTCAGATGTCAGGCCATTTTTTATGAATGATTGAGCAGAGGGCTTAGTTTAATGGGGTACTCAGTTCAATGGAGTATAGAAATCCGAGCTGAGTTCAAAGTCCCCTGACGCATTCGCCAGCTTTTGAGTTTGAGGATCAAACTTCACAATAAAGTTTTTTTGGACTGAATCATCATGTCCATGAGTAAAGTGGTAAATGTAATACCAAGTGTCAGGGTAACCATTTTCAACCAACATTGGTGAACCGAGAACATAACGAACTTGTTCTTTGGTCATGCCAATACGGAGTTTGTTGACATCCGGTTGCTCTAGATAGTTACCTTGAGCAATGTCGATGCGATAAACGAAGCGTTCAAGTACGCTACAACCCGATAATATCGTTAATACGAAAGGGATAATTAATATCCACTTTTTTAAATGCATAGTGGTTTTCTTAGAGTTAAAGGCTAAAAACTGCCTTGATAATAAACAAGCCCAGCTCAGAAGTAAAAGCCCTCAGGGTTAAACATGCAAATAAGACCTAAATTTTAGAGTTTAGTTGCAAAGTTTATATCAATAGACGTTATTCTTCCTAGACCCTAGACCCTAGACCCTAGACCCTAGACCCTAGACCCTAGACCCTAGACCCTAGACCCTAGACTTAAGCTGCAATTAACAATTCTTTGGCATTTGCTTTAGTTGAATCAGTAATCGTGCTGCCGCCAAGTAAACGTGCTAGCTCATCAATGCGTTGTTGTTCTGATAATTGATGTATTTGAGTTTCAGTCTTACCGGCTTTAGTTTGTTTGGCAACAAAGAGCTGTTGATGCCCACATCCAGCCACTTGAGGTAAGTGAGTGACGCATAATACTTGAGTTGATTCGCCAAGTTGACGCAGCATTTTGCCAACCACGCTAGCCGTTGGACCACTGATCCCTACATCCACTTCATCAAAAATAAGACTCGGTGTTTGTACTTTTTGGGCGGTGATCACTTGAATGGCTAAAGAAATACGTGATAATTCACCACCAGAGGCCACTTTTGCCAAGGCTTGCAAAGGCTGGCCAGGGTTTGTGGATACCAAGAAGCTAATTTGATCGATGCCCAATGGTGCTGAGTGTTTTTCATTGCTGACAATATCAATACAAAATTGTGCTTTTTCCATGCTCAGCTCATGCATGCTGTGTGAAATCAGTTTATTGAGCTCTTTGGCATAGCGATGACGGCTTTTGCTGAGTTTTTCTGCTGCCATTAAAAAAATCTGATATTTTTCGGTGACTTCATTTTCCAGTTGTTCGAACTTTTCATCGGAGCAATCAAGAGCTTCAATTTGTGCTTTGATTTCTTGATGGTATTGATACAGATCTTCAGGGCGAACGTGATGTTTACGTGCGGTCGTCATGACTTTGCTAAAGCGCTCTTCTACTTCGGCAATATGGGCCGGATCAACATCGATACTGTCAGCATAATGACGTAACTCTGAATTAACCTCTTCCAGTTGGATCATAGCTTCAGATATCAAGCTGGATAAGTGACTTAATGAGGGGTCTAAGTCGGCTAGCTCTACTAAAGAATGACTCACAGAATGTAATAATGCCATCGCATTGACATCTTCGCCTTCGTATAACTCGTTGATTGTTTGTTGACAGGTCATGGCAATTTGACCACTGCTTGAGAGCACTTTATGTTGTTGTTCCAGCTCTTCAAATTCTGTTTCTCCTAAAGCCACTTCATCAAGCTCTTTTACTTGGTATTCAAGCAATTGTTTTTGCGCTAAGTTTTCTTGGCTGTTGGCTTTTAGTGTTTTGAGTTGGTTTTGCAGTTGACGCCAATCTGAATACGATTTTTTTGTCACTTGGATCAGTTGTTGATGCCCTGCATATTGGTCGAGCAATGTCAGTTGATGCTCAGGCTTCATTAATAAATGATGTGCGTGCTGACCGTGAATGTTAATTAAAGTTTGCCCAAGTGCTTTGAGCTGAGAAAGTGGCACTGGATTACCATTAATAAAGGCGCGAGAACGCCCCTCATTGGTAATAATACGGCGAATGATGCATTCACCAGACTCTAGTAATTCATTATCCTCTAACCAGCGTTTAGCGTTGAGGTTGTTGTCTAAAATAAAGGCAGCAGTAATGTCGGTTTTATCCTCTCCTGGGCGAACCATATTACAATCAGCACGACCACCTAAACATAAATTGAGCGCATCAATGGCAATTGATTTACCTGCGCCAGTTTCGCCGGTAATGGTTGTCATTCCTTTGAAAAGCTCTAGCTGTAAAGATTTAACAATCGCAAAATTATTAATGCTTAAATGGGAGAGCATAAATCCACCTTCAGAAAAGAGAAAAATCACTGTATGTACAAACAGTATATACTGGCTTTTTATACAGTAAAGTTTTTTGTGTGAATTTTTGCTCGTATATTGATTTACATACAAAAATGCCCTGTAGATCACAAATCAACAGGGCATTAAATAGGGAGGAATTATTCTCTAAGTTGTTGGCGTCGCAGTGAGCAAAACAACGGCTTCAAATGTGAAAAGGAATTAGAACAACTTGCTTGACCAACCTAACTTATGACGCAAAACGTGGTAATAGCTGTAATCTTCAGGATGGATTAATTTTAAGCTATTTGGGCTTTGGTAGATCTGAATCTCATCACCAGGCGAAACTGGCAGAGAAATTTGACCATCGCAACTGACTTCTTGAGTGCCTCGATTATCTGGTGAGACGAGTAATTTGATGTTTCGATCGCCATCAACCACTAATGGGCGGCTTGAAAGCGTGTGTGGAAACATTGGTACTAAAGAAATCGCATTTAAGCTGGGAGATAAAATTGGCCCACCGCCGGATAACGAATAAGCCGTCGAGCCTGTTGGGGTTGAGACAATTAACCCATCGGAGCGTTGAGAAAATGCAAAGCGATCATCAATATACACTTCAAACTCAATCATGTGCGCCACTTTTCCCGGGTGAAGGACCACTTCATTGAGGGCTGAGTTATGACTTTTTATGTGGTTGCCACGGTGAACTTCTGTTTCTAACAAGAAGCGCTGTTCAACGAGGTAATTCCCTTGAAGCACACTGAGTAAAGTGTCATGAAAATCTTCAGGATTAAGGTCGGTCAAAAAGCCTAAGTTGCCTCGGTTGACCCCAATCACTGAAATATCAAAACGAGAAAGAATGCGCGCAGCACCCAGCATATTGCCGTCACCACCGACGACGATGGCTAAATCGGCTTGTTCGCCAATCTGCAACAAACTGGTAAATACCTCACTCGGTATATCATCTAAAATATCACGTAATCGTTCATCGATAATAACGGTATAACCTTTATCCATTAGCCAATAGAAAAGCTCTTTATGCGTTTGCACGGCTTTATGGTCGCGCGGTTTACCAATAATGGCGATAACGTTAAAAGGCTTTTGCATAGTGTCGGCTCGATAAATAAAGAGGTTTATAATAGGTCATTATGTTCATGATTGAAGCATTAGCCTCAATTATTGGGCGGATATACTCATTTTAAGCATAACAATAAAAGATAAAGTCGCTATTACGCTTGAATCACAAATCTTCATCCCCATAATAAAGGCAAGTGGAACGACTATGCGAGTATTTTGTGCCTATTCCGTTATGGCACGCGCGTAGTGTTGAATTTATTCTTGGAGATCACATGACTAACGAACACAACAAACCGCAAAATGAAGATCTAAAAGCTGATGACGTGCAAGTTGAGCAAGAGCTTGTCGATGAGGAGATTCTGATGGATGACGCTCAAACGATTGGTGGCGAAGGCGATATTGAATGGAATGAAGAGAGCGAACAAGAGTCTTCTCGTGTTGTTGAGTTAGAAGCGGCCTTACAAGCTGCAGAAGCGCAAGTTAAAGAGCAACAAGATTCCGTTCTTCGCGCAAAAGCTGACGTTGAAAATATGCGTCGTCGCAATGAGCAAGAAATGGATAAAGCCCGTAAATACGCGTTGAACAAGTTTGCTGAAGAACTTTTACCAGTAATTGATAACTTAGAGCGTGCGATTCAAGCCGGTAACCCTGAAGATGAAACAGTGAAGCCGATCCTTGAAGGTGTTGAAATGACGCATAAATCTTTTGTTGATATCGTGGCTAAATTTGGTTTAGTTGCTATCAACCCAGAAGGTGAAGCATTCAACCCAGAATTGCATCAAGCGATTGGTATGCAAGAAAGCCCTGAGCATGAATCAAACACTGTCATGCTGGTGATGCAGAAGGGTTATGAGCTTAATGGTCGTGTAATTCGCCCTGCAATGGTAATGGTTGCGAAATAACAAACCTCGCTATTTAAGCCTTTTAGATGCCGAGTAATAAAAAACTCGGCATTTTTTTATTTTTTCCCCTTGAAAACTTTTTGTATGCCCCTATCTATTGAGCATACAGAAAAACGTAATGCGAAATACAAAACAAATTAGCTTACAGGGTTGAATCCCAATTCTGAGCCCCCATCTAATTGAAATAAAGCTGGGTATAGCAAAAACTGAATAACTGAATTCTTTGGAGAATCTCAAATGGGTAAAATCATTGGTATTGATTTAGGTACAACTAACTCATGTGTTGCAGTATTAGACGGCGACAAACCACGTGTAATTGAAAATGCTGAAGGTGAGCGTACAACGGCATCAGTGGTAGCTTATACAGATGGCGAAACATTAGTAGGTCAACCTGCAAAACGCCAAGCGGTAACTAACCCTGAAAACACATTGTTCGCAATCAAACGTTTGATCGGTCGTCGCTTTGAAGACGAAGAAGTTCAACGTGACATCAGCATCATGCCTTACAAAATCGTTAAGGCTGATAACGGTGATGCTTGGGTAGAAGCGAAAGGCCAAAAAATGGCGGCTCCTCAAGTTTCAGCTGAAATCTTGAAAAAAATGAAAAAAACCGCTGAAGATTACTTAGGTGAAGCGGTGACAGGTGCAGTAATTACGGTTCCTGCTTACTTTAACGATGCTCAACGTCAAGCAACAAAAGATGCGGGTCGTATTGCAGGTCTAGAAGTAAAACGTATCATCAACGAACCAACTGCAGCAGCATTGGCTTACGGTCTTGATAAAAAAGGCGGCGACCGCACTATCGCTGTTTATGACCTTGGTGGTGGTACATTCGATATTTCAATTATCGAAATTGATGAAGTTGAAGGCGAAAAAACATTTGAAGTTCTTGCGACTAACGGTGATACACACCTAGGTGGTGAAGACTTTGATAACCGTCTAATCAACTACTTAGTTTCTGAGTTTAAAAACGAGCAAGGCATTGATCTGAAAAACGATCCATTAGCGATGCAACGTGTGAAAGAAGCGGCTGAAAAAGCGAAGATTGAACTATCTTCTGCACAACAAACAGACGTTAACCTACCATACGTAACAGCGGATGCGACTGGTCCTAAACACATGAACGTAAAAGTAACTCGTTCGAAACTAGAATCTCTAGTTGAAGATCTAGTACAACGTTCTCTAGAGCCTTTAAAAGTAGCACTAGCGGATGCGGATCTATCTGTAAGCGAAATTACTGACGTTATCCTAGTTGGTGGTCAAACACGTATGCCAATGGTTCAAGCTAAAGTGGCTGAGTTCTTTGGTAAAGAAGCACGTAAAGACGTGAACCCTGATGAAGCGGTAGCGGTAGGTGCTGCGGTTCAAGGTGGTGTACTTGCGGGTGACGTAAAAGACGTTCTTCTACTAGACGTAACGCCTCTATCTTTCGGTATCGAAACGATGGGTGGTGTGATGACGAAACTGATTGAGAAAAACACAACGATTCCAACAAAAGCGAATCAAGTGTTCTCAACAGCAGAAGATAACCAAAGCGCTGTAACCATTCACGTATTGCAAGGTGAACGTAAGCAAGCGTCTTACAACAAATCTTTAGGTCAATTTAACCTAGAAGGTATCAACCCTGCGCCACGTGGTATGCCACAAATCGAAGTGACTTTCGACTTGGATGCGGATGGTATCTTGAACGTATCTGCAAAAGATAAAGCGACTGGTAAAGAACAAAAAATCACGATCCAAGCATCTGGCGGTCTATCAGATGAAGAAATCGAGAAAATGGTACAAGAAGCGGAAGCTAACAAAGAAGCGGACAAAAAGTTCGAAGAGTTAGTAACTACTCGTAACCAAGCTGACCAAATGATTCACGGTACTCGTAAGCAAATTGAAGAAGCCGGTGACGCACTTCCTGCTGATGAGAAAGAGAAAATTGAAGCAGCGATCTCAGCACTTGAATCTGTGAAATCAGGCGATGACAAAGCAGCGATTGACACTAAAGTTCAAGAATTAGCCGCTGCAGCTCAAAAACTGATGGAAATTGCTCAGCAAAAAGCCCAAGCACAACAAGCTGAAGGTGGCGAACAAGCTAAACCTGAAGACGATGTGGTTGACGCTGAATTTGAAGAAGTAAAAGACGAAGACAAAAAATAATCCAACGGATTGTGGTTAAGTCTGCTGTCCTGTAATTGAAGTCTTTCATTTACAGAATCAGTGAATCGATGTGCGGGCGTTTAGAGTTCACCTCTCACGCCCGCAATTTTCGATCTACTGTCAGAGAATTTATGAGCACAATGTCCTGCTAGATAATCATTTCCTAGTTTGACTAATGGATAGGATTATCTAGCTAGATATAGCTGGGAACTTTTAGATAAACATTTTGAAAAACATATTAATAAGCAAAGGCTTATTAGTTTAAATAAATTGGTGAAACGAGCATGTCAAAACGTGATCTTTATGAAGTATTAGGTGTAAGCCGTGATGCATCAGAGCGCGATATTAAAAAGGCGTACAAGCGTCTTGCGATGAAATATCACCCAGACCGTAACCAAGAAGCGGATGCCGCGGATAAATTTAAAGAAGTTAAAGAAGCGTATGAAGTTTTAACTGATCCACAGAAAAAGCAAGCTTATGACCAATATGGACATGCCGCCTTTGAACAAGGTGGTATGGGCGGCGGCGGTGGCTTCGGTGGCGGCGGCGGTTTTGAAGACATGTTTGGTGATGTCTTCGGTGATATTTTTGGTGGCGGTGGCCGTCGTGGCGGTGCGCAGCGTGCTCAACGTGGTGCTGATTTGCGTTACAACATGGAATTATCACTTGAAGAAGCGGTTCGTGGTTGTGAAAAAGAAATCCACATCTCAACTTTAGCTGAATGTGAAGTGTGTGATGGTAGCGGCGCTAAAGCAGGATCAAGTTCGCAAACTTGTGGTACTTGTCATGGTCATGGCCAAGTGCAAATGCGTCAAGGATTCTTTGCGGTTCAACAAACCTGTCCAACCTGTAATGGTCGCGGTAAAATCATTAAAGATCCTTGTGGTTCATGTCATGGTGAAGGTCGCAAGAATAAGAGCAAAACGCTTAATGTTAAGATCCCTGCAGGCGTGGATACCGGTGATCGCATTCGTTTAAATGGTGAAGGCGAAGCGGGTGAACGTGGCGCACCAGCAGGTGACTTATACGTCCAAGTACATTTAAAACCGCACCATATTTTTGAACGTGATGGTAATAACCTGCATTGCGAAGTGCCTGTAAGTTTCACTTTAGCGGCGTTAGGCGGTGAAGTGGAAGTACCGACACTGGATGGCCGTTTTAAATTAAAAGTACCGGCTGAAATGCAAACGGGTCGTATGTTCCGTATGCGCGGTAAAGGCGTAAAATCAGTACGTGGTGGTGCAACCGGTGACTTGATCTGTAAGTTGGTTGTAGAAACACCAGTCAAACTAAGTTCTCGTCAAAAAGAGCTATTACGTGAGTTGGAAGAGTCTTTTGGTGGTGAAGAAGCCAGTCAAAAGCATAAACCGAAATCAGATGGTTTTTTCAATGGCGTGAAGAAGTTCTTTGATGATTTGACTAGCTAAAGCGACGTTAAGTTTAAAATGAACTAATTGATAAATTACAAAGCCTCCAGTGATGGGGGCTTTGTTGGTTCTCGGAGCTCGGTTTGCGGGCGCTGCGCCGCTCGTTTATCGGAAAAGAATAAGATGAGTTTCTAGTGGGATTTTATCTTTATCGAGCAACGAGAAGTGAAACGGTCGCGCCTCGAGTTACGCACCTCAATTCCAACACCCATCCACGCTTATCCCATTCTTTTCTGCTGAACCAACAGAGCCCGCATTCATACTTAGCCTGCCACATTTATCTTTTGTTTGGCCCAGTTTCGCCTGTGGGACGGCTTTAATAATGTAAAGATTAATGCCGCTTGCTCCAGACGTGATGGATAATTTGTAGCGGTCAGTGTCATTTTGACAGCCCACAGAGGCATCACAGTCACCAGTTGAGTTATCGATAATGGTGTAGTCATAACTGCCAGTTTGCGTTCGATGTTGCTCTAATTTCATTTGAACTTTCATCATATCGCTCATGACGGCTGAGCGGTGACTTTTTAAAACATGAGCTTGGTAGCTAGGATAGGCGATGGCGCTTAACACGCCAATGGTGGTAATGACGATCAATAATTCGATCAATGTCATTCCCATGTGTTTAGTGATTAATTTGTTGCATTGATTTATTCGAATCATTTCCATTACTTCCACTTAGAGACTTATGCCATTTTTGTTAAGTGCTAGCATCGGCGCAAGATGAAAAATCAGAATGTAACTAGTTACAAAGGATTTTGGGGAATGGCTCGAGGGTTTACATTAATTGAAATGCTGATTGCTGTGGTTGTTTTGAGCATTTTATTGGCGGTTGCCGTGCCATCGTTTAGTGGGATGAGTGAACAGGCCAAAATGCAGCGATTGGCTGAAGAGCTGCAAGGTTTCTTTGTTCAAAGCAAATCAGAAGCGGTATTACGCAATCAGACTGTTTATCTTCATTTTGTGCAAGTAGGAGCCCCTGATAGTGGTGAGTGGGGGTTGGCGACTCGACTCACAAGTACCCCGGTAGCCTCACTTTCTTCGGCACAAACTGACGCACTGATGTATCTAGATGGACAGCCATTTAAATATGTAACGATGAATTTTCCAAAGGCGAATAACTCTAGCTTACTGTCAAAATTAGAGTTTGAACCAGTGAACGGAAAGCCGAATCAATCTTCTAGTTTATCTTTTTTTATCGATAATCATAAAAGGCTCAAATTAGTGTTTAGCAATATTACTGGGCGTATTCGAATTTGTGGTAAAGACGGAGCATTTTATGGTTTTCCGCCCTGTAAGTAACCTACGTAGTCGTCAATTAGGGGTCTCATTAATTGAAATGCTGGTGGCTTCTACAATCAGTATTGTGGTGATGATTGCCGTTGGCAGTATTTTTCTGTCAGGGCAGCAATTAGCGACGGAACGAATGCAACGTTTATTGGTGATTCAAGGCATTAATGAAGCGCTACGTTATATCAAAGAAGATGCTCAACGAGCAGGGTTTAATGGCTCTGAAGGGGCTTCGTTAATGTTATCTGGTGCATTTAATGTGATAAGTACTTCTCACTCAAGTTTAGCCTATACCTATAAAAAACCAGATGGCGACTACACTCAAGTCACGTTTTTATTGGATGATGCAAAGTTGAAATTATGTGTCAATACGGAGGTTGTTCCTATAGTGAATGCTTGTACTCCAGCCCTGTCGCTCTTGGATCAACATAGATTAAGAGTGGATTCATTTGTGGTTTCGGAAACGCCTTTAGGAGGCTCGGTCAGTTCGGCTTTGATCAACTTATCATTAACGGCCTCTCTTAATGATGGGACGCATACTCAAACCTTAAGTACTCAAATTAAGCAAAGGAACTGGAACTAATGTTATCTCGAGGGCGTTATTTAAAGGCTTATGCTCATCAACAAGGGGCAGCCATGTTATTGGTGGTGGTGATGCTTTTGTCTGGAGCCTTAGTCCTTTCACTTGTGAGCTATAAAGGTGTCTTTTTTCAAAGTAAGCGAGTACAAAATGAAATTGCCGCTCGCCAACTACATTGGAAAGCGGAGGGGCGCTTGGAATGTGCCTTGGCGACAGTTATCGATGTGTCCTCAACCGAACCTCATTTAGTGTCATACACAGAGTGTGATGATGCGAATAAAATTCACATTACCAGGCAAGGTTTCTCGAACCTTTACAGCGTTGAGTCTGTCGAAAATGGTTATCGAATCGCGAAAGTGTTAAGAGTCCCAACGGTGGGGGCTATGGGGGCACTATCAGCAAGTTCTGATATTTATTTTGTGGGTTCTTATGACTTTCATCCTCAACCATTAGAAAAAATGCCTAATGGTGAATATTCCTGTGTCAGTGTGACTTATTCTAATAATTTGTATTTAGCGCCAGCGTCTTCGAGTGCTGCAAGTACATTGAATACGAAGATTCCAACCAGTCAAGAAGCCTTTGTTAATGGCGTCAAGTGTAAAGCGCCTGAATATACAACCTCTATTTCTAGTTTAACGACCATTTCATTGCAGAGCGAAAATGATGGATTAGATCAATCTGGGGACGCTTTAGCGAGTGAGGCTCTGTTTTTTTCAGATTACTCCTACCAACTCAACTTTGACCCATTTCAGGAATTATTTGGAGTACCAAAATCCCAATTATCGGTAATTAAAGATCGCTTTAAATCGATCTCTGGTGGTTTATGTTCTACTTATTTGAATGGTGTACCAGGGCGAGACCCCGTTAATTGTGCTTGTGATAAAAAAATTGCTCAAGAAATTGAAAGTGGCGAAAAGTTGATTTGGGTAAACGGTGACTGCGATATAGGGAATGGAAGCAAAATTTATACTGCTGATCAGGGACAAGGCCAAAAAGGGACGATTGTTGTGGTGCAAAATGGCATTTTATCGTCAACGGGAAGTATGCCTTTTAATGGTGTTTTGTATCAATTATATACGTTGCCGCTTTCACCAAGTTTAAACCATTGGGAGAATTTCACCGGAAGCCTATTTGTCAAAAATGTGTATGACGATATTGCGGTTGTACCTGTGATGTATTTAACCGGTTCGTATGTACCCGATGGGTTGATGGTGATTGATGCACCGGGTCAACTGGCTGTTTTTCATGGTAGCGTGAGCTTTTCCTATGATAAATCCAAAATCGAAAATCCACTTGGTCAATTATTAAAGCCGACATGGCTAAAAGGATCATGGAATGATTTCTAAACAACGAGGCTTTAGCTTGATTGAAGTTTTGATCACATTTGTGATTTTAATTGTCGGGATCATGGGGTTGGTGAAACTGCAAACCTATATGGAAAGACAAGCGGATTACGCTGAACATAGTATTAAGGCTCTTCATCTTGCAGAAGCCCAGCTTGAGTATTTTCGAAGTCGTTCTATCAGTGGAGCCAATGGGACTATCGTTTTTAATTCCATCTCTGATGGGCAAAGTGTTTCAGGCCCATATATTACAGAGTGGAAAATCACAAACTCTCTGAATGATAAACTTAAGGTTATTGATATTGAAACTGGTTGGAAAAACCGTTGGAATGAACGTCAATCGGTAGCCTTAAGAACGATGATTTCGCAATATAATGAATTTGATAATTGAAGGAATGATTGCGTAGGATAACGGACTGCTAGCGACTCTGTATTTCGCTATAAATCAGGTATAATTTAAAGTTCCGTTTATTATGAGTTCTCTGCAATGTCTTTATCTACCCCTGAATCAGCGCCTATTTTTACTGAACAAGACCAACAATTTATGCGGCGTGCTATTGAGTTAGCTGCTGTTGCTGAAACGCATGGCGAGGTTCCAGTTGGAGCGGTGTTGGTAAAAGGTGATGAGATTATTGCAGAAGGTTGGAATGCCTCAATTAGCCATCATGATGCCACGGCCCATGCTGAAATCACCACGTTGCGAAAAGCGGGGCAAAAATTACAAAACTATCGTTTATTAGAGACCACGTTATACGTGACGTTAGAGCCTTGCCCTATGTGTGCTGGTGCGCTTTTACACAGCCGTGTTGGTCGAATTGTGTTTGGTGCTTATGATTTGAAAGCGGGGGCGGCTGGAACAGTGCTTGATTTATTTAAGAGTGAGGCCGCTTATCATCACGCACGTGTTGAAGGGGGCTTGCTTGAAGAAGAATGCCGACACCAATTACAGGCTTTTTTTAAGCGTAGACGCAAAGAAATTAAAGAAGCGCGAAAAGCCAAAGATTAGTTTCGAATGAGGTATTTATCGGCAAACAAGTCAGTAAGGATGTTTGCCGATGGTCGGGATTATGTCTTACACTTCTGACCAGAATACGTAAGAACGGTGACGCCATAACACTTGTTTTTTATTATTTGCGAGCATGCGTTTTCTGCGCGTAGAGCTCGCTTTATTGCGAACGATTCTGTTCAATGGTTTCTTTTTAGAGAACATTCTTATGCCTCCTTCTTAGTTTGCAATGTTTGTTGTTTTGTTTATATCTTCTCTGTTTATATCGTCTTTTTGTGACATATCCATGACAGTTTTAGCACAGTTTATTTTTTCCAGCTAACCCTTTTTTCGGTAAATAAACCATTTATTTTTGACATAAAAAAAGTGAGATCCAAGATCTCACTTTTTCATTTATTCACTTGCCATTTGATTTATTTACTTATCAATTTTATTGATGAGAGGTCTCTTCTAAAGACAGAGACTCATTATCTTGCTCTAGCGACAAAGCTGCACTTTCTGCTTGTAAATCAATCATGGGACTAATCACTTGGAAATCGTCATCTTGAGCTGAGCCATCTTGATTCGGTTGTGTTTCCGCTTCATAACCTATGATGGTTTGATAATAGCGACGTATATTTTCAACATAATTTTTGGCTTCATCACCTCGGGCAAATCCATAGCGGGTGTATTTGTAATAGCCTGGAATGCGCAGTTTAGGTAAGCGTTCTTTAACGTCCGTCCATGAATCAGGGTTGCCACCTTCGTGTTGGGTAATGCGTCTTGCATCCATAACATGGCCATAACCCACGTTGTAAGAAGCGAGAGCAAACCAGATTTTTTCATGATCTGGAATAGAATCCGGGATTCGTTCGACCATGCGGCGTAAATACTCAACCCCACCATAAACCGATTTATCGGGGTTTAAGCGGTTCGTCACTCCAACCATTTTCGCGGTAGATTGCGTTAACATCATCATGCCTCTTACGCCTGTTGGTGATTTGGCATAAGGGTTCCAATGAGACTCTTGATAAGATAAAGCCGCAATTAAACGCCAATCAAATTCTTTCGAATACTTTTGAAATAAGTGTTTATATTTAGGTAGCTTAGAGTCAAGTGAGCGAATAAAAGCACGGGTATCAACATAATCAAAGCTTTGAATGTGGCCAAAGTATTTTTCTTCCAAACTGGCCAGTTGACCGGATTGATTAAAGCTGCCAAAGAACTCGACCATTAAGGCGTAAAGTGAGTCATCATCACTTTTTCTGATAAACCAAGATACCGGTTGGTCTTCGGTTAATTCAAACGCTAGGGCTAAATTGGGATGTAACCGTTGGGTGATAGACAGGGACACTGAGTCAACGACCGTAAAGCCTAGCTTACCTTCTGAAACATCCTTTAGAAGATCGGTGTTGTCTTCTGTCGCACTGGTTTTCCATTTTAAATCAGGATGAATTTTACTGAGTTGTTGCAGGGTGTAGTCATATTGAGAACCTTTAACTACGGTCAATTCGGCCCCTTTATCAATCAATTGCTGTAGGTTTCTTGGACGCCACGTTCCCTTCTTATAGATAACTTGTTGGCTAATATAATAATAAGCCGGGCCCGCGTTATAGCGTTTTAAGCGTGACGGAGTATGGCTTAAACCAGCAGCCACAATATCAACTTCTTGATTGTCTAGAGCAGGAAGTAAGCCTGTTAAATGATAAGCCGGCTTGATTTCTAATTTTACCCCAAGTTCATCTGCAAACTGTTTCGCTAATTCATATTCCAGACCTGTAGGGCCTTCCGGTCCTATAAAATAAGACAGTTGGTTGTTGAGTGTTCCAACACGTAGAACACCACGTTCTTGGATCTTCTCCAAATCGGTCATTGATTGAGTATCTGGTTGACAGGCGGTGAGGAAAGTAACCACAAAAGCCATAAAAACCAGTCGCTTACATTTAAAATGAGAGTAAAGAGTGCTCAAAAGGAAATCTCATAAAGCCATTAGAAGCTACTTTATACCAAATGGCGTCGATATCAGCAAAATTCACAGCAATAATTGTGGCGAATGTAGGGAGCGGGAAGAGGGGTTAATAGGTAATAACTGGCCTTTTTAGGTTAGCTATTTTTGATAAAAAGACGGGAATCAAAAAAATTGCGCAAACGGTTGCTTTTTGAGTTACGTCTCACAGAAAATTGCTCTATAATACGCCGCAAAGGTTGAAGGTTGATGTTAATTTGCTATAGAGGTGAAATTGAAATCTGTTGCTTAGTGAGGTTGTAAGAGGCACTTATGAATGGATTTCAATATCACTTTTCTTTTTAAAAACAACTGCTAAAGAGACCTAAGCACATGAGAATTTTGCGTGGTTCACCCGCTTTATCCGAGTTTCGTGTCAATAAGCTTTTAGAGCTTTGTCGTGAATTGAATCTACCTGTGTCTGGCATCTATGCTGAATTTACGCATTTTGCAGACCTCACTTCTGAGCTGAATCCGCAAGAGCTTTCTAAGCTTGAAAAGCTACTGACTTACGGCCCAACCATCGAGGATCATGAACCTCAAGGGTTACTTCTTCTTACTACACCTCGTCCCGGCACCATCTCTCCTTGGTCGTCAAAAGCAACCGACATTGCTCACAACTGTGGCTTAAAGCAAATTAAACGACTTGAACGCGGTACGGCCTATTATGTTGAATCTTCGGTTGATCTATCTGAATTGCAACTTATTGAGTTAAAAGCCTTATTACACGATCGCATGATGGAAGTAGTCTTTAGCGATTTCGAACAAGCCGAGGCTTTATTCAAAGTGGCAGAGCCAGCACCATTAACTGAGGTTGATTTGCTTTCAGGTGGCCGTGCTGCGTTAGAAGAGGCGAACATTACGCTTGGCCTTGCGTTAGCTGAAGAAGAAATTGAATACCTAGTTGAAAGCTTTACGCAAAAGCTGAAACGTAATCCGACTGATATTGAATTGATGATGTTTGCTCAAGCGAACTCTGAACACTGCCGTCACAAAATCTTTAATGCGGATTGGACGATTGATGGTGTGGCGCAAGAAAAATCATTGTTCAAAATGATTAAAAACACCTTTGAAGTGACGCCGGATCACGTGTTGTCTGCTTATAAAGATAACGCAGCGGTCATGACAGGCTCTACCGTTGGTCGTTTCTTCCCTGATCCTAAAACACGTCAATATGGTTACCATCAAGAACAAGCTCATATCTTGATGAAAGTAGAGACTCATAACCACCCAACCGCTATTTCTCCTTGGCCGGGCGCTTCTACTGGTTCTGGTGGTGAAATTCGTGATGAAGGCGCAACCGGTATTGGTGGTAAGCCAAAAGCAGGTTTAGTCGGCTTCTCGGTATCTAACCTTAAAATTCCAAACTTCGTACAGCCTTGGGAAACCGATTTTGGTAAACCAAGCCGTATCGTCACTGCGCTAGATATCATGCTAGAAGGCCCATTAGGGGGCGCGGCATTTAACAATGAATTCGGTCGTCCTAACTTATTGGGTTACTTCCGTACTTATGAAGAGAAAGTCAATTCTCATAACGGTGAAGAAATTCGTGGTTACCACAAGCCAATCATGCTGGCTGGTGGTATGGGCAATATCCGTGATGAACACGTTCAGAAGAAAGAAATTCCTGTTGGCGCAAGCTTAATTGTTTTAGGTGGCCCAGCAATGAACATCGGTCTTGGTGGCGGTGCAGCATCTTCTATGGCGTCAGGTCAATCGGCGGAAGATCTCGATTTTGCTTCTGTTCAACGCGAGAACCCAGAAATGGAACGTCGTTGCCAAGAAGTGATCGACCGTTGTTGGCAGTTAGGGGATGCAAACCCAATCGCCTTTATTCATGATGTGGGCGCGGGCGGTATTTCTAACGCCTTACCTGAGTTGGTGGATGATGGCGAACGTGGCGGCATTTTCCAGTTGCGTGATGTGCCGAACGATGAGCCTGGAATGAGCCCATTAGAAATTTGGTGTAACGAATCTCAAGAGCGCTACGTAATGGCGGTTGCACCAGAAAATATGGAAACGTTTGATGCGATTTGTCAGCGTGAACGTGCCCCTTATGCTGTGGTTGGTGTGGCAACCGAAGAGCGTGAATTGAAATTAGAAGATTCACATTTCGACAATACACCAATCGATATGCCGATGGATGTTCTTTTAGGTAAAACGCCTAAGATGCACCGTGATGCCAAAACGCTAAAAGCTAATAATCTAGCCATTGATCGCAGTGGTATTGAGCTTAATGAAGCAGTAGACCGCGTACTACGCCTTCCAACGGTGGCAGAGAAAACTTTCCTTATCACTATTGGTGACCGTACAGTGACGGGGCTTGTGGCTCGCGATCAAATGGTCGGTCCTTGGCAGGTTCCTGTAGCCAACTGCGCTGTGACCGCTGCAAGTTATGATTCTTATCATGGTGAAGCGATGTCTCTGGGTGAGCGTACGCCAGTAGCATTACTTGATTTTGGCGCATCAGCACGTTTAGCGGTGGGTGAATCCATCACTAACATTGCGGCGACGGATATTGGTGATATTAAACACATTAAATTGTCGGCGAACTGGATGTCTCCAGCCGGTCACCCGGGTGAAGATGCCGGTCTGTATGAAGCGGTAAAAGCGGTCGGTGAAGAGCTTTGTCCTGCATTAGGTCTAACTATCCCTGTGGGTAAAGACTCTATGTCGATGAAGACTAAATGGCAGCAAGATGGTGAAGAGCGTGAAGTGACGTCTCCATTGTCATTGGTGATCACGGCGTTTGCACGCGTTGAAGATGTACGTAAAACCGTTACACCTCAACTGCAAATCAACAAAGGTGATACTAGCCTGATCTTAGTTGATTTAGGTAATGGTAAAAACCGCATGGGCGCGACGGCGCTGGCGCAAGTTTACAAACAACTGGGTGATAAACCTGCCGATGTTGATAACGCCGAGCAGTTAAAAGGCTTTTATACTGGCATGCAGTCTTTGGTTCGTGACAACAAGCTTCTGGCTTACCACGATAAAGGTGATGGTGGTTTATTTGTTACTCTTGCTGAAATGGCGTTTGCTGGTCACTGTGGTGTGAAAGCAAATATTGCTGCTTTAGGTGAAGATAGCTTAGCCGCATTATTCAATGAAGAATTAGGTGCGGTAATTCAGGTTCGCAATGACGATCTTGACGTCGTTCAAGCTGTGTTAGCTGAAAATGGCTTAGCATCTTGCTCACACGTGATTGGCGCTGTTGATGCATCTGATTCTATTGTGATCACTTCTGGTAACACGGTTGTCCTTGAGCGCAATCGCACTGAACTTCGCACTATTTGGGCAGAAACAACCCATAAGATGCAAGCATTGCGTGATAACTCTGCGTGTGCCGACCAAGAATTTGCTGCTAAAGCAGACAACAGCGATCCGGGGTTAAACGTTAAACTCAGCTTTGATATCAACGAAGATATTGCCGCGCCTTATATTGCCTCCGCTATGATAAATAAGGGCGCTAAACCCAAAATGGCGATTTTGCGTGAACAAGGGGTTAACTCTCACGTTGAAATGGCGGCAGCGTTTGACCGTGCAGGCTTTGATGCGACAGACATTCACATGAGTGACATCTTAACTGGCCAAGCGGCATTAGAAGAATACCAAGGCTTAGTCGCTTGTGGTGGCTTCTCTTACGGTGACGTATTAGGTGCTGGTGAAGGTTGGGCGAAATCGATTTTGTTCAACGATAATGCACGTGAGCAATTCATGGCCTTCTTTGAACGCCAAGAAACGATTGCTTTGGGCGTGTGTAATGGTTGTCAAATGCTATCGAATCTACGCGATTTAATTCCTGGAGCTGATTTATGGCCACGTTTTGTGCGCAATGAATCTGAGCGTTTTGAAGCTCGCTTTAGCTTAGTGGAAGTGCAGGAGTCAAAATCAGCCTTCTTTAATGGAATGGCGGGCTCTCGTATGCCTATCGCGGTTTCTCATGGTGAAGGGCGTGTTGAAGTGCGTGATAATACACATCTACAAGCGATTGAAGATTCTGGTACGGTGACACTACGTTATGTGGATAATATGGGTAACCCAACTCAGCAATATCCGAATAACCCGAATGGCTCACCTAATGCGATTACCGGTTTAACGACTACTGATGGTCGTGTGAGTATTATGATGCCGCACCCTGAGCGTGTGTTTAGAACGGTTGCGAACTCATGGCATCCCGAGGACTGGAATGAAGACAGCCCATGGATGCGTATGTTCCGTAACGCACGTAAGCATATAGGTTAATCGATTTTCGTAGCTTGAGCGCTTCGCTTCTCGTTACTTGAAAAAGCTAAGCAAGCATAAGACGGTCACTTCGGTGGCCGTTTTTTCATATTGTCATAAAATTAATAAAGCCCTGACATTGTGAGTACTTAATTCTTACAAAGGCAGCATAAACTATAGTAAACACCCGTTTTAACACAATCTAGGAAGGCAACCATGAAGACAATCATCCCCTCTCAATGGTTGAGACATGTTATTCCAGTCATGCTCCCTGCTGCTTGCACCGTTTTTTCACAACCATCTTTAGCAGCATGGCATTTGGACCCTAAACTCTCTCAAGTACATTTTATTACAGTAAAAAATTCAACTATCGCTGAGGTGAATCAGTTTAAGACGATTACGGGGATCATTAATGACCAAGGCGCAGCCGTAGTGGATATTGATTTAGCGAGTGTTGATACTAAAGTTGATATCCGCGATCAAAGAATAAAAGAGAAGCTGTTTAATGTGTTGCATTATCCTGAAGCCAGTTTAAGTGCTCAAATTGATATGAAGCCATTACAACAAATGAAACTCGGGGAGCAAAAAATCGTACCATTGAATGCAGTGTTGTCTTTACATGACCAGCAACAAAGTATTCAAACTCACGTTTCGGTTGTCGCTATAGAAGATGGATCATTTTCCATCAATACACTTGAACCTATTTTAATTAACGCAGATTTATTTGGGATGTCTGATGGCATTAAAGCATTGCAAAATATCGCTAATTTAGAGGTTATTTCACCAATAATTCCAGTGACTGCGCAGTTTGTTTTTCAAGCAGAATAAATAGCGGTAACAAAATTACATCTTTTTATCGGAAATTATGCTGTAATACGCGCCTAATTTATTCCTATGCCAGAGCGAATGTTTCCTTATTTGGGGTAGGAATGGTCAAAGTATCATGAGTAAAAAATACAATTATCAATTAGTAGAAAAACGTAATGGTTGGGCGGCTGAAATTATCCGTCAAATTACTTCACGTAGAACATTAGTTTCTAAGCGTCAGCTTGGTTTTGCGACGGAAGCCGAAGCGAAAGAATGGGCTGAAAAAGAATTGATTGAATTTCAAAAGATTCAAGCTGAGCGTAATAAACGCCGTTCTGCGAAATAATCGCAACTCAAAATAGAGTACAGGCAATGGAAACGATCACTGCAAAGTGATCGTTTTTTTATTGTAGGTTCAATGAAATATACGCGAGTTTGATTGGCGCAGTTTGAGCAATAGCTTGGAATCATTTGTTCAATCAAGCGCTTGTGTAACCCAGCTCTGAACCTGAGCAAAAGGGTAGTGTTCGAGCTTGCCATAACCGTCCATTTTTGATGCTTTTAATTGGCTGCTTAACGGAGTAGCGATGCCGCATAAGAAGCGTGTTTGAGCCTCGATGGTTAAAGTCCAAGATAGAGATTTTTCGCTATCTTTAAAGGCTTGTTGATAAGGTTTTAACCATGACCTTACCGAGTCTAAAGCAACGTCATCAAGAAAGGGAATTGGCAATTTCGCAATCTTGCCACGGCACACGCTACAATGTCCGCAAGTATTTGGAACATCATGATCTAAAAAGTAACTGGCTAGCTTGGAACTCAAGCAGGACGGGCTTTCGAATAAATCAATGAGTGTTTGGATTCGGTTTAGATCACCATGTTCTTTTTGCTTAAATAGCTGCGCTAATTGTTGAGCGACGACTTGATGATCGTGAGCTTTGGATTGGTCATTAAGCACTTGGTAAACGTCGGTGATTTGCTTGCTTTCTAATTCGATTAAACCTTGTTCATGGAAATAATCAAGCGCGGCGATCACACGTTTACGGTCGGCATGATAGCCCATCCATAAGGCATCAAAATCTACACTGCGCCATGTTTTAGCGATTTTTGAGCAACTAAAAATCGCTTGGATAAACTGGTGACGCTCAGCGTGTTGGCCTGCAGCGGGAAAGCGCGCCAAGATCTCTGCTTCAGAGGCAATATGTTTGAAGCGATATTCAGCGTAATAACTGTACTTGGCTTGAATGATGTGTTGTAACTCTAGGTACACTAATAATGTTTTTAATGGCAATTGGCGAATATTGGTATCACGAGATAAGCGAGTGAGCATGACTTCCCATAATCCGGAAGCGCTTTGCTGTTCAAAAATCGATTCCAATAAGTAATGGATGGACTGCGAGTCGGGAGTATCACCATAAACAAAGTTTTCTAAGACATTGAGTCCGGATTTATTGGCGAGTACCGTACAATAAGACGGTTTACCATCTCGTCCAGCACGACCAATTTCTTGTGAGTAGTTTTCTATCGATTTAGGCAGATCGTAATGCACCACTCGGCGAATATCCGCTTTATCAATACCCATACCAAAAGCAATGGTCGCTACAATACAAGGGACCTCCCCTTGCATGAATTGCTGTTGAATACGTTGACGCAATTCTGATTCAAGTCCAGCATGATAAGCCAACGCATTGAGTCCGTGTTGTTGTAAATATTGGGCTACTTGCTCAGCAGTATGCTGTAACGTGACATAGACAATGGTGGGTAAGCTAGGCTGTTTACATAATAAATCGACTAAAGCTTGTGGTTTATCTGGTTCTTCACACGGTAAGACCGATAAATCGAGGTTGGAGCGATAAAAACCAGTAACCGTAATGTTATCTTGGTTGATATTAAATTTTTGGCTCATGTCTTGAATGACAGCTGGTGTTGCCGTTGCCGTTAATAACAATACCTGCGGAATATTCAAACTTTGGCAGTAGAAAGGGAGCTTGAGATAATCAGGACGGAAATTATGCCCCCACTCTGAAATACAGTGCGCTTCATCTACAACAAGCATTGAAATAGGGACTTGTGAAATAAACTGACGAAAACGTTCATTTTTCAGCCTTTCTACAGAGATCATCAAGACTTTAATGTCACCATTTCGAACTTGTTGCATCGTTCGGTTAGTGGTTTCTTTGTCCTGGCTAGAATCGATAGAGGCTGCGGCAATACCTTTACTGTGTAAAAATTCTAATTGATCTTTCATCAGCGCCAGTAAAGGAGAGATTACTAGGGTTAAATTTGGCAAAATGAGCGCTGGTAATTGATAACACAATGACTTTCCTGAACCGGTTGGAAAAATTGCCGCAGCAGAATGACCAGCAAGAATGGCCTCAATAACTTTTTGTTGCCCACCTCTTAAATGAGTAAAGCCAAAGTACTCTTGTAAGGTTTGCTGAATCTGCTCCATAACACCCACGTATCGTCAATTAATTCAAAATAAGATAATTCAATATGAGAAAGTATCTTAGCCTGTTAGCGGCATGAATGAAAAAGGAACTTGCAGGATTCTATGAATAAAGAAATGTTGCACCAAGTGATCACAAAAGCTTTGATTCGTCTTCATGATGTCGCTCATCAAGCGACTCAAACGGCAATTAAGACTGCAACGGATAAAGAAAATATTCCTGAGCATAAATATGACACATTAAGTTTAGAAGCCGCTTACTTAGCGCATGGGCAGGCACAAAGAGTCGAGCAATGTTTGCAAGATATCCGAAGTTTTAAAGCTTTAATACCGCAAACTTATAGCCAAGATGATGAGATTGGTTTAGGCGCCTTAGTTGAGCTGTATGATGTTCAACAGGAATGCTCTAAATGGTTTTTTATCAGCCCAGTTGCAGGGGGCTTAAATGTAGAATTTAATCATAAAACCATTCACTTAATTACCTTAGCTTCGCCGCTTGGTCAAAGTATGAACAAAAAATACGTTGATGACGATTTTGTGTTAAAAGTTGGTGAAAATAGCAAGAATTATGAAGTGATTAGATTGTTTTAATTGAAATGCTGAATGATTTCACTTATTACTGACGTTACATTCGTTTATCTTGCTATGGTTAATGTTAGGACATTTACCTGCGACGAAGACTTTACTCATCTCTAATGGGACGCTTTAAATGAAAAAAACATGGTTGGCTACAGTATTAACCTTGTCGTCGATGACGGCGATGGCTCAAACACCTAAGTGTGATATTAATATTCAGAATGAATTGCGTTTAAAAGACAATGTGGTATCGGTTTATCAACAAGGCAAACCGAAAGTTGTGATTGATCAAAACAATCAAATTTTTATTAATGGCGATAAGTTAGACTTGAACCAATTGCAGCAACAAGCGGTTAAAACTTATCGTGAAAAAGTCAGTACTTACATACCGAAAGCCAAAGAGATTGCCGATCAAGGTGTCGAGCTTGCTAATGAAGTGATCGATGATGTCAGTAATTCATTCCAAGACCCTAACTCGTTTAATAATTTAAAACAGGCCATGAATGATTTTTATGCTGATATTGAGTCTCGCTACTACAACAATGGTGAGTGGGTATTGAAAAAGGATGCCATCAACCAAGCAATATCGAATTGGAAATCGGATTCAGCTGCCGCCATGCAGCGTTTCAATGGCGAATTTTTCTCCAGTGCCTTTGCTGTTTTATCAAAACAAATGCAACAAGACGGCAGCGTTAATTTAAGCGAGCTACAAAATAAGCTCATTGATTTAAAAGCGAATGTGCAAAGTAAATTAGAAACAAATTCTGCTGAGTTACAAAAAGAAGCCAATACCTATTGTGAAAACTTACAAGGTTTAGCAAAAGATGAAGCTGAACTTCGCCAACAAATTCCTGAATTAAAAGGATATGAAGTTTTTGTGATTTAGAAAATAGAAATGAATTTAACTGGATTGCTGTGACTAAGAGACAGATCTCATTAGATCTGAGTATTATGAAACCTAGGTGTTATAAAAATAAAGCCTGATGAAATTCAGTTTATAATTTGTTTTGTTATTTGAATAAATACCAGTTAACGTAAATTAACTGGTATTTTTTTGTTCACAATTCAATATACGGAACTTTACCTTTCAAGGAGTGATAATGAGGATTAGACAGGCTTTGCTGCTATTTATGATAGCTAGCCCTTTAGCTAAGGTTTATGCGCAAGAGACTGGCCAATGGCAAGAAGGCGTCTCAGGTACCGCGATGTTTTTAGTCGGGGTCACTCAATCAAATTCACAAGCAGATTCAGGCAGCGAGACCATTACTTCTTTGGAGGATAAAGGCAAAAGAGAATCGAAAGGCTTTGTTTTCCCCGTCGCCAGCAGCCATTTAAGTTACACTTTTTCAGGAGGCGATAATCAACTTTTTATTGGTACGAGTAATTCCGATATTGCACTTGGGCGGCCACATATACAAATAGGCTATGGGCAATATATCGATCAAGTAGGGGTTGTGAAGTTATCTTATATTCCTGGAATCATTGGGAGTAAAACTTGGCAAGATCCTTTTTTAGTCGGTGCCAAACGTCAAGAAACCGATCAAACCATCGAAGGGGTGAGGCTGCAATACTCAGAGATCTTTGATACCGGGTTAGGTATGGAGATCTCCGCTGGCAAAAATAAACTTGATGATGAGTTGAGTGCAAGCCAATATAGCTCTCAAATCCAGTCACAACTCAATAGAGAAGGCGATCTGTACTACGGTGAACTCTATTATTTGACGCCAGTAACGCGTTCAACTTTGCTACGCAGTTCATTTTCTTATTTACGTAATCAGGCAAACGGAGAGGCTGTGTCTTCTAATGCTTATACCGGGCAAATTGCTTTGTTTCAGCGGTATCAGCAATCAACCTTGACCTTGAGCTTAAAGTATCAATACGCAAAATTTGATGAGATTCACCCACTTTTTAACTTAACTCAAGAAGATGACGCTATCGGGGTTGTGGCGACCTATACTTATAATGATATTTTTGATTGGAAAGGTGTGGGCGTCGGACTGCTTGCGGGTTATCGAGAGCAGCTATCAAATATTGATTTTTATGAATATGAAAGCTGGATTTTAGGCGCTGGGCTCCGTTATGTGTTTTAATTAGCATTGAAACAACGAATGGATTGACACCGAGGAGTTGGTGTCAATTTTAATTATGGAAGCTCACTTCGAGGAGGGAGCTTATTGTTTTACATTAACCCATTTAATGATTAGTTGAATAAGCGATGCTGGGCAGGCTTATCGAAACTGTTTGGCTTCGGTCAAGTAATCAAACCCAGCGGCAGAAAGTTTTGTAATTAATGCATCTTTGTTTATATCAAAGGCTTTGACTAGATTATCAAGATCCCCGTATTCATCGCGTAATTTCATATTAACGATGCTCATAAGCATGATAGGATCCATTTTTTCAAAGTTAGCTAAATCCATAACGACTCCTATTATTTAAGACGTATCTATTTTTAAAACGTATTTTGGTTAATCTTCAAAATCAGAAATCAATAAATTGGCGGCTGCAAATGCTGCTTTTTCTCGGGTTGGCATAGGAAGTGATTGATCGGCAGCAATATCATTTAAGGTCTTAACCACACAGGTAATCGCTTGTGGGATGTAGCCTTGGTCGCCGCTACCAATTTGTGCATAAAGTTCACGTACCAACTCACAACAATCATATACTTTCATTTCATTCCTGCTCTTTATCTCAGGTGATTATTTTAAAATAAGGACTTAATACCATTTGTACTAATTATCTTTTCATCTTTGAAGGTTACAAGGCCTGATAACAGCGTAATTAGTGTGATTGGTATAATAATGAAAAAAGAAAGGCGAACCTAAGCTCGCCTTTGTGTTTTATTTCATTTGAGACTGAATGTGCTCAATGATGTTGTCCATGGCGATGGCTACTTTGTCACCGTTGCGACGGTTTTTATATTCAAAGTTACCTTCGTCCATGCTGCGATCGCCAATCACAACCGTGTGCGGAATACCGATAAGTTCGATATCTTTAAACATTACCCCTGGACGTTCTTTACGATCATCAAATAGTACTTCGATGCCAGCGGCGGTCAGTTCAGCGTACAGTTTTTCTGCTGCTTCTTTCACACGCTCAGATTTGTGCATATTCATTGGCACGATTGCTACTTGGAATGGGGCAATCGCATCTGGCCAGATAATGCCTGATTCATCGTTATTTTGTTCAATTGCTGCCGCAACAACACGAGAAACACCGATACCGTAACAACCCATTTCAAGAGTAACGCTCTTACCATCTGGGCCAAGCACGTTACAGTTCATTTTCTCTGAGTAGTTGGTGCCCAATTGGAAGATGTGACCGACTTCGATACCACGTTTTAGCATCAATGTGCCTTTACCACATGGGCTAGGATCGCCTTCCACGACGTTACGTAAGTCTTCTACTTGACCAAGTGCAACATCACGACCCCAGTTGATGCCAAAGTAGTGTTTACCATCAACGTTAGCACCTGCACCAAAGTCACTCATAACCGCGACGCTGCGATCCACGATAAACGGTAGTTCAAGACCCACAGGACCAAGAGAGCCAGGCCCTGCACCAATGAGAGCGCGAATTTCATCTTCGTTCGCCATTTCTAACGGAGCGGCAACTTGTGGTAATTTCTCTGCTTTGATTTCATTTAGCTCGTGATCACCACGGATGATAAGAGCCACGATTGGCGCATCCACTTCATCAGAGGCTTTAACAAATAGCGTCTTAACGGTTTTTTCAATCGCTAGGCCATGTTGCTCAACTAATTCTGCAATGGTTTTTGCGTTTGGCGTATCAACCAAGGTCATTTCTTGAGTTGGAGCATCCGCAGCTTGTTTCAGTTCAATCGCTTCCGCTTTTTCGATGTTAGCGGCGTAATCTGATTCAGTTGAGAAGGCAATTAAATCTTCACCGCTTTCAGCTAATACGTGGAATTCATGAGAACCGTTACCACCGATAGCGCCAGTGTCAGCTAATACTGGACGGTAGTCTAAGCCCATGCGATCAAATGCTTTACAGTAAGCGGCGTGCATTGATTCGTAAGATTTTTCTAAACCGGCTTTATCAATATCAAAGCTGTATGCATCCATCATGCAAAATTCACGAGCACGCATAACACCAAAACGAGGGCGACGCTCATCGCGGAATTTAGTTTGGATTTGGTATAGGTTCAATGGCAGTTGTTTGTAAGAACTGACTTCGTTACGAACTAGGCTCGTGATCACTTCTTCGGCTGTTGGGCTTAAGACAAATGGACGAGAGTGACGGTCAGTTAGGCGAAGTAATTCAGGGCCCATTTTTTCAGAGCGACCCGTTTCTTCCCATAACTCAAACGGTTGAACCACGGGCATTAACGTTTCTACAGCACCTGCGTTGTCGATTTCTTGACGAACAATATTTTCGACTTTACGGAACACACGTAAACCTGTCGGCAACCAAGTGTAAAGGCCTGACGCAAGTTTACGGATCATACCTGCACGTAGCATCAGCTGGTGGCTGATCACTTCGGCATCGTTTGGCGTTTCTTTTAAGGTAGAAACAAGGTAGTTGCTGGTGCGCATTTTTGTACCCGCTTTTCTGTATAGTAGTTAATTGAATCTGTTGTCATGCTTTTGAATAAAGCGACAATATAGCCCGTAATAATAGCAGTACCGACAAGATCTCAAAAGCGTTCTATTGAGGTTACATGGATGAAATTGCGATTAAATGGGGTTATTTGATTGGCGCTATCATCCACAACGGTAAATTTAACGTTCAAGTCGAATAAATGAACGGCGTATTCTTTGCTATCAGGTTTGTTTTTTTTATAAGCCGGACGAGGGTCTTGTCCCAGTACTTGTTCAATGACCGCTTGAATCATGCTGTGTTCAGGCAGCTCTTTTAAGGTTAACTGAGCATGGGTTGAAAAGATGACCGGTAAATTGTCAGGTGCCGCTTCTGCAAAACCACCGCTGGCGTCAGGAATTGAGTCAGAGTAGGGGATATAGGGTTTGATATCGATGATAGGGGTTCCATCCACCAAATCAACACTTCCCAGTTCGAGCCAAGTTTGATTGCCTTGTTGTGTGATCCCTTTCAATTCCACCGCCGACATGCCAATGCCATTAGGACGGAAAGTGGCGCGAGAAGCAAAGACCCCAATTCGTTCATTGCCACCTAAGCGCGGTGGTCGCACCGTCGGTTTCCAACCCGCCGATAAATTTTGATCAAACAAAAAGAGCAGCCAAATATGGCTAAATTGCTCAAGACCACGTACCGATTCTGGCGAATTGGCCTCACCTAATAACTCAATACGAGCTGTGGCACTGGGAGCAAGCCTCGGCTGTCTTGGTACGGCAAATTTTTCTTTGTAAGGGGAATGGATTTTACCAATAGGTTGAATAACAAATGACATGATGATTTTACTGATGATGACGTTATCCACATCATACCTCTATTCAAGGAGTTGAGAAACTCTTCAACCACAAGGTGCTTTATGAGTACGATTAAAATTGATAACAAATCTCATTACTGATAAATTAATTGTTATGTTATAACATATCTTTGAGGTTGGTATGAAAAAAGGCATTCACCCGGAATACCGTACAGTGGTATTTCATGACACCAGTGTTGATGAATATTTTTTGATAGGGTCAACACTACAAACCAAGCAGACGATCGAATGGAAAGATGGCAAGACGTATCCGTACTTTACGATTGAAGTATCTTCTCTCTCCCATTCTTTCTATACCGGTAAGCAGATGGTGATTCAAAAAGAAGGTCGCGTAGCAAACTTTAATCGCCGCTTTGCTCAATTTTCAACAGGGGATAAATAAATGAAAGTATTAAAATCACTGAAAAGTGCGAAAAATCGCCATCCCGATTGTCAAGTCGTCAAAAGGAAAGGAAGGCTTTATGTGATCTGTAAAGCGAATCCAAGATTTAAAGCTGTGCAAAAATAAAGCGTGATAGAAATGAGTACCTGATTTAGGACGGGTCAGGGGTATAAATAAGGGTGGAATACAGTTCCACCCTTGTTATTTCTACACTTTTTCAGTGATAAGAATGGAAGCTTACCAGCCTTTTACTACGCTGCCGTTAAACAGCTTCATGGCTTCTTGGTAAACTGCATCAGATTGGTAGGCTTTAACAAAGTTCTGTACGTTTTCGTCGTTGGCATTGTCTTCACGGGCTACGATTAGGTTAACGTATGGAGATTCTTTGCTTTCAACAAAGACGCCATTTTGCTCAACAGTTAAGCCATTTTGAGCGGCAAAGGTGTTATTGATGATCGCAATCGCCACGTCTTGTAACGCATTCGGAAGTTGTGGGGCTTCTAACTCAACAAAATCCAATTTCTTCGGGTTTTCAACGATATCAAGTGGTGTTGCTTCAAGACCTGCGTCTTTTGCTAACTTAATTAACCCTTGTTGTTCAAGCAACAGTAGGGCACGGCCTTCATTGGTTGGATCGTTTGGAATCGCGATGCTGTCGCCTTTTTTCAACTCATCAAGAGATTTGATTTTCTTGGAGTAACCTGCAATTGGATAAACAAACGTATTGCCGACAGGCTTTAGTTTATAACCACGGTCTTTAATTTGCTTATCAAGATACGGCAAGTGTTGAAAAGCATTTAAATCAATAGAACCATCGTCCAAAGCGGCGTTAGGAATAATGTAATCAGAGAAAATGGTTAATTTAACGTCAAGGTTATATTTTTCTTTGGCAACTTGCGCGGCAACTTCGGCAACTTGCGCTTCAGGGCCAGCGATCACGCCGACGTTGATGGTGTTCTCTGCCGCATTCGCTGCACCAGTGAGCAGTAAGGATGTGGCAACGGCGGCGGCACTAATCAGGCTTTTCAATTTCATATACTAATCTCCATGTATAAATGCTTTGTAAATATTCCCAGAGTATTGACTGCGGCGGTTTTGTTGATGAAGTCCATTTCTCCCAATCGTATGCAGGTATTCTGCTTATGAGGTCATTTACTTATCGTCTTACAGCCACGTCAATGACTTGGGTATAGTGTTGGTTTTTTATATTTAACGATGATCCACTCGGCTGGCAATTCGGTCGCCCACCATTTGAATGATTTGTACCACGATCACTAAGAGTACGACAGTGATAAACATAATATCGGGTTGATAACGTTGATAACCATAACGCATCGCTACGTCACCTAGGCCACCGCCGCCGACAGTACCGGCCATGGCTGAGTAGCTGACCAGTGTCACTAAAGTGATGGTAATAGTATTAACAATCGAAGGCAGTGCTTCTGGTAGCAAAACTTTAGCGATAATTTGCATTGGGCTGGCTCCCATTGATTGTGCTGCTTCAATTAAGCCACTCGGCACTTCAACTAAAGCGCTTTCAACTAAGCGAGCAATAAATGGAATTGCGCCAACAGTAAGAGGCACGATGGCGGCGGTTGTGCCAATGAATTTGCCAATTAATAAGGTCGTAAAGGGAATGATAGCGACCATTAAGACTAAAAAGGGAACGGAACGACCAATGTTAACAATGGCACCTAATACGGTATTCACGATTCGGTTTTCTAACAAACCATGTTTTTTGGTCACGTGTAAAACCACGCCCATAGGTATACCAATAATAAAGCCGATGAGTCCCGCAACACCGACCATATACAAGGTTTCCCATGTTGCGCCCCAAATTAAACGGAAGGTGCGATGATCGTAATACCAATCCATGATGTGATCATAAAACATAGCCAAGTACCTCGACTTTAATATTGTGTTCTTTTAGGAAAGTGAGTGATTGAGTCACGGGTTCTTGGTCGCCAAAAAATTCTGCCACCATTAATCCGAAGCGTACGCCCCCGGCATAATCGATATCGGCACTTAAAATACTAACATCGACATTAAATTGGCGAGATAGCTGGCTCACCGCCGGAATATCAATAGAATCACCAGTAAACTCTAAGCGGACTAATGGCACTGAGCCTTCGACTTGGTTGGCTTGTAGGCGCGCTTTGTAATCTTCAGGAATAGATAAATCGAGGGTTGAGCGAATAAATTCTTGTGCCAATTCGGTTTTCGGGTGAGCGAAAATATCACTGACTAATCCTTGTTCCACTAAGCGGCCACCACCAATAATGGCAACTTTGTCACAGATATTTTTCACCACATCCATTTCATGAGTAATGATCAATATGGTCAGATTAAGCTGCTTATTAATGGTTTTGAGTAGCTCTAAAATAGATTTAGTGGTTGCTGGGTCGAGCGCGCTGGTGGCTTCATCACAAAGTAGCACTTTAGGCTCAGAGGCCAGTGCACGAGCAATCGCAACACGTTGTTTTTGTCCACCACTTAAATTAGCAGGGTAGGTGTCACGTTTGTCAGCTAGACCAACTAAGGCGAGCAGTTTGGTTACACGCTGATCGATTTGAGATTTATTGACCTTCGCCAGCTCTAAGGGAAGTGCCACATTATCAAAAACGGTTCGAGAAGACAGGAGGTTAAAGTGTTGGAAGATCATGCCGATATTACGGCGAGCCTGACTTAATTCGCTGGCAGAAAGTTGAGTAAGATCGAGTCCATCGACTAAGACAGAACCAGACGTGGGCGCTTCAAGCATATTCACGCAGCGGATTAGGGTACTTTTACCCGCCCCTGATGAGCCGATCACGCCAAAGATTTCCCCTTGAGGAATATGAAGATTAATGTCAATTAAGGCAGGGATTGTTTTACTGCCTTGATAAAACACTTTATTGACTTGATTAATTTCAATCATTTAACAACCTGACTGGGTAATACATTCCATGTTCCCAAGTGCCTCTATATATAACATAAAGGTCTAAATAAAGCTCCCAAAGGGCAAGGCAAACAAGTTTTAGATTGCGTGAACTTGAAAAGAGATCAAAGCGTGATACATATTTCAATTCACTTACTTAAACGTATTTTATTCTTGCTGAAACTCGCTCCTTGAGGTGACTTGGGGTCTCATTTTATTTTCAATAAAGCATTGGCTTAGTAAAACGCATATGCCTTGTGAAAACATATATTGATTTAGTGAAAATACGCATTGATATTGCGATTTAGTAGATGATGCTATGGTTTTCGCTTTCTCAAGTCAATAGGTATTTTTACGTCTAGACGTCTAAATGGAATTAATTATTAAGCGAGGTTAATGAAATGAAGAGGCAACCATTTGGGTTATCGAGCGAATTATCGGTGTAATTGATTAGAATAGAGGAGAGAAAGCTTAGGCTCTGAGGAATCTTAATGAACAACTAAGCAAAGCGTGCGATAATTGGCGTTGGAACTACTCAGATCCAGTGGATATTTGTTTGAGCTTAAAGAGAGAGAGTGATTTTGTCTAAACCAGCCGTTTTTATCGATCGTGATGGCGTTATTAATGTCGATCATGGTTATGTCAGCAACGTGGATGATTTTGAATATATTGACGGTGTATTTGAAGCGACCAAAGCACTCAAAGATTTAGGCTACTTATTGGTTCTGGTCACTAATCAATCGGGTATTGCTCGTGGCTATTACACTGAGAAACAGTTTTTAACGCTCACTGAATGGATGGATTGGAATTTTGTCGATAAAGGTGTGGAGTTTGATGGTCTTTATTATTGTCCTCATCACCCAGAAGGCTCAGTGACAAAATACGCGCAGGTGTGCGATTGTCGAAAACCTGCCGCGGGTATGTTTGTTTCTGCTCAAGAAGAATTAGATATCGATATGAGCAAGTCGGTCATGATCGGTGACAAAGCGGATGATATGCGAGCGGCGATGGCAGCCGGCGTGAACACGAAAATTTTAGTGCGCAGTGGCAAGACGGTAACGCAAGAGGCGGAGCAATTAGCCGATGTGGTCCTCGATAGCATCAATGATGCGCCTAAATACTTAGCTGAGCGTAAATAATACCGCTAATTAACCTCAACTGAAGATCTAGCCTATAGCGTTGATTTTAAAAATGTTAGACGTCCAAAGTGCGGTATTGAGTGGCTTTTAGTTATCCGCAACTGAGGTTAAATCAATAACATACTGTGTAATAGTTAAGGTCGCTGATGCGGCCTTTGTTATTTTTAAAGCAAATGCTACTTTTAAAGCAAATGCTACTTTTAAAGCAAATGCTATTTTTAGAGCAAACTCATCTTTACTGCTAACCGATTAAGACAAGCGCTAGCACATCTGGTTTATTCGCCTTACAATCAATTAAGTATCATTTTTACAGTGAGATAGATTGTAATATCAAGCGTACTCATTTATCTGATTATCCTTGCTTGTTAAAAAGTTCGATACGCAATTTTGGACCATCGAATGAGAGAGATTAGTATAAGATTACCCCCATTGACGTCACTGGGGCTGAAGGTGGGTGTCGCTGTTTCAGTGCCAGATGAGCTGACAAAAGGATGAGAGAGTTATGAACACAGGCTGGATTGGATGCTAGCGTATATTTTTAGGCGATTACTGTTAGTCATTCCGACTTTTATTGGTATCACATTACTCATTTTTACCTTAACACGGTTTGTTCCCGGTGGGCCGGTAGAGCGGATGTTGCTGAGTTTACAAATGCAGCAAGGCGATACTGCGGTTGCCACTAGCACGACACATGGTGGGAATAATGCCTTATCTGAAGACCAAATTGCCGAACTCAATGAATTTTATGGGTTAGATCAACCTATCCCGCAAGCCTACTGGCAATGGTTAACTAAGTTACTCCATTTAGATCTTGGTGAGTCGACCCGTTATTATGAGCCTGTCAGTGAGATGATTGCTGAGCGACTGCCGGTGTCCCTTTTTTATGGTGGCATGACCTTTCTCATTAGCTACCTTATCTCGATTCCTCTTGGTTATTTTAAAGCCTTACGCCATGGCAGTGTGTTAGATGCTGCCAGTTCCATCTTCATTTTTGTCGGTTTTGCGTTACCCGGTTATGTCATAGGGGTATTGCTGCTCAGTTTATTTAGTTTTCATTTGGAATGGTTTCCGATGGGCGGCTTTGTCAGCGATGACTTTGATTACTTCAGTTTTCCACAACAAATAAAAGATCTGTTATGGCATGCCGTGTTACCTCTGTTTTGTTATTTGATTGGCGATTTTGCGCTGCTCACCATGACCATGAAAAACAATTTAATGGAAAACTTGGCCGCCGATTATGTGCGTACGGCAATCGCTAAAGGGTTACCTTTTAAACAAGCGATCAAGCGCCATGCTCTGCGAAATAGTTTGATCCCAGTGGCCAGTTCATTTGGAAATTCGTTGATGTTTTTTATGACCGGTTCATTTTTGATTGAAGTGATTTTTAATATCAACGGTATTGGTCTATTAGGTTATGAATCCATTATGGAGCGTGATTATCCGGTGGTGATGGGGCTGTTTGCGATTAATGCGCTTATGCTGTTGATTGGCAATATTTTGTCGGATATCTGTGTGGCGATAGTCGATCCTCGGATTAAGTTTGGAGCTTAAGATGCGCTTATTGTCTAATCCGTTAACTCAAAAAAAACTGAAACGCTTTAAAGCGATCAAACGCGGCTACTGGTCATTAATGGTTTTGAGCTTATTATTTGTGCTCGCCTTATTGGCGGAGCTTTTGGTCAATAGCCGTGCCTTGGTGGTGAAATATCAAGGAGAGTGGTTTTTTCCAACTTACGCGGATGTGATCCCAGGGACGCAATTTGATTTAGGTTACCCATCGGAAACCAATTATCGCCACCTGCAAACGCTTATCCAAGAAAAAGATCCCGAAGGGTTTGTCTTGATGCCATTGGTGCCTTGGAATCCTTATGAGCAAGATTTTGATAGTGATTTTCCACCGGCTGCCCCAAGTATTGACCATCAGCATTATTTAGGCACAGACACCATTGGGCGCGATATTTTGGCGCGTTTATTGTATGGCTTTCGTATTGCGATGGGCTTTGCATTACTGACAATGGCAATTTCTTATGCAATTGGCGTCACGGTCGGTTGTGTGATGGGCTTTTGGGGCGGTAAGTTTGATCTCTTCTTTCAGCGTTTTATTGAAATTTGGTCAATGGTGCCATTTTTATATGTGATCATGATTTTAGTCTCCATCATGCAACCTAGCTTTATGTTGTTTACTTTCATTAATGTATTGTTTGGTTGGATGGGCATGACTTGGTATATGCGCACCATGACTTATAAAGAAAAAGCTCGAGAATACACTTTAGCCGCTAAAGCTTTAGGCGCGTCGAATTGGCGGATTTTGTTTCACCACATTTTACCGAATACCATGGTGATGATCGTGACTTTAGCGCCCTTTACTATTGTGGCCAATATTACGGCGCTGACCGCGCTGGATTATTTAGGCTTGGGTTTGATGCCGCCTACGCCAAGTTGGGGAGAGTTATTACAACAAGGAAAATCGAATTTAGATGCACCTTGGATTGCCGTTTCTGTGGTGAGTGCGATTGTGGCGGTCTTGGTGATGGTGACCTTTATTGGAGAGGCCATTCGAGAAGCCTTTGATCCTAAGCGGTTTACTCAATACACATAAAGCCTGTTTCATTAGGGATTAAAAAAACAGTAAGGAATATCTATCAATGACAAAAAGATTATTAAATAGTGTATCGAGCTCGAGGTTAACCGCTCAGGTTGCAGTGGGTGTTTCCCTTTGCTTGGCGCTGTTCTCTTCTTTGAGTTACTCAACCTTGAGCCATGCAGAGAGTTTGCCAACAAACTTACAATGGCAAACCAATGAAAGTGATCCTATTTTTGCGTCACCCGATGCAAAATACGGTGGCATCTATCACACCTATATCGATAGTTTTCCACAAACCTTTCGCACGGTTGGCCCGGATGCCAATGGGGGTTTTGCCGCTTGGACTCGCTCGACCATGGCACTACTTGATAGACATCCTAATACCGATAATTGGTTGCCGTCGATTGCGATCTCTTGGGCATTTGGTGATGATCATAAAACCGTTTATTTTAAGCTTGATCCCAAAGCGAAGTGGAGTGATGGTCAGCCAGTCACCGCTGATGATTTCAAATTTGTGCTACAAATGATGCGCTCTAAAGACATTGTTGCTCCTTGGTATAACGATTTTTACACCAATGAAGTGAGCGATATCATTGTCTACGATCCGCACACCATTGCAGTGGTATCGGGCAAACCTCGCAATGCCGATGAACTGATGGACTACGTTAACCTTGCACCTATTCCTGCCCATTTTTATGCTAATCCCAAAAAAGATGAGAATGGTGACGGCATTGCCGATGATTTCGTGCGTCGTTATAACTTTAAGCCTGAGCCAACCGTTGGCCCGTATTACATTGATGATATTGATAAAGGGAAAGCGGTCACTTTCAAGCATGTTAAAGATTGGTGGGGCTACAGCAATAAGTATTATCAATACCGATTCAATGTTGATCGCATTAGCATCAAAGTCATTCGCGATCCGGATATCGCATTTAAGTATTTTGAAAAAGGTCAGTTAGATTCTTTTCCATTGGTTCGCCCAACGCTTTGGCACGATAAAGCAACGGGAGAATTGTTCGATAAAGGTTATATCCACAAAGCGTGGGTATTTAACCAAGCACCAATAGGCGCTGGTGGTCTATGGATTAACACAGCGATGCCGCTCTTGGATGACATCAATGTACGTCAAGGGTTAATGCATGCCATGGACTATGACGGCATGATTGAAAAGACTCTGCGTAACGATTATGTGCGCAAGTCTAATCCCATGGGGATGGGGCATGGTGAGTATGATGACACAAACATTCAAGCGCCGACGTTCGATCCTAAATTGGCGGTGTCTTATTTTGAACAAGCTGGGTTTACTCACATCGGTCCAGATGGCATTCGTCACAATGGCAAAGGTCAACGCTTAAGCTTTGCCATTACTTATGCCACCCCTGCCCATACTCCGCGAATCGCTTATTTACGTGAGCAAGCGAAATTAGCTGGGTTAGATTTAAGCTTAAATTTGATTGATGGTTCGAGCATGTTCAAATATGTGCTGGAGAAAAAACATCAATTATCTTTTCATGATATGTCGGCTTCACGCATTCCTGTGTATTGGCAGTACTTCTCTGCTGACTTTGCTAACAAGCCACAAAATAATAACTTTACCAATTATACTACGCCGCAGTTAGAGAGCCTGATTGAAGATTATCGCAATGAATTCGATTTAGAAAAAAAACATCAATTGTCGCGTCAAATTCAGAGCCTGATTGATGAAGCGAAAGTGATCATTCCTGGTTACATGGTGCCTTATACTCGTGAAGGTTATTGGCGCTGGATGAAGTTGCCTAAGGCATTAGGTACTAAGCAATCCGAGTTTCTATTTTATCCTGCTGGGTTTATGGGCGCTTATGGGACATTCTGGATTGATCAAGAAGTCAAAAAAGAAACGCTGGATGCGATGAAGTCGGGTAAAGCGTTTGAGCCTATGACAATAAAAGATGAGACGTATAGGTAAAAGAGGGCGCTACGCTTCGAGTGACTAGTTGCTAGTTTCTAGGAAAAGCAAAAAGCAAAAGCAACAGCCGAGTTGCGGGGACGCTCCGCTCGAGAGCCGAAAAGCGGTTTCGTAGCTCGAGTCTCGGTCGTTTCACTGCTCGTTTTTCGGTCATTCGCTTTTATCTTTTTCGATCCACGATAAGCGCAGCGGCCGAGTAACGAGAACCGAAAAATTGAATTAACGGAAACCCAATGACCCAAAACCCTGTTTTAACCATCACTGATTTATGTACTGAATTTACCACTGATGATGGGGTGGTGAGGGTACTCGATGGGGTGACTTTTCATGTCCCTAAAGGCAAAACCATTGGGTTAGTCGGTGAGTCAGGATGCGGTAAAAGCGTTACCGCAATGTCGATTATGGGGTTATTGCCAAAACCTTTTGGTCAGGTGGTATCTGGTCACATTGAGTATCGCTATCAAGATAAGGTGGTTGATTTAGCTCGTTTACCGGCAAAACAACTTTATCAAATGCGTGGTAATGCGATTTCGATGATTTTTCAAGATCCCATGACCGCGCTTAATCCGGTGCATACCATTGGTAAACAATTGATGGAGGTGTATCAGCTGCATCAGCCGCAATTAAATAAAAAACAGCGTTATACACAGGCGTTGGAGATGTTGGAAAAAGTCGGGATCCCATCGGCGAAACAACGGATGTTAGAATTTCCTCACCAATTGTCAGGTGGCATGCGTCAACGAGTGATGATCGCGATTGCATTGGCTTGTAAACCGGATGTGTTGATTTGTGATGAACCGACCACGGCGCTGGATGTCACTGTACAGGCACAAATTTTAGATTTAATGAAATCGTTGCAGCAAGAAACCGGGATGTCGATTATTTTTATCACCCACGATTTAGGTGTGGTAGCGGAAATGTGCGATCAAGTGGTGGTGATGTATGCTGGGAAAGTGGTGGAACAAGCAGAGGTGTTTTCATTATTCGATTTTCCAACTCATCCTTATACCCAAGGTTTATTGGCGTCGATGCCCAATCAACAATCGGAACCTAAATCGGAACTCCCCACGATTGAGGGCTCAGTTCCTCATTTATCCTCGATGCCAAGTGGCTGCCGTTTTGCCTCCCGCTGCCCATATCAACAAGAACACTGTTTGCAGCAGAGCCCCACATTAAAAAATAAATCACACGATCATCAAGTGAGTTGTCATTATTGGTCACAATTGAGGCCGCGCGGTATGTCTAAGGAGCATTTATGAAGCAAGTACCGTTAAAGACAACCGACTTATTGGAAATCAAAAACCTCAAACAATATTTTCATTCTGGTAAAGGTATTTTCAAAAAAGGCTATACCGTGCATGCGGTCGATGATGTGTCACTCAGTATTAAAAAAGGAGAGACCTTAGGCATCGTCGGTGAATCAGGGTGTGGTAAAAGCACCTTAGGCCGTAGTTTATTACGTTTGTATGAGCCGACAGCTGGGCAAGTTTTTTTTGAAGGCCAAGATATTTGTCAGCTTGATCATAAAGCGATGCGCCACTTACGCCAGGAAATGCAGATGGTGTTTCAAGACCCAACGGAATCATTAAACCCACGCCATACCATTGGGATGATTTTACAAGAACCGTTTGTGATTCACCGTTTAGGAACCGAGCAGCAAAGACAACAATGGGTGAGCGAATTATTAGTTAAAGTCGGGCTCACTCCTGAAGCGGCTCAACGTTACCCACACGAATTTTCAGGCGGACAAAAACAGCGGATAGGTATCGCGCGGGCGATTGCTTTAAAGCCTAAGCTGGTGGTGTGTGATGAATCAGTGTCGGCATTGGATGTGTCAGTACAAGCGCAAATTTTAAATTTATTAATGAAGCTGCAGCAAGAAATGGAACTGACGTTGATTTTTATTGCCCATGACTTATCGGTAATACGTCACATATCCGATAAAATTGCGGTGATGTATTTAGGGAAAATTGTTGAATATGGTGAAGCGCAGCAGGTGTATCAATCTCCTCAGCATCCTTATACTCAATCTTTGTTGTCAGCGATTCCGATTACTCATCCTAAATATCGAGATGTTACTTTACGCCAAAAAGAACAAGGCATTGGAGAGCGAATCTTATT
Source organism: Vibrio aphrogenes (assembly GCF_002157735.2). NCBI lineage: Bacteria > Pseudomonadati > Pseudomonadota > Gammaproteobacteria > Vibrionales > Vibrionaceae > Vibrio > Vibrio aphrogenes. Next base: position 717,745 of record NZ_AP018689.1, read on the forward strand.
ACAAGGGGATATTCCTTCACCGATAGAGCGGCCAACAGGTTGTCATTTCGCTTCCCGTTGTCCTAAAGTGATGCCGAAATGTGCGAGCACAGCACCAGAACTTCGACCTTATTTAGAGCACAATCACCATCAAGTATCGTGTTTTCTCTATAATGAACCCAACACCATTAAAGAAAATGATTAAAGAGGCCAATTCATGTTAAGTAAGCCATTCTTATTTACCACTTTGTCTATTGCATTATTATCGGGTTGTACCGTAGTTAATGATGCCCCGATTACGGAACCTGTGACCACGACTACCTCAGTGGATGGCGTTCCTGTGACTAGCTTTGCTTACAAATGCCGAGTTGCCCAATCAGATAGCGACTATCAAGCTCAGTTCGAAATCCCATTTTTGATTGAATATTCTGGAAAAGATAACGAGAACGCCACTTTAGTTGAGCGTTCAGGTTCTTATCCTTTGGTGAGAGTGAAATCCGCTTCGGGGGCCAAATACGCTTCAGTCGATGGCATGCAAGAGTTCTGGGGTAAGGGCGACAGCGCCATGATTACCTTTAACCACGAAACGTTTAACGACTGTTACTTAGTGAAGTAGTTTGTCTAGGTTAATGGCTATTTAGGGTAGGTCACCGTATATCGCGTCGGTTTATGATTCATGGCTAAGGTAATATTGAGCATAATAGCACCAACAACCGATAAGCCGATGAGCCAAGGTGAAACAAAAAATAATGATGCGATGACAATCGTACAATCCAAAACCATTTGCGTTTTGCCCACGGAAATGCCGGTTTTATCTTGAATCAGTAAACACATGACGTTAAAACCACCCAAACTCGAACGATGGCGAAATAAAATCAGCATACCGATGCCAATCAGTAGCCCTCCGGCCACGGCACTGAAAATGGCATCAATATGATTTACTTGAATGACATAATGCATGTGATCGGCAAAGACGGCCACCAAGCTGCCAGCAATTAAGCTATTGATAGCAAAGGCTTTACCAAAGCGTAGCCAAGCCAGAGCATAAAATGGCAGATTAATGACAAAGTACAAGCTACCAAAGCTAAATGGAGTGAGTTGGCTCAGTAACAGAGAGAGCCCGGCAGTGCCACCAGTAATCAGTTGAGCGGAAGATAAGAAATAAACGCCAAGCGCCACAATAAAACTGCCGACCATTAAGGCGACTATATCTTCTTTGGGTGTATGTTTTTCCATCACAGTTTCAATCTTTTTATCCATAAAGAGTTAAAACAGTAATCAAAAAAGAGTACTTTTGATACTTAGAGGTGAATATCAAGGTAAACGGCTTGTATTTTAATGTTTACGAACTTGTAAAATCGCGTTGTTGGTTTTTACACTCAAATCAATAAATCTGCACTTATTCAGCCTTGTATTATTTTTTTTCATCTTAATCGTGATACTTTTGCATGCAGAAAATGCAGATTGCTACTTTCTGACGTGAAGCAAATTAGGTAGAATACCGCCATCTAAATGAGTGACGAAAACGTTTGCTTTTAGTCGTTGGACCAGTTTTTTAAGAATTTTATCGTTTTATGACCTTTTGGTTTATTTAGGAATTATTGATTAGTACCAATCACACTAATTAGATGATCAGACATTGCGTAGGGAAAAGGCTTGAGCACAGGGAGGAATGGTCGATAAGTAGTTGGCGCTACTGTCCACATTTTTACCCCGTTATCGAGTATTTTAACTTGGCAGCATGACCAAATAATGAGAATGGTTGGTATCAACCTGAGCTAGGAGATACACATGCTTAAGCGTGACATGAACATTGCGGATTATGATGCGGATCTATTTGCCGCAATTCAGGAAGAAACTCTTCGTCAAGAAGAGCACATTGAGCTCATCGCTTCAGAAAACTACACTAGCCCACGTGTAATGGAAGCACAAGGTTCACAACTTACTAACAAATACGCGGAAGGTTATCCTGGCAAGCGTTATTACGGTGGTTGTGAGTATGTCGATAAAGTAGAAACACTAGCGATTGACCGTGCATGTCAACTATTTGGCGCAGAATACGCTAACGTGCAACCTCATTCTGGCTCTCAAGCGAACAGTGCGGTTTATATGGCGCTACTAAATGCGGGTGATACTGTATTGGGTATGAGCTTGGCACACGGTGGTCACTTAACGCATGGTTCTCCTGTAAACTTCTCCGGTAAGCTTTACAACATCATTCCTTACGGCATTGATGAAAAAGGTCAAATTGACTACGAAGAAATGGAAGCGTTAGCGGTAGAACACAAACCAAAAATGATCATTGGTGGTTTCTCGGCTTATTCTCAAGTGTGTGATTGGGCGCGTATGCGTGAAATTGCAGACAAAGTAGGCGCGTACCTTTTTGTTGATATGGCTCACGTTGCAGGTCTTGTAGCTGCTGGCGTTTACCCGAACCCAGTTCCTCATGCACACGTTGTGACAACGACAACGCATAAAACACTGGCAGGCCCTCGTGGTGGTTTGATTCTTTCTAATGCCGGTGAAGACCTGTACAAGAAATTAAACTCTGCAGTATTCCCAGGTGGTCAAGGTGGCCCACTGATGCACGTTATCGCAGCGAAAGCGGTTGCCTTCAAAGAAGCATTAGAACCTGAATTTAAAGAATACCAAGCACGCGTTGTTGCGAATGCGAAAGCCATGGTCGCAGAATTTATTGCTCGCGGTTACAACATTGTTTCTGGTTCAACCGAAAACCATTTGTTCCTTGTTGACCTTATCGATAAAGACATTACTGGTAAAGATGCCGATGCCGCTCTTGGTTCAGCTAACATCACAGTGAACAAAAACTCAGTACCAAACGATCCACGCAGCCCGTTTGTTACCTCAGGTATTCGTGTTGGTTCTCCATCAATCACGCGTCGTGGCTTCACTGAAGAAGATGCCAAAAACCTTGCTGGCTGGATGTGTGACATTCTAGACAACATGGGCGATGAGTCTGTGATTGAAGCGACGAAAGCAAAAGTATTAGAAATTTGTAAGCGCAAACCTGTTTACGCATAATCTTTCTGCATAAAAAGGAGCAATTTCTGCGTCAGAGGTACTCATTTACTAGCGTAAACTCCGTGCCTCTTTCTTGAACTTGCTCTTTTTATTTTGAAATTATAGCTAGCGTAAAACAGCGTCAGAGAAGAGAAGAATATCGTGACTCGAATCTAGACCGCTTCGCTGCTCGAAAAAGATAAAAACCCAGTCAGACATGGCTGGGTTTTGTTTTTAAAAGAACAACATAGCTTTATTGTCTCTAGCTTCTAGTTCCTATACCTGTCATCCTTGAGGAGCCTAAGCGACATCGAGGATCTATATTCAATACGTGCTAAATAAAAAAGCCTCAGCTTGAATACTCAAACTGAGGCTTTAAAGTTTTCTCGAAACTCGAAACTCGAAACTCGAAACTCGAAACTCGAAACTCGAAACTCGAAACTCGAAACTGAATTTAGTCGTTTTTGTTAATGCTGATCATTGAGCCTGATTTACATTTGAACATGTAGTAACGAGAGCTTTCGTTAAACTGACCTAAGCCTTCACCAGAACAGTAAGATGCGTTTAGGTCACGCATAGTGTCGAGTGTTTTAGCGTTACTCATAGCAAATTTTGAACCGTCAGCACATACGATGCGAACTTTACCGTCATCGCTAGTTGAGAATACTTTGACTTCGGTATTACATAATTCAAAAGACGCATCTAGGTAGTTATCTTCTTGAGTGGTTGATGAACAGCCTGCTAATACGAGTGTCAGTAATCCTGCCAATCCTAAATATTTCATACTCTTAATTCCTATACTTATCCGGAGGGTAAACGGATCAAAATGTGAATGATTGCTTTAAAGAAGTATAAGCTAGGCAATCATTTAAACTCCATTAAGTGTAACCTTATCGCTGACATCACTCAACTTTAGTCGAAAAATTCTTCATTGATAAAGTGAAGTCACCCTAGGTTATCGCTAACCCGTATGATTTCGGATAAACTACGAGCTAAGAGAAGCTCAGTGAATGGATTGATTTTCCATGTCTTCTGAAGGCTTTCAAAAGTAATTAATACAATCGCACAGACTCTAACTCAAGGGAGAGAGTATGCACTGCCCATTTTGTTCCGAAAATGACACTAAAGTGATCGATTCACGCCTCGTGGCGGATGGTCATCAAGTTCGCCGTCGTCGTCAATGCTTAGCCTGTAGCGAACGTTTCACTACGTTTGAAAGTGCTGAATTGGTGATGCCAAAAGTGATTAAGTCTAATGGAAATCGTGAACCTTTTGATGAAGATAAAATGATCGGTGGTATTCAACGTTCGCTTGAAAAGCGTCCGGTGAGTGCCGACGCTGTTGAGTTGGCGATCAGTACCATTAAGTCACAACTGCGCGCCACTGGTGAGCGTGAAGTGCCTAGTGAAATGATTGGTAACTTAGTGATGGATCAACTGAAAGTTCTCGATAAAGTTGCTTACATTCGTTTTGCTTCGGTTTATCGAAGCTTTGAAGATATTCGAGAGTTTGGTGAAGAAATCGCCCGTCTTGAAGATTGATCTTAGTCGTAATGAAACTTCGCGTTGATAGTAAATTCAAAAAGGATGATAGGCGATGAATCAAAGCCCATTTACTGCATTTGATCATCAAATGATGGCACGAGCAATTGCATTAGCTAAACAAGGGATCTATACCACTGCGCCCAACCCCAATGTCGGCTGTGTGATCACGGTAGGGCAAGAGATTATTGGACAAGGTGCACACCTAAAAGCCGGTGAGCCTCATGCTGAAGTGCATGCTTTGTGCCAAGCCGGCGATAAGGTAAAAGGGGCAACTGCTTATGTCACTTTAGAGCCTTGTTCTCATTATGGTCGAACGCCACCTTGCGCAGAAGCTTTGGTGAAAGCTCGAGTGTCACGAGTGGTGTGTGCGATGCAAGATCCGAACCCTCAAGTTGCGGGGCGTGGTATTGCGATGTTGCGTCAAGCGGGTATTCAAGTGGATGTCGGGCTATTAGAAGCTGATGCCATTGCACTGAATCCAGGTTTTATCAAACGCATGAAAACTGGGATGCCTTATGTGCAACTCAAACTAGCCGCCAGTCTCGATGGCAAAACCGCGCTAGCAAATGGTCACAGCCAATGGATTACTAGCCCGCAAGCCCGCCAAGATGTGCAACGGTACCGAGCAAAAGCTGGGGCAATTCTTTCTACCGCGAAAACCGTACTTGATGATGACGCGTCATTAAATGTTCGTTGGCAGGAGCTACCTCAAGATATTCAAGCACAATATTCTGCACCATCATTGCGTCAACCGGTGCGAGTTATTTTAGACCGCCAACAACAATTGAGCGAGCACCCCAAGCTCAAGCTATTTCATAGTGAGGGTGACCTTTTATTGGTTGGGCAGGATACTGGCTTAGCTGAGAATCAGGTTGTTGCCGCCTTAGATCATAATCAGCAATTTGATCTGCCCAAGTTATTAAAACAGCTGGCAGAGGAGCATAATATTAATCATATTTGGGTAGAAGCGGGAGCGACGTTAGCCACCAATTTGATTACGCAGCAACTGATCGATGAACTGATTATCTATATGGCGCCGAAGCTAATGGGAACCGATGGGCGAGGCTTAACCCAGATTGCTGGTTTTACGGAAATGAAACAAGCGCTTGATTTGAATATTACCGATTTACGCATGGTGGGAAAAGACCTGCGCATTACCGCTTGCCTTAATCAATAAAGAGAAATTATGTTTACAGGAATTGTTGAAGCCGTTGGCACTATTTTAGCGATCACCCCAAAAGGTGAAGATGTCACGATTACCGTTGATGCAGGCCAACTTGATATGTCGGATGTGCATCTAGGTGATAGCATTGCCACCAATGGGGTGTGTTTAACTGTTGTTGCCTTTGATGAACGCAGCTATCGTGCTGATTTATCATTAGAAACTCTGAAACGTACGGGTTTTTCCCAATACCAAGTGGGTGATGCGGTGAACTTGGAAAAGGCAATGTTACCAAGCACTCGTTTTGGTGGACATATTGTCTCTGGCCATGTGGATGATGTTGGCGTGATTGTCGATCGTCAACCAGTGGGCCGCGCGATGGAATATTGGATCGAAGTCCCGTCGCATCTTACACGTTATATCGCCGAAAAAGGCTCGGTGACAGTGGATGGAATTAGCCTCACGGTGAATGATATTCGTAAAAATGGCTTTAAAATCACTATCGTGCCGCATACTTCACAAGAAACTACCGTAGATAGCTTTGTGGTTGGACGCAAGGTTAACCTTGAAGTTGATGTGATCGCCCGTTATTTAGAGCGCTTGATTTCAGGAAAGACAGAACAACTTGATAGCCCTGAATCTCGCATTACCATGGAATTATTGCAAAAAAATGGCTTTGCTTAAGCCAAAGAATAAAGGAATCTAACATGGCAATTAGCAGTTCAAAAGAGATTATTGAAGATATTCGCTTAGGTAAAATGGTCATTTTGATGGATGACGAAGACCGCGAAAATGAAGGCGATTTGATCATGGCGGCAGAACATATTACGCCCGCCGCGATTAACTTTATGGCGACTCATGGTCGTGGTTTGATTTGTTTAACCTTAACCAAAGAGCGCTGTAATAACTTGGGCCTACCGCCAATGGTGCAAGACAATAATGCGCAATATACCACGAACTTTACCGTGTCAATTGAAGCGGCAGAAGGGGTGACCACTGGTATTTCTGCTGCCGACCGCGCAGTGACAGTACAAGCGGCTGTAGCCAAAAATGCTCAAGCCTCTGATTTAGTGCAACCTGGGCATATTTTCCCATTAGCCGCTCAAGAAGGTGGCGTGCTGACTCGCGCAGGCCACACGGAAGCAGGATGTGATTTAGCACGTCTTGCGGGCTTAGAACCTGCTTCAGTGATTGTTGAGATTTTAAATGAAGACGGCACTATGGCACGTCGCCCTGATTTAGAAATATTTGCTGAAAAACACGGTATTAAATTAGGTACCATTGCTGATCTGATTGAATACCGTAACAACACTGAAACCACGATTGAGCGTGTAGCGGAATGTAAATTGCCAACAGAATTTGGCGAGTTTGATTTAGTGACTTACCGTGACACCATTGATAATCAAATTCATTATGCGTTACGTAAAGGCAATGTCAGTGACTCAGCGTGTTTAGTGCGCGTGCATTTGCAAGACACGTTTACGGATTTATTGCACTCTAACCGCACAGCCGATCGCAGTTGGTCATTGGATGCGGCGATGAAACGCATTAACCAAGAAGGTGGCGTGTTAGTGATTTTAGGCAATGAAGAAACGCCGCAATCCATTATCCATAAAGTAAAAATGTTGGAGCAACAAGACAATCAAACCGCGCCGACCTTAGCTAAGAAGCAAGGAACATCACGTCGCGTTGGGGTTGGCTCACAAATTCTGGCGGATCTGGGCGTTAAAGATATGCGTTTATTGTCATCATCAGATAAACGTTATCATGCGCTGTCTGGCTTTGGTTTGAATGTTGTCGATTATGTAACGAACTAAACAAGGTTTCTAGTTGCGAGTTTCTAGTTTCTAGGAGGAGGGCGCCGCCATAATCTCATTCATTTCATGAGGTTTTGGATTAGCTTTTCTTTTTCTAGGAGCGAAGCGTTACTAGGAACTCGTTACTAGGGACAATTCCCCATAGATATTGCTCACAAATTTGTGATAGAATCCGCCGATTCCCACTCTCTACAAAATAGTTAAAGGATAACTTATGAAAGTAATCGAAGGTGCATTTGCAGCTCCAAATGCAAAAATTGCTATCGTTATTTCTCGTTTTAATAGCTTTATTAACGAAAGTTTACTTTCAGGTGCGATTGATACATTAAAGCGTCATGGACAAGTAAGTGATGACAATATTACTGTCGTTCGTTGCCCTGGTGCCGTTGAACTTCCTCTCGTGGCTCAACGTGTCGCAAAAACTGGAAAATTTGATGCTATTGTTTCTCTAGGTACGGTTATTCGTGGTGGTACGCCACACTTTGATTACGTATGTAGTGAGTGTAATAAAGGTTTAGCGCAAGTGTCTTTGGAATACAGTCTTCCAGTCGCATTTGGCGTATTAACTGTTGATACTATCGATCAAGCGATTGAACGCGCAGGCACCAAGGCTGGTAACAAGGGGCAAGAAGCAGCCCTGAGCGCACTTGAGATGATCAACGTTTTAAATGAAATTAACTAATTTTTTGCAATCTAATTCCTAATGGGGGCTCGCGTGAAACCAGCCGCACGTCGTAATGCACGTCAATTCGCACTACAAGCGATTTACTCTTGGCAAGTCACTAAAGAAAATGTGGCAACTATTGAACATCAGTTTTTAACTGGTGAAAAGTATGATGAAGAAGAACATCATGCCGCTGAACCTAGCTTAAAAGCACCAGAAACGGATGTCGCTTACTTCCAAGATTTATTATCGGGTGTCGTTAACTCAAATATGGAATTAGATAGCAAGCTACGTCCATACTTATCACGTCCAATGCAAGATTTGGATATGATGGAATTGGCGTTGCTGCGTCTTGCAATGTATGAAATGACGCAACGTGATGATGTTCCTTACAAAGTTGTGATCAACGAAGCGATTGAATTAGCAAAAGTGTTTGCTGCTGAAGATAGCCATAAGTTCATTAACGGTGTGCTGGATAAAGCCGCGCCGCACGTACGTAAGAAGTAATATTGAATGGTTGAGGTTCACTATTTGAATCTCCTCGTTCATTGAGAAAAGGTCAGCTAAATGCTGGCCTTTTTTGTATAATCTGAGTTTTATCTTATTCGAGATATTTCATGTCTGGTGAATTTAACTTAATCGAAAAATATTTTGCCCATAAGCAAGCGAATCGACCGGATGTCGATATTTCTTTAGGTGATGATTGTGCGTTAATTTCACCACCAGAGGGTTATCAGATTGCGATCAGTACCGACACTGTAGTGTTAGGGACGCATTTTTTGGCTGATGCCGATCCGGCTGCTGTGGCGTATAAAGCCTTAATGTCAAACATTAGCGACTTGGCGGCGATGGGGGCAACCCCGGCGTGGTTTTCTATGGCTCTCACACTTCCTGAAATCAATGAAAGCTGGTTGACGCCATTTTGTCATGCCATGTTTACATTGGCCGATGAACATCAATTGCAATTAATTGGCGGAGATACCACCAAAGGACCATTGAGTATTTCATTTACCATTCAAGGTCTTGTGCCAACAGGGAAAGCACTGACTCGAGGCGGGGCCAACCTCGGTGATGCGATTTATGTGACAGGCAACTTGGGTGATAGCCATGCCGGTTTAAGTGTTATTTTACAGCCACAACGGAACACAAAGCCGTATGCAACAGAGCTTGTAAAACGTCATTTTTACGCGCAATCTCGTATTCGTGTGGCAGAGAAGCTGCGCGGCATTGCAACCAGTTGTATTGATATTTCTGATGGTCTGATTGCGGATCTTGGACACATCTTAAAACGTTCTAAAGTTGCGGCACAAATCGATGTGGCTTTATTGCCGTTATCAAAAGAAGTGATTGCCTTTTATGGGGAAGTGCAACAAGCTCAACATGCGGCTTTACAAAGTGGTGAAGAATACGAACTGTGTTTTACCGTTCCGGTAGCTCATCAAGCGCAAGTTGAGACGCTCGCTCAGCAATCTGGTTGTACATTGACTTGCATTGGGCAAATTGTTGAACAATCACCCGATGAAAGCTCAAGAATCACCTTATTGCGAGCCTCTCATCCACTCTTAGCCAATGATCCTATTTTGCTTGCTCAAGGGTTTGACCATTTTAATTAATCATAATGAAGAATAGGCACAACATGTCACAACAACAACCATCCACGAACCCATTGTCACGCATTAAGCTAACGAATCCTTGGCACTTATTGGCCGTGGGGTTTGGCAGTGGCCTATCAAAATGGGTTCCCGGCACCACGGGCACACTCGCTTCCATTCCTGTTTATTTATTGTTGGTGCAATTACCTACATTAGCTTATTGTGCCGTGGTCATTGTAGCGGCGTTGCTCGGTATTGTGATTTGCCAGAAAACTTCCGATGATATGAAAGTGCACGATCATGGTGCGATTGTATGGGATGAATTTGTTGGCTTTTGGATCACCATGAGCGTGGTGCCTTTTTTAGGGCTGGCTACCAATGATTGGCAAATTATTGCGTTTGGTTTTGTGCTCTTTCGTATTTTCGATATGCTAAAACCTTGGCCGATCAGCCTATTGGATCGTCATGTGCATGGTGGTTTCGGCATTATGATTGATGATGTTTTAGCAGGAATATTTGCCGCGATCAGTTTATTGTTGGTCGTGGTGTATTGGTTTTAATGATGTAGGAAAAAAAGATGTCTAAGAAAGTATATTGTGTGGCTCAATTTCAGCCCAAAGAAGGCAAATTAGATGAATTATTTGCGGTATTACAAGCGCTAGAGCCAAACACATTACGTGAAGATGGATGCTTACAATATGTAGTCACTCGTCATCGCCCAAGTCCATTTGCAGGCGGTGAAAGTTACCCGATTGCTTTTCATGAAATCTGGGCCAGCAATGAAGCTTTTGAAGCCCATTGTCAACGTAAAGAAATTGGGGATTTTTTCCAACAACAATGCGTTGCTGAAACGGGCTTAGTGGAAAAATCGAATGTCGCGGTTTATACCGATGAACCAAATGATTTCGATGCACCAAAGTTTTAAGATTTCATAGATTCATAATGGCAAAAACACAAAAAGGACGAGCGATCGTCCTTTTTTAATGGTCTTGTTCTTTTTAATGGTGATGTATTTTTGATAACAATTAGTCTAAATAGGCTTTAATTTGTTGTTCAATTCCAGCCGCGTTTAGTCTTAATTCATCATACAGCTCATCTTGTGTGCCTTGATGGACAAACTCATCGGGTAAGCCTAGTTGCAGTACTGGCTTGATTTGTTTGCGTTGCATTAAGAGTTCAATTACGCCAGAGCCTGCGCCGCCGGCAATTACATTCTCTTCTAGTGTGACTAATACATCGTGTTCAGCCGCCAGTTTCAGCACTAACGCTTCATCTAATGGCTTCACAAAGCGCATATCCGCTACGGTAGCATTCAGTGATTCGGCTGCTTTTAAGGCTTCTGGTAAGAAGGTACCAAAAGATAAGATGGCAACTTTCTTCGCCGTATCCTTTTCAAGGTTAGCTTTACGTACAAGACGGCCTTTACCAATTTCCAATGCAACCATGTCTTTTTCTATTGCAGCACCACAGCCAGAACCGCGAGGATAACGTACCGCACTTGGGCCTTGGTGTTGATGACCCGTGTAGAGCATTTGACGGCATTCATTCTCATCACTTGGTGCCATGATCACCATGTTGGGAATGCAGCGCATAAAGCTTAAATCAAAGGCGCCTTGGTGAGTTTGACCATCCGCACCGACAAGACCGGCACGGTCAATCGCAAACATCACGGGTAAATTCATGATGGCAACGTCGTGGATTAACTGATCGTAACCACGTTGTAAGAAAGTGGAATAGATGGCAACGATAGGGTGTTGTCCACCTATTGCCATACCGGAAGCTAGGGTGACGGCATGTTGCTCAGCAATCGCCACATCGAAATATTGGTCTGGGTATTCCTTGGAAAAGCGCACCATACCAGAGCCTTCACGCATGGCAGGGGTGATGGCCATCAATTTAGGATCTTGCGCGGCCATATCACATAAGAAATCGCCAAAAATTTTAGAGAAGGTTGGTTTGCCGCCACTGCTTTTTGGTAATGAACTTTCTTCAGGGTTGAATTTAGGCACGCCATGATAGCCAATCGGATCTTTTTCCGCAGGTTCATAGCCTTTGCCTTTTTTGGTCATCACATGCAAAAATTGAGGGCCTTTTAAGCCACGCATATTTTTCAATGTTTTGACGAGCTCTTTCACATCATGACCATCGATAGGGCCAATGTAGTTAAAGCCTAACTCTTCGAACATGGTACCGGGAACCACCATGCCTTTTAAATGTTCTTCGGTACGACGAACCAACTCTTTAATCGGCGGCACGTTAGATAAGACTTTTTTGCCACCTTCACGAATTGAAGTATAAAAGTTCCCAGTCAGAAGTTGTGCAAGGTGATTATTTAACGCGCCCACGTTTTCTGAAATGGACATTTCGTTGTCATTTAAAATCACTAGCATGTCCGCATGTACGTCGCCAGCGTGGTTCATGGCTTCAAAGGCCATACCCGCGGTGATCGCTCCATCGCCAATCACACTCACAACTTTACGGTCTTGACCTTCTTTTTGCGCACTGATCGCCATGCCTAACGCGGCACTGATTGACGTTGAAGAGTGACCAACTGATAAAGTATCGTACTCACTTTCGCCACGCCATGGGAAAGGGTGCAGCCCACCTTTTTGACGAATACTTGGCATTTGTTCACGACGGCCAGTTAAAATTTTATGGGGATAAGCTTGATGGCCGACATCCCAAACGAGCTGATCAAAAGGGGTGTTATAAACATAGTGTAGCGCGACAGTCAGTTCTACCGTCCCTAAACCTGAAGCTAAGTGACCACTAGATTGGCTCACTGAGTTCAATAAGTAGGTACGAAGTTCATCACAAAGAGCGGATAAACTTTCTTTTGGTAAGGAGCGCAGCTCGTCAGGTGTATTAGCGAGGGCGAGTGTTGGGTACTTTGAAATATCAAGAGTCATAAATAGTCGCGCTTAATCTGTTCGTTTTTATTATATTTAATGGCTGCGCTCGACTGCATATCGGGCGAAATCTTCGAGTGATTGCGTATTGTAAGGGATCGCTTGTAAAGCTTGAAGTGCTTCTTGTAACAAGTCTTGTGCTTTTTGCTGCGCCCCTTCTAATCCTAGCAGAGCCGGGTAAGTGCTTTTATTTAAATTTTGATCAGAACCTTGTGGCTTACCTAACGTTTCGGTATCGGAGATAATATCGAGAATGTCATCTTGTACTTGGAAAGCCAGCCCCACGGCATCGGCATATCGGTCAAGATGAGAAAGAGTGGCAATGCCATTAGCACCGGCACATAAAGCGCCCATACGAATGGCACACTTGATCAATGCACCTGTCTTATTGCGATGAATTTCTTGCAGCTCTTCTAAACATACCGCGCGATTTTCAGCTTCCAGATCTAAGGTTTGACCCATGCACATGCCTAATGCGCCAGATGCGTTGGCCAGCTCTTTAATTAATTGCACGCGCTGTGGCTCACTTTGGGAAGATAATGGACCTTCAGCCAAAATAGTAAAGGCAAGGGTTTGCAAGGCATCACCGGTTAAAATAGCCGTGGCTTCATCAAATTCAATATGACAAGTGGGTTGGCCTCGACGTAGCTCATCGTCATCCATGGCAGGAAGATCATCATGAATCAATGAATAAGCGTGGATGCATTCAATAGCCGATGCTGGAGTATCGAGATCGGCGAGCGTAAGACCAAACATTTGTCCAGTGATGTAGACCAAATAAGGACGTGCTCGTTTTCCCCCCAAGAGCAAACCGTAACGCATGGCTTTGGTTAAGGTTTGTTGTTGGTGAGGAATCGTGTCCAACCACAGGTTTAATTGTTGGTTATTTCTTTCTTGATAGTCAGCCAAGGAAATGGTCATGCTAAATGTCGCTTTGTGTGTCAAAAGGAATGAGTTCTGACGTATCATCATCTTTTAGTAAGATTTCAACACGTTGCTCAGCTTCAGTCAGTTTAGTTTGGCTAGATCGAGCTAGGGCGATGCCGCGTTCAAACTTTTTTAATGCATCTTCGAGGTCAAGGTCACCATTTTCAAGTTGGTTAACCAAAGCATCGAGTTCAGTTAATGACTCTTCAAAGCTCATGTTTTCAGGTTTTTTAGTGGCCATATTGTGTACTTATATGATAGTTATTTTGCTTGTTATGAAGGCATCGTGTTGCAAGATGCGTCAGTTTGGCGGCGCTAATTGGATTCCAAATAGCATGAAGCTTTTCTTTTAAAAAACGTTCTGTCCGATCACATAATAGTGAGTACTTTTATCGAGTGAATCACATTACTGCTGAGTTTCGCGAGAACGCTTACTCCTGAAATCTGCCAGCGTTAAGTGAGTTCAAGGTCAGGACGTTAAAATTATGTAGACATTATAGCATTTTAGATTAGCTAAAACGTTAGCTGTAATTGTATTTGACCTGTAGGGCTTGAAACAAGGCCTAATCTCTATTTTCTGTGAAAAGGGCCCACTCTTACTCTCTGTTAGGAAATTCATTCCGCCGTCGCCAATTGTCGTGTATAATTTTGCGCCTTAGTTTTGGCGTTATTTGAGTTGATGTCCGGCTAATGCCAAATAATCTGATAAAAAGTGAATCATGATATGAAGTTTATTGTAAAACCCCATCCAGAAATTTTTGTTAAAAGTGACTCGGTTCGTAAACGTTTCACTCGTACGTTGGAGCGTAACTTACGTAATATTATTCAACGTGAAACAGAATCTGTTGCGGTGTTAAACCGTCGTGATCACATTGAAGTTGCTGCCAATAGTGATGAATATTATGAGAAAGTGTTAGAGATTCTGACACACACACCTGGGATTCATCACTCATTAGAAGTGCTGCAGTCGGATTTTACCGATTTGCATAATATCTATGAACAAGCTTTAGAACAAAGCCGTGGCCTCATTGAAGGAAAAACCTTCGTGGTGCGTGTTAAGCGCCGTGGTAAACACGATTTTACCTCGATTGACGTTGAGCGTTATGTCGGTGGGGGCTTAAACCAAGCGGTTGAATCGGCACGAGTAAAACTGACTAACCCAGAAGTGACGGTGAACCTTGAGATTGCCAATGAAAAGCTTAACCAAGTTATTGCACGTCATAAAGGCTTAGGCGGTTTCCCTCTTGGCACACAAGAAGATGTTTTAAGTTTGATTTCTGGAGGTTTTGACTCTGGAGTATCAAGCTACTTACATATTAAACGTGGCTCTAAAACCCATTTTTGTTTCTTCAATCTTGGTGGCCCTGCACACGAAATTGGCGTGAAACAAGTTGCCCATTACTTGTGGAAGAAATACGGTTCATCCGCCAAAGTTAAGTTTATCGCGGTTGATTTTGAACCGGTTGTGGCGGAAATTTTAGAAAAAATCGATGACGGTCAAATGGGTGTTGTCTTGAAGCGTATGTTCATGCGAGCAGGCGGCATGGTTGCTGAAAAATTTGGCATCGAAGCATTAGTAACAGGTGAAGCACTCGGTCAGGTATCAAGTCAAACACTGACAAACCTACGTTTGATCGATAACGTAACTGATACCTTGATTTTGCGTCCGCTGATCAACTGGGATAAAGAAGACATCATTAATGTAGCGCGTGATATTGGTACTGAAGACTTTGCCAAAGTCATGCCAGAATATTGTGGTGTAATTTCGAAAAAACCGACAGTGAAAGCGGTGAAGAGCAAGCTTGAAAAAGAAGAACAAAACTTCAATTTTGAGCTTCTTGAGCAAGTGGTAGCGAATGCTCGCGTTATGGATATCCGTGCGATTGAAGCAGAAAGCCAAGAACAGGTGCCAGAAGTGGAACTTGTGGCCGAAATTGCAGACCAAGCCATTGTGTTAGATATTCGTAGCCCAGATGAAGAAGATATGAACCCGCTTGAGATTACAGGCGTGGAGATCAAGCATCTGCCGTTTTACAAACTTGCGACTCAATTTGGCGATCTAGACCAAACGAAACAGTACTTATTGTATTGTGAGCGTGGTGTGATGAGCCGTTTGCAAGCCTTATATCTTAAAGATTTAGGCTATCAAAATGTGAAGGTCTATCGTCCATAATCTCTTATCGTAATGACGGTGCTCACTGATTGAGCGCTTTTTATTACGTTGAGTCAACAGGATATACAAACGTCGGCTTAGGTCGGCGTTTTTTATATTTGGCTGTTTATAATGGAGGAAGCTAAAGAGGATGAATCGCAGAGATAAAAAAAGCACAGTTTAAATCGAAAGGATTTTAACTGTGCATAAATTTGAATAATTTTCAAATAATCAGGACAGAATGGTAATGAGGGAGTATCGCCATTTAGTCATAAAACTCAAAAGAGTTAATGCAAACACAACATTAGCATTAGTCAATCACAGATTTACAGGTTTGAGATAAATGCTGTAACTCATTAATGTGCTATGAAATATAGAGTTTTCATGGAAGATCGACAAGGGACAAATTATAATGGTTCGCATAAGAAAAAATAATGATTAGCTGTTTGTATTTTGGATTAGAAGCATTTTTGCACGTTTTTGGTTAATTAAAGGTTTGATTTATGGCTAGACGTTTACCGCCCTTAAATTCATTACGAGTTTTTGAAGCTGCAGCGCGTTATTTAAGTTTTACTCGAGCTGCCGAAGAATTGTTTGTGACTCAAGCTGCAGTCAGTCATCAAGTAAAAGCATTAGAAGAGTTTTTAGGAATTAAGCTTTTTCGTCGTCGTAACCGCTCGTTATTGTTAACAGAAGAAGGACAAAGCTACTTTTTAGACATTAAAGACATTTTTACCTCGATTTCAGATGCCACGGATAAAGTGTTAGAAAGGAGCGAAAAAGGGGCATTAACCATCAGTTTGACCCCCAGTTTTGCGATTCAATGGCTAGTACCAAGACTTGCGGATTTTAATCAGCAAGAGCCGGATATTGATGTTCGTATCAAAGCCGTGGATATGGATGAAGGTTTATTGTCTGATGATGTGGACGTGGCGATTTATTATGGACGTGGTAATTGGCCGGGAGTGCGCGCGGATAAGTTATACCTTGAATGTTTGATCCCCGTATGTTCACCTCAATTGCTGTTAGGCAGTAAGCCTTTGAATTGTTTAGCTGATATTAAACATCATACCTTATTGCATGACAGCTCTCGTAAGTATTGGAAGCAATTTACTAAAGAGCACCATTTGGAAGGAGTCAATGTGAATCATGGCCCTATTTTTAGTCACTCGACGATGGTGATACAAGGTGCGATGCATGGACAAGGGATTGCTCTGGTCAATAATGTCTTAGCGCAACCAGACCTCGATTCCGGTCGCTTGGTGCAGCCTTTTGATGAAGTGTTGATCAGCCAAAATGCGTTTTATGTGGTGTGTGATGCCAAACAAGCGGAGGTTGGACGAGTGGCGACTTTCCGTGATTGGATGCTGAGTAAAGCGGCCAGTGAACAAGATCAGTTGCTAGAGCATGAGCTACCAGCAGATGAATTAACTCCAGCTAAACCTGTAAAAAAGAATAAAAAATCCGATGGATAAGGAAGGCAACATGCAAGACTCCAGCATTATTATTGATGGCGATGAAAAAGCGCAAGTGACGGTATTGTTCGCCCATGGAGCAGGAGCCGGTATGGAGCATGAATTTATGCAAGATATCGCACAAAAGTTGGCAGGCTCTGGAATGCGAGTCGTTCGCTTTAATTTTCCTTATATGGTGAAACGAGCACAAGATGGCAAACGTCGTCCACCGGATCGAGCCCCGAAATTATTGGAAGATTTTGAACAAAAAATTGCGGCATTTTATCGCCAAGAAGGGAGCTTGTTTCTAGCTGGAAAATCGATGGGCGGTCGGATGGCCAGCCATTTGGCGGAGCATCCACAAGTTGCCGGCGTCATGTGTTTAGGTTTTCCTTTTCATCCACCGGGTAAACCAGACAATTTTAAAGGTGAGCATTTAGCATCATTAACGAAACCGACCTTGATCTTACAAGGTGAGCGCGACACGTTTGGTACTCAACAAGAATGCCAAGGGTTTTCATTGTCTGATGCTGTTGACCTGGTATTTATTCCCGATGGCGATCATGGTTTTAAACCCCGAGTTAAATCTGGGTTTACCGAGCAAGGTAATCGCCGTTTAGCGGTGGAGAGCATGGTCGAGTTCATCCGTACACATTCATAGTCATTTGGAGGTTATATGTCTATTGCACAATGTCGTGGACAAAAGTTATTAGCCGTGGCAGGTATTTCAGGGCTCATTGCGGTAGCGTTAGGAGCATTTGCAGCACACGGGTTGTCACATCGTTTGCCTGAATATTTATTATCGGTGTTTAAAACCGGTGTGCAATATCAAGCTTGGCATACTTTTGCTTTATTGGTTTGTGGAGTGATATTAATGATCACTGCTCCTCATTCCAAACAATCAGAGACGCAACAATATAGCGAAAAGGGGCGTAAAGGTCTGGTCTTTGCTGGCATTTGCTTTATGATCGGCATCCTTTGTTTCAGTGGTAGCCTGTATGCACTCGCTTTAACTGGAATTAAGTGGTTTGGCCCAATTACACCGCTAGGTGGTGTCTTTTTTATGTTGGGTTGGATTACATTTACCATCTCTGTTCTACGATTAAATAAGGTGACACAGTGAAACACGTCCTACTTTACTGCCGTTCTGGGTTTGAAAAAGAATGTGCGGGAGAAATCCAAGATAAAGCGAACAATTTAGAGATTTTTGGCTTTCCACGTGTCAAAAAGCAATCAGGATATGTCTTATTTGAGTGTTATCAACAAGGTGATGCCGACAAACTGATTAAGAAAATCGACTTCAAAGCGTTGATTTTTGCTCGTCAAATGATCGCAGTGACGGATGCACTGACTGATTTACCAAGTGATGATCGTATTTCTCCTATTTTGCATGCCATTGATGAGTTAGAGAAATTTCCGACTTGTGGTGATATTCGCGTTGAAACGCCAGATACCAACGAAGCGAAAGAGCTATTAAAATTTTGCCGCAAGTTTACGGTGCCATTGCGTAGCGCTTTGCGTGGTAAGGGCCATTTGTACGCAAAAGACAATGCTAAGAAACCAGTATTACACGTGTGCTTTGTCGCACCGGGGCATTGTTTTGTGGGTTACTCACTCACTCAAAATAACTCACAATTTTTTATGGGGATTCCTCGTTTAAAATTTCCAACCGATGCACCAAGTCGTTCAACCTTAAAATTGGAAGAAGCGTTTCACGTGTTTATTCCAAAAGAAGAGTGGGATACTCGTTTAGCACCGGGGATGTGGGCGGTAGATTTAGGAGCTTGCCCAGGAGGCTGGACTTATCAATTAGTCAAACGTTCGATGTTTGTGCACGCGGTCGATAACGGCACAATGGCACAAAGTTTGATGGATACCGGCCAAGTAAAATACCACGCGGTAGATGGCTTTAAATTTGAACCAATGAAGAAGAATGTCACTTGGTTAGTGTGTGACATGATTGAAAAACCTTCTCGTGTGGCGCAATTGATGGGTGAATGGTTAATTCGCGGTCTAGCGAAAGAAGCGATCTTTAACCTAAAACTGCCTATGAAAGGTCGTTATGACGAAGTATTGGAAGACATTGAAAACTTAAAGATCTTCTTTAAAGAAAATGAAGTGCCATTCAAACTGCAAGCAAAACATTTGTATCATGATCGTGAAGAAATTACCGTGCATGTACAGATTTTGAAAAATATTTCGCCGTATTAATAAGCGATCGCTGCGCTTCTAGGGCGCTTCGCTTAGCGTGGCTCGTATCTCGATGGTATGAGCCACTAATTTAAATTTATCTTTTATCTTTTATCTTTTATCTTTTATCTTTTTCGAGCTTCGAGCTTCGAGCTTCGAGCTTCGAGCTTCGAGCTTCGAGCTTCGAGCAGCGGTAGCGTCCTAGCTACGAGTCCCGTTAGTAAACCTTATATCCTGCAAATTAAATCCTAACTCCATATCCGTTTGAAGTGCCGCAATCCGTTTACAAGTGCGTGCGAGCTCAATATGCTCATCGAGTTTTTTACGGTATTTTGTCACTAAATCTTCGGCAGCATAGGCGCTTTCAATGTCGTGATATTGTTGCAAGATCTCTTTCGCTGCTTTAGGGCCGATCCCCGGGACTCCCGGCACTTTGCTTGAGCTTATCCCGACCAAGCCCCAATAATCGGCAAGTTGTTCAGGTTTCACGCCAAACTCTTGCTCAATAAATGGTGCATCTAACCACCGATGTTGAAAGTAATCGCGAATTTGTAGGTTGGGCGATAACAACTGGCAATAGCCTTTATCGGTTGAAATGATAGTGGCTTTTTCTCCCGCAGAGGCTACTTTATGGGCCAGTGTTGCGACAAGATCATCGGCTTCATCGCCATCTGATAATAAGGAATCAATACCGAGCTCCCACCACGCCGCTTGAATTTTTTCTAAGCCAGCGACTAATGGTTCTGGCATCGGTTTGCGGTCGGCTTTATAACTTGGTAGGACCTGCGCACGCCATCCTCGGTCTTGTAAGTGATGATCAAAAACCGCAATGATGTGAGTCGGCTGAGATTCATTGAGAATTTTATGCAAAGTACGGCTGGTGGTGTCGATAGTGCGATCTATATCGTTGGGATCGGGCTGGGCCGAGTGAACGCGACGAATGAGGTTGAGTGCATCAATGATCACCAAATGAATCGACATATTAATTCCTATTTACTCTATCGTTTTGCATAAAAAAGCCTCTGCCTGAGTCAGAACTCAAAGTAGAGGCTAGTGTAACAAATTTAATGTGCTGAATGACACTCTTGAACGCTGACAAGCTATGAGGGTGAGATAAGTTTGACTCGTTTAAGAACAAAATCCTCTCATTAAGGTCATTCCAAGAGCAGCATCATTTCAATAACATCATTATTCCAATAACAAAGAGAGCTAACGGGCAATACGATAACAAGGAGTGTATTCAGAACCCGGTAATTTCATGCGTTGTTGCTCAACAAAGTCATTGAGTAAGGTGTCCATTTTTTCCATCAAATTACGGTCGCCATCGATAATAAATGGGCCGTGTTTTTTGATTTCACGAATGCCTTCGGATTTAACGTTACCGGCCACAATGCCAGAGAAAGCTTTACGCAAGTTCGCGGCAAGTTTTTCTGGTGGTTGTTCTAAATGCAGATCTAATGCCGCCATTGACTGGTGCGTTGGTTCAAAAGGCGCTTGGAATTCAGCCGGAATGTGCAAAGACCAGTTGAAACTATAAGCATCGCCATGCGCTTTACGGTGCTCTTTTACTTTTGGCATGGCATCTTTTACGATGCGCGCTGCTTTAGCCGGATCACCGATAATAATTTGATAGTGTTTTTGCGCTGCAGGGCCAAGAGTATCGTGAATAAATTGATCCAAGGAGCGGAAGTAGGCTTCACTTTCTTTTGGCCCAGTTAAGACCAAAGGAAGAGGTTGGTCAGCATTATCTGGGTGCATTAAAATACCCAAAATATACAACAGCTCTTCGGCGGTGCCCGGGCCTCCAGGGAAGATAATAATGCCATGTCCCATACGCACAAACCCTTCAAGACGCTTTTCAATATCAGGCATGATGATCAGCTCGTTCACGATAGGATTAGGCGGCTCTGCGGCAATAATGGAAGGCTCAGTTAGGCCAATATAGCGTTGATTGGTATAACGCTGCTTTGCGTGACCGACAGCGGCACCTTTCATCGGGCCTTCCATTGCACCGGGGCCACAGCCAGTACAAATATTCATTTCACGCAGCCCTAATTCGTTACCTACTTCACGAGTGTATTGGTATTCAGTTGGGTTGATGGAGTGCCCCCCCCAGCAAACCACAAGGTTAGGTTCCATTCCGGTATGCAGCGCTTTCGCATTTCGTAAAATGCCAAACACTAAATTGGTGATCTGAGCCGAATCGGTTAAATGTAGGCGCTGGCTATCGGCAAGGTGAACATGCAAGAAGACGATATCGCGTAATACCGAAAACAAGTGCGCTTGAATCCCTTTGATCAAAGTGCCATCAACAAAGGCATGAGCGGGAGGATCAGTTAACTCAAGTTTGATGCCTCTTTCTCGCCTCATTACTTCAATTTCAAAGGATTGGTTCAGGCTTAATAATTGCTCAGAATCATCAGTATGACTGCCAGAATTTAATACAGCCAATGAACAGCTGCGATACAATTGATATAAGTCACTTGAAGCGGCTTTTTTGAGTTTATTGACTTCTAATTGAGAGAGTAAATCTAAACTGCCCATTGGGCTAATTTGTGTAATCATAGAATGCTCCTTTTCACCGATTAGTCGTTATGTTAGTTCGGTTAGGTGATTCCACATTACACAGGTTTGCGAAACTGCGCTACTGCTAGAGAGTAAAATTTCTCGCTAAGTTAACATGTTATACCAATCGTACTAATTATCTGCTCATGCTTGCTTGTTCTCACACCTTTTCATTAGGCAATTTCTGACCCTCTAATTAGTGTGATCGGTATTATTGCTTTTCTTTAACCCCGTTATCATTTCTTAAAATGGCTTTGGCTAACTCATCATGTTGGCCAGAGGTATGGATTTTGACTAAGCCTTGCTCGACAGCTTGTTCGAAAGTCTGGCGAATTTTATTACTTGCAAAGCTTGCCGCTGGAGCGTTTTCGATTGCCGACAAAGAAACCCAGCATTGCTCCTCATTAGGGTAACGGTCATGAATTTTTCTCGCCAGATAAATGGCCATAAATAAAATATCTATCAGATCTTTATCATTAATCGCAGTATAGGCTCGCGGCAAGAAGGGATACTCAGCCAGCCCCATTTTGAAATGTTTGTCCATATTGGCGCAGTGCTCAAAACCATCAATCCATGTTTGTATTTTATTGAAAAAATACTCAGCAACGTTTTCTTCATTCACTTGAGGCGCAATGTACAAAAACAGGCCATCAGAAAAATGATACAAACGAGCGGGTTTAGTGATTAAGGTTCTCATGTAATCGCCAAACTGTTTTTCTATATGTAAGCCAACTTGATAGCCTTGTTTTAAATAGATATTACGTAAAAAAGGTAAATCAAACATCACGAAATTTAACCGGTCACTCAGAGGTTCATTAATCAGCTCGCCTAAGCGCCATTGCTCAAACAACACATTACTTTTTTCTAATGATTTCGGTAGCTTAGTGTTTAGTAGCTTCAGGTTTTGTAATCCTGATCTTGGATGAGTGTATAAATCGATAGTTTGAGTTTCGAGTTCTTCACGAATTTTTTGATTGAGGTGGCCGCGATAAAGCGCGATCAACAATAAAATGAAGGCGATAAACAAAGTGATAATGGTGGCACGTTGGTACTTATTGTAGGCTTCATTGAGAATGAGTAGTTTTTCCTCTAACCCATTGTAATGAAGGGATTTTTCTATGATGTCTTTTTGTTGACGAAACACATCTTCATTGACCGCATTAAATTGCTCTTGTTGGTTTTGCCAAATGTGTAAGTACTGCTCTTTAGCATGCAGCGCTTGTTGGTATTGTTTCTTTTGTTCGTAGGCCGCTGATTGCAACTGATACGCTTGCATTTGCAATAGTTTGTTTTGCAAATTAATGGCGATACTTAAGGCCGCTTCGCTACTGGATAACGCTTGCTCGGCATTGTGTTTGGACAAAGAAAGGGCGGCTTTAAGTAGGAGGATTTCTGATTTTAAACGTTGATGTTTGGTATTAGCCGCCAGTTTTTCAGCCTGATCTAGGTAGATTTGAGCATGGGTAAAATCAAAGAGCTTTAAATAAGTGTTGGCAATATTGATATGTAATTGAATGATATAAAACTTATCGGAGCGGTTAGGTTCATTGTCTAATACATTCAAATAATTGACTAAAGCCAAGTTATATTTGCCTTGGTTATAATAAGTGTCCGCCATGAGTTTTACGGTGGCAGCTAAAGCGCTCGAGGTTGGGTAATTATCGTAAAAATCGGCGGCTTCCGTGGCGTGTTCAATGGCTTTATCAAACACATGACGAGAGTAAAATAGTTCCGATAACAACAGGTTGGTTCTTGCCAATTCAATGCTGTCACTTTCTTTGATAGCAAGCCAGTAGGTAGTCAGTAACTCTGTTAATGAATCATCGTACTCATCTTGATTTAAGTAATATTGACCTAGACGTAAATGGTAATCGATGGTTAAAGAGGTTGATGGCTCACTATTTAGAGACTGAAGAGCCTGTTGAAATGCCGCTTTGGTACGCACTTTATCGCCAGTGCTAGCATGGATTTCAGCTCGCAACATGTAAATTTGGTAAAGCGTTTCTTGCTGCCAACTTTTATTGGTCGCTTCTTTTTCGACTTGTTCGGCCAAATCATCAATCAAAGGTGTGATTTGATGAGGGTCTTTATGGGCACGCCATAACAGTTCGATATGGATAAACTTACTGCTTAAAAGCGGCTGTATAATATTATATTGCTGGGCCAAGATTTCAGCTTGTTGGATGGCAGAAAAAGCATCTTGCGGGGCATGCAGTTCAAAATAAGAACACGCCATAATTTGTAGCGCTTCTACCGACGAAGATGGCGTTCGGATGGTATTCTCACTGCCTTCTCTTGAGATGGTGTAGTCTTGGCTCTTAGTCGATACCAGTTTTCTTTTACTCATAAATTGCTGAGTGATACTGAGTGATTGCTCTGGGTTGATGGTCAGTAATTTATGCGCTTCGTTTAAGATAGGAGAAAGGTAGACCTTAGCTTGAATAGCTGAGCTGAACATCAGTATGAAAGCGATACAGAGCCAAAAGGTCTTTTTCATGGGAGTATTATCTCTATCTAAAGCGGGAAAGTTATTATTCTAACATGAGTGAAGTCAGCTGCGCAGTCACAGCTCACTTCATTTCAGCTCAGCTCATTGGTCGGTGAGTTATTGACGCGCCATTCGAGCCATTTGTTGTGGACGCAAAGCGTGATTAGAACGGAATGGGTTAATATCTAACCCCCCACGTCGGGTATAACGAGCATAGACGCTGAGCTTGTCTGGTTGACAATATTTCATAATGTCACAGAAAATACGTTCCACACATTGTTCATGAAATTCGTTGTGCTCACGGAACGACACTAAGTAGCGCAACAAGGCTTCTTGGTCGATGGGTTTACCTGAATATTCAATTTCAACACTGCCCCAATCGGGTTGATTGGTGATCAAGCAATTTGATTTTAGTAAATGGCTGTGTAAGCACTCCGTTACCATACCGTCATGAGTGGCACCGTCAAGATAAGCGTCATTAAATTGATAACTATCTATCTCAATATCTTGGTGATCAATACATTGTCCTTGCATGGTCACAATCGGTTGTTGGGTGTAATCGTCAAGAGGGCGTAATACGACTTCGACGTTTTCTCCGGCGCATTGAGATAAATCACGAGCGATGGTTTCTTGAACTTGCTGCCAATGCTCAAAGCGGGTTTGATTAAAACTGTTGAGATACAATTTAAATGATTTGGATTCAATTAAGTTAGGGCTAGTGACGGGCAAAATCACATCGCCAATTGCAACTTGTGGTAGCCCTTTAGTGTTTAACCAAGATAATTCATACAAAGTCCAAATATCACCACCAGAAAACGGCAAGGACGCATTATCGGCAAGGCCAAGATCATTGCGGTTTAAACTGCGTGGAACCGGTTGAAGTAGAGTTGGATCATAATCGTGACGATATTCGGTGGCTTGACCTAATGTTAATCCTTGCAATTCTTTGGCATTAGCATATTTTGTCTGCGTTGAATGGGACATAGCGTAATCTCGTTAAAATACTTTCTAAAAAATGCGCAAATAGTACTGAATCCAATCGTTACTGTCATCATGGAGTCTTCAATGAATCACAATATCGCCCAAGCATTGGCTGTTTTAACTTCTGAATTTGTCGATAAGTGGCAGCAGGCTTATCACAGTTTGCCACTGGCTAATGAAATGGAAGGATTACCATCCCCTTGTGTGCAACCTACTTCGGATCAGCATAACATCGAATGGCTGCCTCAAGAACGCGATGACGTGGCAGATTTTAGCGCATTAGAGCGTGGGATCGAATTATTGATCCATCCCGATATTAAAGCCTTTTATGGCTCTCAATACAGTGCCGATCTTACGGCATCTTGGCAAGGCAAACCATTTACCTTGTTACAAGTATGGAGTGATGAGGATTTTATTCGCTTACAAGAAAATATTTTAGGTCATTTAGTGACGCAGCGTCGTCTTAAATTAAAACCCACTGTTTTTATTGGTACTACGGATGCTGAACTTGATGTGATTTCGATCTGCAATATCAGTGGTGAGGTGATTTTGGAGCGTTTAGGAACCAATAAACGTGACGTGTTATGTTCGAATGTTGAACAATTTTTATTACAGTGCCAAGCCGAAGTGTAGTTGGAGTTTTACGTGTACGTTGTTGAGTTACGATTTGAGTGTTTTGATAATACCACCATTGCCGCCGTTGAAAAATCGATTAACGGATTGTTAGATGCTTTGCGTTATAACGGGCAAATTTTAGGTCGAGAGTTTCCGATTATTATTGGTGAAGGTGAGTTTCGTGCTCGATTAATTTGCCCAGAAGCCGATAGCTTGCATGCAGATTATCATTCCGATTATGTCAAAGTGTGTTTGCAGAGACTGACCGAAGCGAAAGTGCTTGCGCCCAAAGTGAAGGTCTTAGGGCAAGATCTCAACTCAGAGCAAACGGTCGCATTTGATGAGGCGGAAAAACCAAGCTGGCAAGTGCTTTATACCACTTATGTGCATTCTTGCTCTCCATTACGATGTGGCGATACCTTCCGGCCGATCCCGCTTTATCATAATCCACCCACCTTAAATGGCGATCATAAATCGATTGTGAAATGGCAAACAGAGTGGCAAGCCTGCGATGAAATTCAAATGGCAGGTGCTTGCCAAGCCGAACATGCCGCCCTGCGAGAAATCGCTCAAGTGGACAGTGACCTGTTTCGTCGTGGTTGGGACTTACGTGGACGCTTAGAGTTCATGACCAAGATCCCGACGTATTACTATTTGTATCGAGTAGGAGGGCAGAGTTTACAAGCTGAACAACAACGACCATGCCCACGCTGCGGTGGGGAATGGAAGTTGGCGGAACCCCTGCATGACATTTTTCATTTCAAATGTGATGAATGCCGAATTGTGTCGAATTTGTCGTGGGATTTTTTAAAATAGTGGCTAGTGGCTAGTGGCTAGTTATTAGGGACGAGTAACCTAGTTGCCTCTTCTGGCTAAAATTCGATCCAAATGATTTGCAAATTCACGTTTATCGGTTTGCGATAAAGGCGCTGGGCCACCACTTTGTAGGCCGCTAGAGCGCATAGTATCCATAAAATCACGGATGTTTAAACGTGCTTTTATGGTGTCTTTAGTATAAAGCTCGCCACGTGAGCTGAGCGCTTGGCCACCTTTGGTGATCACTTCATCGGCCAGTGGAATGTCTGAGGTGATCACCAGATCCCCGCTTTCCACACGGCGCACAATTTCATTATCAGCAATATCAAAACCACTTTCGACTTGCACACTATGAATATTATTACGTTTCGGCACCGGGACTAAGTGATTGGCAATGAAGGTGGTTGTGATGCCGGTGCGTTCAGCCGCGCGACAAATGGTTTCACGGATGGTCTTTGGACAGGCATCGGCATCAACCCAAATTTTCATATTATTTCCTTTCTAATTGTTCTAAACGTGCGGTTAAGGCTTGAACTTGCGCTTCGAGTTGAGCGATTCGTTCTTCGACAGAGTGTGCCGTTTGTGGGACGGCAACTTCGACCTTAGGCACGTTATTGGAGGTTTTCCATGATTTTAATGTGGTAATAATTGCTGGCATGGGAACCGGAATGGATAATCGGGCTTTGATCAGTGCGACAGTGGGTTCTTTACCTTCAGCACTGATTGAGGTTAAAACGCGGTGTAGCTCTTCGGTGACATTCTGAGTTTGCATGGGATCATCCTTTAAAAATCGTTATCCACTAGGCGATAAGGTGGCAGCATAAACTTCGCCGCTTTGAAACCGATCATGATCATTCGCCCTTGATAATAATCATCGCCGCGGGCTGAAAATTCAAATTGATAGAGTGAGTGAAAACACAGGCGTCCATCGGGTAAGCGAAATTGATAACGCAACAAGGAAACAGACAGTACTTGTAGATCTAATTGATCACAATGACGTTTAATGGCGTGATGTGCGATCTCCGATTGTCTGCGTTGTTGCCAAAACAGAAACGCGATCAAAACCACTAAAAGGATCATCAATAGGTCCGTTATCATTGTTACATGCTCTTTGTTGTCGGTTAACGTGCTTTGGTTTGTTGTTGCAAAGCATATAGCGCATTGGCCAGTTCTGGACTTGGAGTATGGCTTAATAGTGGTAAAAAAGTAAAACGCAGTTCGGGGATCATGACTAAATCGGCAAATAATTGATTGAACAAGGTTTGGTTGTTGGTTTGTGCCAAGCGTAATAAGAATTTACCGGCGCGAGCTTCGGTATTTAATTGGGCCCAACAACGACCAGCTATGGCGATTAATATTTCACTATGACTTAATTCAGCTTGCGCGAAAATGCTTTCTAATAATGGTTGTAAATAGTCCGAATGAGCCCCAGAAAGTGCGCGAACATAAGCTGAAATTAAAAAAAGATCCGGCTGTGATGCTTGGCATTCTTGCTGAGCTAGCTCAAATAAGCGTTGCGCCAGTTTATTGGGCAAGGAGACATGTTCTAAAGCACCGAGTAGCGCATACAAGGCCGGTTGAGTAGTGGTCGCTGTCAGGTGGGGGAGGGCTTTACGAATGAGTACGCCATTTTGTTCACTATCTAAGCGACTGACCATATCAGTGATGCCTTGTAGCCCGACGGTTTGCCAGTTATTCCAACCTAATTGGCCACTAAAGTAATGTTGAGCATGCTCATAATATTGGCTGGTTGGCAGTGACAGCTCGGCGCGAATCAGGCTATGAAATAGCGCCATTTTGTCGTCATTTGGCTTGAACGTGTAAGGATTATTGGCAAGGTGCTGTTGTTGCTCTTCGCTTAACTCTTGGCTTAGGTGTGCTCCCATGGCTTCAGTGACGTATTTTAAGAAATTGCCAATGTCGGTTTGATTGAGCAGCCCTCGTTCATCCAATGGGAATTTTAAGAACCAAATCCACGGCTGTTGACTATGATTCCAATAGGTGACGGCTAAATGCGCATAGCGTTGCAAAGGATAAGGGTAGGGCTTTTCACCCCGCTCAACCTGTTTGAATTCTTTATTATCAATCGATTGAATACGTCTTCCTAAGTCGAAAATTTTATATTGGCACTGACTTTGTTCGAGTAATTGGCTTAGGTTGCAAATTGCATTCATAGAATATTCCAAGTTCATTCAAGCAGGTAAAATTAAGTAGCAATGATAAATTAGATCGCCGTGATTGGATATCAAATGGTATCTTATGCGGCAAATATCAAGGGAGATATCATAAAATGAGTGATTACACTGCATTATTAGATGTGATTGAACAGCTTGAAGATCAATTGATTCAATTATCATTGTGGGAGTCGATACCCCCGAGTGAAGCGGCGCTACAAAGTACACAACCTTTTGCGGTTGATACGCTCGAACCGACACAGTGGTTGCAATGGATCTTTATTCCTAAAATGCGTGAATTGATCCAATCTGAATCGCAAGTGCCGATTGGTTTTGAGATCAGTCCTTATTTTGAAGAATCGATGGCGAGTCATCCTCACTTAGAGACGATCCTCTCCATTTTGCAACAACTAGATGAAACGGTACGATGAGCACAACAGAATTTAACCACACCAATGAGCCAATCCACAATATCGGTGAGCAGACCGACACTGGTAAACAGATAGACACAGGTAAACAGATAGAGCGCGGTGAACAGACAACCTCTGACAAGGCGCAGCTAGAAACGATAGCTCTAGAAAAAATAGCCCCAGAGCCGGTTGAATTAGAGATTATTTATCGTGACGATTATTTTGTTGCGGTGAATAAGCCTGCGGGTATGTTGGTGCACCGTTCATGGTTAGATCGACATGAAACACAATTTGTTATGCAAACCTTGCGCGATCAAATTGGTCAGCACGTTTTTCCCTTACATCGCTTAGACCGCCCTACGTCAGGGGTGCTGCTGTTTGCCTTATCCAGTGATATTGCCTCGAAAACCGCGCCAATGTTTGCAGAACATCAGTTTGTGAAAACCTATCATGCGATCGTTCGAGGTTGGATTGAAACGGGAGAGCGTTTAGATTATCCGTTGAAAAAAGAGCAAGATAAAATCGCGGATAAATTTGCCTCAAAAGAGGTGGAAGCCCAGTCTGCGATTACGGATTATCAACCGTTAGCGAAAGTGGAAGTCCCCCATTCTACAGGTCGTTTTCCAACAAGCCGTTTTTGTTTGGTTGAAATGCAGCCATTAACCGGGCGTAAACATCAACTACGTCGTCATATGGCGCACCTACGTCACCCCATCATTGGAGATACTTCACACGGTGATGGCAAGCAAAATCGTCTTTTTCGAGAAGTGTATCAGGCGCAACGTTTAATGTTGCATGCCAGTCAATTGGAATTTAATCACCCATTTACACAAGCGCCGGTAGTTATAAAGGCTGGGCTTGATGAGGTGTGGCTAAAGCTTGTTGAAGAGTTTGGTTGGAGTGGTTGTTTCGGCTAGCGAGTGCGTGTTGCTCGGAAGACACGGGGGCGAGTTACGGGTACGCTGCGCTCGGGAGCCGAACAGCGGTTTCGTAACTTGAATCTAGCCATTTCACTTTTCGTTTTTTAGCAAGAATGGCTTAAGCTTGTATGTGCTGTAATTTAAAGCCGTCATCCTGAAAAGCGACGTAGGAGCGCGGTTCAGGATCTCCGACAGCCATTGGAGTTTCAAAAGGTTGTAGGATATTTTGTATCTTCTTCGCTTAGGCCTATGTACGGAATAACGTCATTCGAGTTACGGGTACGCTGCGCTTGGGAGCCGAACAGCGGTTTCGTGACTTGAATCTAGCCATTTCACTTTTCGTTTTTTAGCAAGAATGGCTTAAGCTTGTATGTGTTGTAATTTAAAGCCGTCATCCTGAAAAGCGACGTAGGAGCGCGGTTCAGGATCTCCGACAGCCATTGGAGTTTCAAAAGGTTGTAGGATATTTTGTATCTTCTTCGCTTAGGCCTATGTACGGAATAACGTCATTCGAGTTACGGGTACGCTACGCTCGGGAGCCGAAAAGAACGCTTGACACCAGTAAAGCAGCACTCAAAAATTCTCGGCTCTCGGCTCTCGGCTCTCGGCTCTCGGCTCTCGGCTCTCGGCTCTCGGCTCTCGGCTCTCGGCTCTCGGCTCTCGGCTCTCGGCTCTCGGCTCTCGGCTCTCGGCTCTCGGCTCTCGGCTCTCGGCTCTCGGCTCTCGGCTCTCGGCTCTCGGCTCTCGGCTCTCGGCTCTCGGCTCTCGGCTCTCGGCTCTCGGCTCTCGGCTCTCGGCTCTCGGCTCTCGGCTCTTATTTCAGCTTTTCTAAATCCGCTTCAATTTCAGCAATCTTGCCAGCGACGACTCTTTCTAAATGGCGTAAATCGCTTAGGATTTTATGTTTAACATCAGCAGGGCTTAACTCTTTATGTTGAGTAATTTGATTTAGCTCTGTCATGACTTGAGTTAGGCTTGGGCTGATCTCGGTGGTTTCTTTGTACTGACCAGATTGATTATTGATGCGAATATTTTTACGTTGTCTTGGGTACTTAAACTTGAGGCTCTTGGCAAACAATTCCCCTTTTTGTTTATGAAAGTAAATTTTCAAAACATCAACTTGGGCTTCTTGGCGCAAGGTGTAACGTGAAATGAGGGAAGTATCGGGAATACCAAGCTGGGTTAAATTTGGATGCATAAATTATAAACCTCTCAATCGAAAAATGATCACAGCGAAACAGCAAACTGCCTCTCATCAAGTATAGCGACAGTTTTGTTGTCCATAACAAAAACACCCTTAATGTGGTGATAAGGCTTGAATGGCCTCGGCTAATTCCAGCTTTAAGCTTTCTTCAACTTCAGGTTCAAGGCGTCCGCCGCTGGGTGAGGTTAGAATGAATAAATCTTCAGCACGTTCGCCAATGGTAGTGATTTTAGCACCATGTAAATTCACTCCTTGGTTAGCAAATACTTGGCCGATAGTGGCCAGTAACCCAGGAGTATCCAGTGCGACCAGCTCCATGAGGCTGCGTTTTCCTGTCCGAGTCGGAATAAAATCAACGCGTGTTTTGACATGAAAATGCTTGAGTTTATTTGGAATGCGGCGTGAACGGGTATTGGCCGAAATGGTGTTATTTAACACATTAGTCAAATATTGTTGGATTTGTTCATGGCGCATGTCATCAATGGGTTCGCCATTTTGGTCCAGTACCATGAAGGTATCGAGTGCATAACCATCTTTACTAGTCATAATTTGCGCATCGTGAATACTCAGATTACGTCGGTCTAATTCGGCGGCCATGGTGGCAAATAAGCTGGCTTTATCTTTGGCGTAAATAAAGACTTCGGTTCCGCCTCGGGTGGCATTTTTACTGATTAACACTAAAGGTTGATCGATTGGATGGGTAAGTAGGTGCTCACTATGCCAAGCGATTTGTTTTGGGGTATGACGCAGAAAATAATCGGCTTTAAAGCGTTGCCATAATACTTCGATCTCACGAGGAGTGAAGTTCTCTTTGCGGAGCATTGCAGAAGCCATGTGTTGGTTGTGACGAATTTTGTCACGTAAATCGACCGGGTTTTCTAGGCCACGGCGTAAGGCTCGTTGCGTGGAATAAAAGAGCTCGGCTAATAAGGTTCGTTTCCAGCTATTCCATAATTCTGGGTTGGTGGCACAAATATCTGCAACCGTTAAGCAAACTAGATTCTCGAGGTACTCTTCATCGCGGACCTTTTTAGCAAACTCGGTAATGACATCGGGATCATAAATATCACGGCGTTGTGCTGTTACCGACATCAGCAGGTGATTTTGCACCAGCCAAGAAACCAGCTTGGCTTCCGGTTTGGATAAGTTGTGTTCGATGCAAAAATCATACGCTTCGACCGCTCCTATTTCAGAGTGATCGCCGCCTCGACCTTTACCAATATCATGGAAAATAGCAGCAAGTATCAATAAGTTCTTTTTTTGAATGCGAGGATAAACTTCGCAACAAATGGGGTGGCGCTCATGGTTATCAATATTACTGAAAATATGTATGTGTTCGAGCACTCGCATGCTGTGCTCATCGACGGTATAAACATGGAACAAATCAAATTGCATCTGTCCTACGATTTGACTCCATTGTGGCAAGTAAGCTGCTAATACTCCCAGTTTATGCATTAAACCAAAGGCTTTATGTAATGAGTTGGGGTGATTGACTAACGCCATAAATTTTTCACGTGCGGCTGGGATGGTATGCAAAAAGCGATTTAAGCGACGTCTTGCGGTACGTAATTGGCGTAACGTGGCAGGGCTGACGCCATCGATGGTCGAGTCATTGGCAATATGCAAAAACATATCTAAGATGGTTTCAGGGCGCGCTTGAAATAACGCAGGTTTTCTCGCTTCAATTAACGAGCCACGACGCTGAAAATCATCGGAAATGATTTTGGCTTCCTGTAATTGCCCTTTGTTGATAATGGCTTGATCAAACAGTTTGAGTAACATTTTATTGAGCTCAGCGACGCGACGTAGAGTGCGGTAAAACTCTTTCATCATCATTTCGATAGGGCGGTTACCTTCCCCAACGAACCCGAGATTTTCTGCCACTTTGGCTTGATAGTTGAAGGTCAGTCGATTGTCGTAGCGCTTGAGCTCGATGTGTAAGGCAAAACGCACACGCCACAAAAAGTTTTGGCATTCCAACAGTTCTCGATATTCAGCATCGGTTAAAAAGCCCGCATAGCTCATTTCTCGAAGTGAGGTTGCGCCAAAGTGACGGCGGGCCACCCAACTTAAGGTGTGAATATCACGTAAACCGCCTGGGCTGGATTTAATGTCGGGTTCTAAGTTGTAGGTAGTGTCATGATAGCGAGCATGACGCTCACGTTGTTCTTCTAACTTAGCATTATAAAATACATCGCTTGGCCAAAATTTTTGATCGGTTATGCGAGTAATCAGTTCATCATAAGTGGTTTCGCAGCCACATAAAAAACGAGCTTCTT
This sequence comes from Vibrio aphrogenes, assembly GCF_002157735.2. NCBI lineage: Bacteria > Pseudomonadati > Pseudomonadota > Gammaproteobacteria > Vibrionales > Vibrionaceae > Vibrio > Vibrio aphrogenes. The sequence goes on from NZ_AP018689.1 coordinate 751,608, forward strand.
GCAAGTTTGTCGCAACGGTGAGGTCGTCTTTCCCAACTTGTATGCATTCTTTTAATGTACGGACACTTTGGCCTACTTCTAAATGTAAATCCCATAGCAGAGTAATAAATTCGCTGATCTTTTTGTTGACGTCATCAGGGATTTTTCGTTGTGAGAGAATGAGAATATCAATATCTGAGAGGGGATGCAGCTCAGAGCGTCCATAACCGCCGACGGCAATCAGGCTTAAAGATGCGACTTGGTTAAACCCGAAGGATTCCCATAAACGGCTGAGCATTGTATCCATATAAGCTGAGCGTTCATAGACAAGGTCTTGGACGGGTTGTTTTTGATTGAGAAACGCGTCTTTTTGATATTCCGAAAACAGTTCAAGTTGGCTTTTAAGCGCCATTGATGACAACGGTTGATCCTCGAGAGAAACGGGGGATTGAAACGACATAGATGCAGTCCTTGCAACAGATAACACTGGTTTAGATAGTACCTGTTCAAGAGTTTAAAAACCAATAAAAAAGCCTTTATCTTTGGAGGATAAAGGCTTTATTGTCGAGCTTCGAGCTTCGAGCTTCGAGCTTCGAGCTTCGAGCTTCGAGCTTCGGGTATTAGTTATTGTTCATTAAACGAGGAATGGACTCCTCTGCACGCAGAGTAAGAACTTCACAACCATTTTTAGTGACTAAAATGGTGTGCTCGTATTGAGCTGAGTTCTTACCGTCACCGGTGTAAACAGTCCAATCGTCTTGTGCATCAACAGTCACGCCAAATTTTCCAGCGTTGATCATCGGCTCAATGGTGAAGATCATACCTTCTTTCATCACACGACGGTCGGTGTTTTTGTAATGCACCACTTGTGGCTCAGAGTGGAATTCATCACTGATACCATGACCACAAAAATCGCGAACAATTGAAAACTTATTACGAGGGTTCTTCTTGTTGTTGTCTTTAATGTACTTTTCAATGGCACTACCAATGTCACCAATAGTGGCACCTGGTTTCACTTTGCGCATACCGACATACAATGCTTCTTGAGTAACCATACATAAGCGCTTATCGGCAGGTGCAACATCACCCACTAAAAACATTTTAGAGGTATCACCGTAATAGCCTTCTGGACGAACGCTTAAATCAGCATCAGGATCATTAGGAATGATCACTGTGATGTCTAGGTTGACAATATCGCCATTTTTTAACACAGCAGGTTTAAGTTGGCCGTTACTGCCCACTTCATCTTGACTGGCAGGAATGCCATGACAAACGATATGGTTGATCGAAGTACAAATCGATTTTGGATAGCCGTGATAATCGAGTGGAGCAGAGTAAGCCCCTCTTTCTAAAGCATAATCATGGCAAATTTGGTTAAGTTCTTCGGTTGTTACCCCTTCTTTAATGTGGGGTTCAATCATCTCTAAGACGCTCGCTGCAAGCTTACAGGCGGCGCGCATTTTTTCTATTTCTTCGGCGGTGTTGATTTTAATCGACATAATGTGTATCCGTTTTTTCTGTTACGTCTAGTGTATTGACAGTGAGTCTTAATCGCAATTGAAATCCGTTTTTGAGCGCATAAATCTGGTTTTTAGACGGAATTAACTGGTCATTGAGATAAATTGTCATGCTAAATACAACGGTTTTTCTGGTGTTTTTAGTTACTTTTGTGGTATAAAGCGCACCGAAAATCGCAACTACTTTCTTCATTATTCGACGAGGTAGTGTGGCTTTCACATACTTATTTCTTAAATCACACACATTCCGACACGTGATCCGGGGTGCTCTTTTAGGCTAATTGATAGCCAAAGAGTCGGTATCATGGGGGATGTGGAGGCCTAACCCCATATAGAGGATTATATAATGGCAACTGTATCAATGCGCGATATGCTTAAAGCTGGTGTTCACTTCGGTCACCAAACTCGTTACTGGAACCCAAAAATGAAGCCATTCATCTTTGGCGCTCGTAACAAAGTTCATATCATCAACTTAGAAAAAACAGTTCCTATGTTCAACGAAGCACTAGCTGAGCTAGGCAAAATCGGTGAGCGTAAAGGTAAAGTACTTTTCGTAGGTACTAAGCGTGCTGCTTCTGAATCAGTAAAAGAAGCTGCAATCAACAGCAACCAGTTCTACGTAAACAACCGCTGGTTAGGCGGTATGTTGACTAACTACAAAACAGTTCGTCAATCAATCAAGCGTCTTAAAGAATTTGAAGCACAAGCTCAAGATGGCACTTTTGAAAAACTAACTAAGAAAGAAGCTCTAATGCGTACTCGTGAAATGGAGAAGCTAGAGAAATCTCTTGGTGGTATCAAAAACATGGGTGGCCTACCTGACGCTCTATTCGTAATCGATGCTGATCACGAACACATCGCTGTTAAAGAAGCTAACAACCTAGGTATCCCAGTATTTGCTGTTGTTGATACAAACTCTGACCCAGATGGCGTAGATTTCGTTATCCCTGGTAACGACGATGCAATCCGTGCGGTACAACTATACCTAAACGCTGCAGCACAAGCTGTAACTGAAGGTCGTAACAAAGACGTAGCTGAAGTTGCTGATAAAGACGGTTTCGTAGAAGAAGCTTAATATCGTAGCTCCTAGTCACTCAGTCTTGCTGTCATCATTGAGTAGTGAGACTGAGCTATCGTTACTAATAGGGGCCATGCTTTAAATTAGGCTGGCCCCTGTTTTTTACCCTTTTTGGAATCAACAGAGGATTAAACCATGGCAACCGTAACTGCTGCCCTAGTTAAAGAACTGCGTGAGCGTACTGGCGCAGGCATGATGGAATGTAAAAAAGCGCTTGTTGAAGCAAACGCTGACATCGAACTAGCAATTGAAAACATGCGTAAATCTGGTGCTGCTAAAGCTGCTAAAAAAGCAGGTAACGTAGCCGCTGAAGGCGCAATCATCATTCAAGAAGAAAACGGTTCAGCTGTTCTTCTAGAAGTTAACTGCCAAACTGACTTCGTTGCTAAAGACTCTAACTTCACTTCATTTGCTAACGAAGTTGCAGCTGCAGCTCTAGCATCTAAAGCGACAGTTGAAGAACTACAAGCACAATTTGAAGACGTTCGCGTAGCTCTAGTTGCTAAAATTGGTGAAAACATCAATATCCGTCGCGTTCAATACGTTGAAGGTGCTGCACTAGCTTCTTACCGTCACGGTGAGAAAATTGGTGTTGTTGTAGCGGGTGAAGGCGATGCTGAAACTCTAAAACACGTTGCAATGCACGTTGCTGCTTCTCGTCCAGAATACGTAACTCCAGCTGACGTACCAGCTGATGTTGTTGCTAAAGAGCGTGAAGTTCAAGTTGAAATTGCAATGAACGAAGGCAAGCCAAAAGAAATCGCTGAGAAAATGGTTGAAGGTCGCATGAAGAAATTCACTGGCGAAGTATCTTTAACTGGTCAAGCGTTCATCATGGAGCCTAAGAAATCTGTTGGCGAAATGCTGAAAGAAAAAGGCGCTTCTGTTTCTACATTCGTTCGTCTAGAAGTAGGCGAAGGTATCGAGAAGAAAGAAGAAATGAGCTTCGCTGAAGAAGTTGCTGCAGCACAAAAAGGCTAATCCCTATTTGAGCTGTTAGTCTTAAAAGACCGTGGCTGTGCTGCGGTCTTTTTGTGAGGAAAAGTCCCTAGGTTTCTAGTCCCTAGTTTCTAGGAAAAGCGTTCTATTAATACGTTATATTTAGCTAAATAAATTAAAATGTTAATTGTTATAAATGAGTACGGTAATTCATGCCTCTAGGTACTAGGTACTAGGTACTAGGTACTAGGTACTAGGTACTAGGTACTAGGTACTAGGTACTCTAACCTATTCATTTATAACCGTTAATCAACCATACATTGAAAGGTAAACTCCATGACTACGAATCCTAAGCCAGCATATCAACGTATTTTGCTCAAACTAAGTGGTGAAGCTCTACAAGGTGAAGAAGGTTTTGGTATCGATCCAACGATATTGGACCGTATGGCACAAGAAGTGAAAGAACTTGTTGAGCTAGGCGTGCAAGTTGGTGTTGTGATCGGTGGTGGTAACTTATTCCGTGGTGCTGGCCTTGCAGAAGCGGGCATGAACCGTGTGGTTGGTGATCACATGGGTATGCTTGCGACCGTTATGAATGGCTTAGCAATGCGTGATGCGCTGCATCGTGCTTACGTTAATGCTCGTGTAATGTCTGCCATTCAGTTAAAAGGTGTGTGTGACGATTACAATTGGGCTGATGCCATTAGTCAATTACGTCAAGGCCGTGTAGTCATTTTCTCTGCCGGTACGGGTAACCCATTCTTTACGACTGATTCAGCCGCTTGTCTTCGTGGTATTGAAATTGAAGCAGATGTTGTATTAAAAGCGACCAAAGTGGATGGTGTTTATACAGCTGATCCAGTTGCTAACCCAGACGCGGTTTTGTGTGATAAACTGAGTTACAACAGTGTCCTTGAAAAAGAATTAAAAGTGATGGACTTAGCCGCCTTTACTTTGGCTCGTGACCACAAAATGCCGATTCGTGTATTCAATATGAATAAACCAGGTGCATTACGCCGTGTGGTAATGGGTGAGCAAGAAGGCACACTAATCAGCGACTTGTCTGAATAAATAACTTATATCGCGAGAGTGAAAATGACTTTCACTCTTTCGCAACATGACAAATAACAAGGTGATATCGTGATTAACGAAATTAAACAAGACGCTCAACAGCGCATGGCAAAGAGTGTTGAAGCTCTTAAAAATAACCTTTCAAAAATCCGTACAGGACGTGCGCACCCAAGTATTCTACAAAACATCTCTGTAGAGTATTACGGAGCACCAACGCCATTAAACCAAGTGGCTAACATCATTGCTGAAGATGCACGTACATTAGCTATTACTGTTTTTGATAAAGAGCTGACTCCTGCAGTTGAAAAAGCCATTATGAAATCAGACTTAGGTTTAAACCCAATGTCTGCCGGTACGGTTATTCGTGTTCCACTTCCACCGTTAACCGAAGAGCGTCGTAAAGACCTAGTTAAAATCGTACGCAGCGAAGCTGAAGGCGGTCGAGTTGCGATTCGTAACATTCGTCGTGATGCTAATGCCGATTTTAAAGCGCTATTAAAAGATAAAGAAATCTCTGAAGATGAAGATCGTAAAGCGCAAGATGAAATTCAAAAAATCACTGATGCTGCTATCAAAAATGTTGATGAGCTACTTGCAGTGAAAGAAAAAGAACTGATGGAAGTGTAATCTACCTCATTTGTTGCTAGAGGCGCTGTGCGATGCAGTATGGCGCCTTTTTTATGCAGCCCCGCCTACAAGTATGAATAAAATAATGTCTGACTTTCAATTCTCACCGGATTTATTGCCTCAACATATTGCCGTCATTATGGATGGAAATGGTCGCTGGGCAAAACGCCAAGGTAAACCTCGCATTTATGGTCACCGACAAGCGGTCAAAGCCGTACGTGAAACGATTGCCACTGCCAGTCGCTTGAGAATCAAAGCCATTACTTTATTTGCATTTAGTAGTGAAAATTGGAAACGCCCAGAAGAAGAAGTTCGTGTATTAATGGACTTGTTCATGACGGTGCTGACTCGTGAAGTCAAAAAATTACATAAAAATAATCTCCGTTTGCAGATTATTGGTGATAAAACTCGCTTTAGTGAAGGGTTACAGAAAAAAATTGCCGCTGCTGAAGAGTTAACCCAGCATAATACCGGGACAGTGATTAATATCGCGGCAAACTATGGTGGTAAATGGGATATTACCGAAGCGGTTAAATCCATTGCGAACAATGTGGCGGCGGGTCAATTACATCCCGATGAGATTTCAGAATCGATGATTTCTCAGCATCTATCTATGTCGGAGCTGCCAGATGTGGATCTCATGATCCGTACCAGTGGTGAACGACGCATCAGCAACTTTATGCTTTGGCAAATGGCGTACGCAGAATTGTATTTTACGGACCTTTGTTGGCCTGAATTTAATGAGCAAGCGTTACTCGAGGCGATATCTTGGTTTATCAATCGCGAAAGACGCTTTGGCTGCACCAGTGAGCAATTACAAGCGTTGATGATAAAAGAATAAAGGACGAAAGTTTGAAACAAAGAATAATTACAGCCCTAATTTTAGCTCCTCTTGTTTTATGGGGAGTGTTTGAGCTTTCAATTCCCTTCTTTATTGTGGCCTTGACCGCAGTTGCTTTGATTGGTTTTTGGGAGTGGACACAGTTTGTCGAGCCTAAATCCCGTGTGCTTAGCTTAATCCCTTCTTTGATGGTCGTCGCTGCGAGTTTTGTGGCCCTTCCTTTTGATACTGCCAGTTTGTCACAAGTCACAGAGTCTCATGTTTGGGTGTTGATCGCCGGCTCCGTGTGGTGGGTTATCGCCAGTGGTTTAGCCTTAACCTATCCTAAAAGTATGGTGCTTTGGCAAGATAAAAAATGGTTACGCCATAGCTTTGGTATGCTCTCACTCATTCCTTTTATCTGGAGCGTCTTTTTGCTGCGTGCAGAAGATTACGCCTCTTTGCCATATCATGGCGCTAAACTGGTTATGTTTGTTTGTTTATTAGTTTGGGCGGCCGATACTGGTGCTTACTTCTCGGGGAAAACCTTTGGTAAACATAAAATGGCCCCTAACGTGAGCCCAAATAAAACTTTAGAAGGATTATTTGGTGGTGTAGTGTTAGCCATGGTTGTTGGTTGGTTTGCTTCATCATTATTGTCTATTCACTTTAGCAGTATACCTGTGATGCTCTTTACGACCTTTGTTACGGTGGTGATTTCAGTATTAGGTGATTTAGTTGAGAGTATGCTAAAGCGTGTCTCCAATATAAAAGACAGCAGTAATATTATTCCTGGGCACGGTGGTGTGTTGGACCGTATTGATAGCTTAATGGCTGCATTTCCTGTTTTTGCCTTGTTGTACTTTCTCTTTCAGTAGCAGTTTGCCAATAAGCAATCTCCAATAAGCAATATCGTTTAGATGCTTTATCTCTAGTGGTTGAATTTTAATGCAAAAGATAACGATTTTAGGGGCAACTGGCTCAATAGGGGCAAGTACCCTATCGGTGATAGCCCATAATCCGCAACAATTTTCCGTTTATGCTTTAGCGGCAGGCACTAATGTCGATAAGATGTTGGCGCTGTGCCTTAAATGGCAACCAGAATACGCTGCAATGGCCGATGAGTCGGCTGCATTAGCATTAGAAAGACAATTGGCACAAGCGGGCAGTATGACCCGAGTGGTTGCAGGTGTTGACGGTTTATGTGAGATCTCTTCTGCGCCGGAAGTAGATATGGTGATGGCTGCAATTGTAGGCTCTCCAGGCCTATTACCCACCATGGCAGCGGTGAAGGCAGGTAAACGCATTTTATTGGCGAACAAAGAGTCCTTAGTGATGTCTGGCCAATTTTTTATTGATGCGGCGAAGCAATATGGCGCTCAAATTTTGCCGGTTGATAGTGAGCATAATGCCATTTTCCAATGCCTTTCTCAGTCGATGCAAACCCAATTAGGTTATTGTGACTTAGAAGAAGGTGGCGTGCATTCGATTTTGTTAACCGGATCAGGCGGGCCTTTCCGTTATAGTGACATTAATACTCTTGATGCGGTTACCCCAGAGATGGCGATCGCACATCCTAATTGGTCAATGGGACCAAAAATTTCAGTAGATTCTGCCACTATGATGAATAAAGGTTTAGAGTTTATTGAAGCCAAATGGTTATTTAACGCCAAACAAGAACAGTTAAAAGTACTGATTCATCCTCAATCAGTCATTCACTCAATGGTGCAATATAACGATGGCTCTGTCCTAGCGCAGATGGGTGAGCCGGATATGCAAACACCGATCGCGTTATCAATGTCTTATCCACATAGGATTCCGTCAGGGGTCAAGCCGTTGGATTTTACACAGCTAAATGAATTGACCTTTTTAGCACCAGATATGGCTCGTTACCCATGTTTACAATTGGCGATTGATGCTTGTTATACCGGTCAACACGCCACAACGGCAATTAATGCGGCTAATGAGATCTCGGTCGCTGCATTTTTAGATCGTAAGCTAAAATTTACTGATATTGTTCGAGTCAATGAAGAGGTCATGAATAAAGTGTGTGCTTTCTCGACCCTGCAAACCGACAGTTTGGAAAGCTTACTTGAGCTCGATAGAATAGCCCGAGTTTACGCAACTGAATATTTGTGTAACTCCATTATCAATCCATTAAAACCTGAGTAGAGCGTACTTAATGACTGGCATCTTATGGAATTTCGCTTCATTTATTGTAGCCATTGCTATTTTAGTCGCCATACATGAATTTGGCCATTTCTGGGTCGCGAGACGTTGTGGTGTAAAAGTTGAAAAATTTTCTATCGGCTTCGGTAAATCTTTATGGAGTCGTAAAGGGAAAGATGGGGTGGAATATTCCATTTCAATGATCCCGATGGGCGGCTTTGTCAAAATGCTCGATTCTCGAGTAGATGATGTACCAGAACATGAAAAACACCTTGCCTTTGACCATAAAAGCTTATGGCGTCGCAGCGCTATTGTTGCGGCCGGACCGGTGTTTAACTTTTTGTTTGCGGTGTTCGCTTATTGGCTAGTGTTTATGATCGGCGTTCCATCGGTTAAGCCGGTGATTGGTGATGTGGTGCCCAATTCCATCGTTGCTCAAGCAGGAATTCAAGATGGGATGGAACTTAAAGAGATTTCAGGCATCGAAACCCCTGATTGGGATTCAGTGAATATGGCGCTGGTCTCTCATATCGGTGATGACCAGATTATCTTAAAGGTCACGTCACCGGAAGAGATCGGTCGTGAGCGAATCATCACATTAAATACTCAAGATTGGAATTTTGATCCAGAAGTTGATTCTGCGATTACTACTCTTGGTTTTAAACCTTATCGCCCACAAGTGACACCAACTTTGACGGCGATCACCAAAGACAGTGCTGCCGAGCAAGCAGGATTGTTAGTCGGTGATACGATTGTGTCGGTTAATGGTAAGACGATCAGTAGTTGGGAGCAATTTGTTGAACAAGTGACAGCCAACCCAGATACTGCATTAAATGTTGAGGTGGAACGTAATAACCAATTCGTTACCTTGGTTTTAACACCTTCTAGTAAACAATTGAAAAATGGTGAAAGAATTGGTTTTGCAGGCGTTGCCCCAACCATTGGTCAGTGGCCTGAGTCGTATTTGATTGACCAAAAATACAGCGTCTTTGCTTCAATACCTAAAGCAATAGAAAAAACTGGGCAAATCATTGATTTAACTCTTACAATGGTCAAAAAACTATTCACTGGCGATGTGGGTATTAAAAATTTAAGTGGGCCAATTACCATTGCAAAAGGGGCGGGTACAACGGCAGATTATGGCTTGGTGTACTTTTTAGGCTTTCTTGCATTGATTAGCGTTAACTTGGGAATCATAAACTTGATGCCTTTACCTGTACTTGATGGTGGGCATTTGTTATTTTTCGCAATAGAAGCTGTGATTCGTCGTCCTGTTCCTGAAAAAGTACAAGAAATGGGATATCGTATCGGTAGTGCAGCAATATTTTCTCTAATGCTAATTGCAATTTTCAATGATTTTGCTCGCCTGTAGTGCCAGTAGTGGCCTAACAAGGCCTAGAAGTATAAAGGATTAATAATAAATTTTATGGCGATCAAACGTTTATGGATTTCAACCTTGCTTATGTTGAGCACGGTTGCACGCGCAGATTCTTTTGAGGTCTCTGATATCAAAATTGAAGGTCTGCAGCGTGTCGCTTTAGGTGCAGTATTATTAAAAATGCCTGTTCGTGTGGGTGACACGGTTGATGAGCAAGACGCTTCATCCATTATTCAAGCATTGTATTCATCGGGTAACTTTGAAGATGTAAAAGTATTTCGTGATGGCGATGTTCTGTTAATTGAAGTCAAAGAACGCCCAACCATTGCGGATATTTCTTTCTCTGGTAATAAAGCCATTAAAGATGAACAACTTCAACAGAACTTGGATGCCTCGGGTATTCGAGTAGGTGAAGCGTTAGATCGCACTAAGCTCAGTACTATCGAAAAAGGCTTAGAGGATTTTTATTACAGTGTCGGTAAATATAATGCGACCGTTAAAGCGGTTGTCACTCCGCTTCCTCGTAATCGTTCTGACTTGAAATTTGTCTTTACCGAAGGTGTGTCGGCAAAAATTCAACAAATTAACTTTATCGGTAATAAAGTCTTTACTAATGAACAGTTATTGTCTCGTTTTGACTTAAATGCAGATGTTCCATGGTGGAACTTCATGGCCGATGAAAAATATCAAAAGCAAGTTCTAGCGGGTGATATTGAAAAGCTGCGCAGTTATTACTACGACCGCGGTTATTTGAAGTTCCAGGTCCTATCGACTCAAGTATCCATCTCTCCTGATAAAAAGGGTGTCTATATCACCTTGAATTTAAGTGAAGGTGAACCTTACACCATTAAGGGAATTAAATTCCGTGGTGACTTGGTGGGTAAGCAAGAGGCCTTTAGCGCGCTTGTGCCGTTTGAAACTGGCGACGTCTACAATGGTTCTTTAGTTACCAGTCTTGAAGAAGGCATTAAAAAGATTCTAGGTGAGTCGGGTTACGCTTATCCAAAAGTACAGACCATTCCTGAGTTTGATGACGAAACGAAAGAAGTGATGTTAACTGTTCAAGTTGATCCAGGTAACCGCATGTATGTGCGTGATATTCGCTTCACCGGAAATAACATCACCAAAGACGAAGTACTACGTCGTGAAATGCGTCAAATGGAAAGCGGTTGGCTTAACTCCAAATCGGTTGAAACCGGTAAGGCACGTTTAAACCGTTTAGGCTATTTTGAAACGGTGGATGTGCAAACTCAACGTGTTCCTGGCACGGATGACCAAGTGGATATCGTTTATAACGTTAAAGAAGCCAACTCAGGTAGCATCAACTTTGGTATTGGTTACGGTACCGAGTCTGGCGTCAGTTTCCAAGTGGGCTTGCAACAAGATAACTTCTTAGGCACCGGGAATCGCATTGGCATCAGCGCGATGACCAACGATTATCAAAAAAATGTCAGCTTAGAATATCGCGACCCTTATTGGACATTAGATGGTGTGAGTTTAGGCGGCAAAGTCTTCTATAATGAATTTGAAGCATCCGATGCAGGTATTGTTGACTATACCAACCAAAGTTATGGAACCAGTTTAACTTGGGGTTTCCCAATTAATGAACTTAACTTTATCGAGTTAGGGGTTGGCTATACGCACAATAAAATTTCTAATATTGACCCTTATGTGCAAAACGAAAGTTTCTTGCAAACCCAAGCAGCAGCCGGTAACTACGATTCGGAATCTGGTGAGCTAAACGTTAATGACTTTGACGTCAACGTGTCTTGGACTCGAAACAATTTGAATAAAGGGTATTTCCCAACGGCGGGTAACTACCAACGTACTACTTTTAAAATTACCGTACCTGGCTCTGACGTTCCATACTATAAAATCCAGTATGATGCTAAGCAGTATATTCCACTGACTAAGAAAGAGGACTTTACTCTACTATTACGTGGGCGCTTAGGCTACGGTAATGGTTATGGTTCATCAAAAGGGAATGACAACCTCTTCCCATTTTATGAAAACTATTATGCTGGTGGCTTCTCGTCATTACGTGGTTTTGGCTCTAACTCAGCGGGACCAAAAGCGGTGTATGATGAAGGTGGTAGTGACGGAGGTAATAACCCGAACTATGTGGCAACCGATGAATCTGTGGGTGGTAACGCCACCGCCTTGGCGAGTATTGAGTTAATTGTTCCAACGCCATTTGCGTCGGAAGAATTACAAAGCTCATTACGTACAAGTGTGTTTGTTGACCTTGCCAGTGTATGGGATACCGAGTTCCAATATCGTGAAATGGACGCCAATATGTCTGGCCGTGATTATTATTACGATTACTCTGATCCGATGGAATATCGTGCTTCCTATGGGGTAGCGATGCAATGGATGTCTCCGATGGGGCCTTTGGTCTTCTCGTTGGCGAAACCGATTAAAATATACGATGGTGATGATGAAGAGTTCTTTACCTTTACTATCGGTCGAACCTTCTAATTTTAGATTTTTGTAAGGAAATGATTGTGAAAAAATTGATTAAAGTAGCTGGTATTAGCCTAGTTGTATTAACTGCTTCTCTTTCTGCTACCGCAGCTCAAGCAGCACAAAAAGTCGGTTATGTGAATACGGCGAAAATCTTTCAAACTATGCCTCAAGTGCAAGCGGTAGAGAAAAAACTACAAAAATCAGGCAAAGATAAAAAAGCGGAACTCGATAAACTGAAAAGCCAAATTGATGCTAAAGTTGAAAAGCTAAAGCGTGATGGCCAGTTAATGTCTGCGTCGGATGTGGATAACGCGAAAATTGATATTCAATCTATGCAAGCTAAGTTAGAAGTTAAAGCGAAGACTTATCAAGCTGATATGAATAAAGTTCGCCAAGAAGAAATGAAGAAAATCGATACACAAATTAAATCTGCAATCGATAAAGTTGCCAAAGCTCAAGGTTATGATCTGGTTGTAAATGCTCAAGCCTTAGTGTACGCAACACCAAGTTCTGATCTTACAGATGCCATTATTAAAGAATTAAAATAATAGAAGTTGAACATGCCAAAATTGACTCTTGCTGAATTAGCAACGATTACTGGTGGCGAGTTACATGGAAACGGTGAGGTTATCGTTTCCGGTATTGCTGCCATGGATAAAGCCGGAGAAGGCCACATAACGTTTTTGACCAATGTTAAATATCGTAAGCATTTAGAACAATGCAAAGCGAGTGCGATTTTAATTAAGTCAAGCGAGTTAGAGTTTTGCCACACTAATGCGATCGTCGTTCCTGATCCTTATTTAGCGTTTGCGCTGATTGCACAAGCTTTAGATACTACGCCAGAGCCAGCTGAGCGCATTGAAGCGACGGCTGCGGTGGCCGATGATGTGACTTTAGGCCAAGGCGTCTGTATTGGTCACAATGCGGTGATTGAATCAGGTGTTGTGCTAGGTGACAACGTAGTGATCGGCGCAGGTTGTTTTATTGGTAAAAATACCAAAATTGGCGCCAACACCAAAATGTGGGCCAATGTTACGGTTTACCATGAAATCAGTATCGGCGAATCTTGTTTAATTCAAGCCAATACCGTGATTGGTTCGGATGGCTTTGGCTATGCAAATAATCGTGGTGAGTGGGTGAAAATCCCTCAACTGGGTTCGGTGATTATTGGTAATCGTGTTGAGATTGGTGCTTGTACGACGATTGACCGTGGTGCTATCGACGATACTGTAATTGAAGATAATGTTATTTTGGATAATCACTTACAGATTGCCCATAACGTACACATTGGTTATGGCACTGCGATGGCTGGTTGTACGACCGTTGCTGGCAGTGTCAAAATTGGCAAATATTGTATTATTGGTGGCGCGTCCGTGATCAATGGCCATATTGAAATTGCCGATGGTGTTACTATTACGGGTATGGGCATGGTGATGCGCAGTATCAGTGAGAAGGGCATCTATTCTTCAGGGATCCCACTACAATCAAATAAAGAGTGGCGTAAAACGGCTGCTCGTACCCTGAAAATTGACGATATGTACAAACGTCTAAAAACATTAGAAAAAAAGTTTGACGAATAACCAGGTTAAGCACAGATAAAGACCTGCCTTTGCAGGTCTTTTGTGTTTATAATTGTATCATTGTACTGATTTGGCATTCAGACCATGTTATATCGGTATCACCTCAATGATCTGGTTAAGTAGAGACGATTTTTAATAGGAAACACATTTTGACTACAGAAAAGAAAACACTCGATATTACGGAAATTCGCGAACTTCTTCCTCATCGCTACCCATTCCTATTGATTGATCGTGTGACTGATTACCAAGAAGAAAAGTATCTTGTAGCGCTGAAAAACGTATCGGTCAATGAACCTCAATTCACTGGTCATTTCCCTCAGCTTCCTATTTTACCTGGGGTATTAATTTTAGAAGCTATGGCACAAGCAACAGGTTTATTAGCGTTTAAATCTTTTGGTGCACCGGCTGAAAATGAATTGTATTACTTTGCTAGTATCGATAATGCAAAATTCCGCAAACCTGTGGTACCGGGTGATCAACTGGTTATTGAAGTTGAGTTTATCAAGGACCGTCGTGGTATTGCTTTATTCAATGGTGTCGCAAAAGTAGACGGTGCTGTTGTGTGTTCTGCAGAATTAAAATGCGCTCGTCGCGAATTCTAAAAGGTCGTCATTATGATTCATGAAACCGCACAAATCCATCCTTCTGCTGTTATTGAAGAAGGCGTTACCATTGGTGCTAACGTTAAAATTGGTCCTTTTAGCTACATTGGCTCGGATGTTGAAATCGGCGAAGGGACTGAAATTTATTCGCATGTTGTGGTGAAAGGCCCAACAGTCATTGGTAAAGAGAATAAAATTTTCCAATTTGCGTCTATTGGTGAAGCTTGCCAAGATTTGAAATACAAAGGTGAGCCAACCAAATTGATCATTGGTGACCGAAATATTATCCGCGAAAGTGTTACTATGCACCGTGGTACGACGCAAGACCAAGGCATCACTCAAGTAGGTAGTGATAACCTCTTTATGATCAATGTGCATGTAGCGCACGATTGTGTTGTGGGTAATCGTTGTATTCTTGCAAATAACGCGACTTTAGCAGGCCACGTGACAGTACGTGATTTTGCGATTATTGGCGGTATGTCGGCAGTACATCAATTTTGTCAAATCGGCCAACATAGTATGGTTGGTGGCGCATCAGGTGTGGCTCAAGATGTTCCTCCATTCGTTATTGCGCAAGGTAATCACGCTAAGCCGTATGGTGTAAACTTCGAAGGCCTTAAGCGCCGTGGTTTCGAGAAAAAAGAAATCCATGCAATTCGTCGTGCTTACAAATCACTGTACCGTAATAAAAACACCATCGAAGAAGCTAAATTAGAAATGGCAGAAGATGCGGCTCAATTTGAGTCAGTTCAAGCTATGGTTGATTTTATTGATTCTTCTAAACGTGGGATTGTTCGTTAATTGTAACGAAAGATGCCTGATTTAGGATGAACAATATGTTGTAAAGAGGCCTAATTTATTGGGCCTTTTTTTATTAGCATTTCGTTAATAGGAAAAACTATGAAACGTCGATTGAGAATTGGGGTAGTTGCCGGGGAGTTGTCTGGTGATACTTTAGGTGCTGGACTCATCAAAGCCATTAAAGCCGTTCATCCTGATGCTGAGTTTGTGGGGATTGGTGGTCCACAAATGATAGCTGAAGGCTGCGAATCATTGTTTGATATGGAAGAATTGTCGGTGATGGGGTTGGTTGAGGTATTAGGCCGCTTATTCCGCATTTTAAAAATCAAAAAATCGATTGTTGATTATTTTAAACAAAACCCGCCAGATGTCTTTATTGGCATTGATGCGCCTGATTTTAATTTACGAGTTGAACTGGCATTAAAACAAGCTGGAATTAAAACCGTCCATTATGTGAGCCCATCAGTGTGGGCATGGCGTCAAAATCGTATTCACGGTATTGCAAAAGCGACCAATCTCGTCTTGGCATTCTTACCCTTTGAAAAAGCTTTCTACGATAAATTTAATGTTCCTTGTGAGTTTATTGGTCATACCCTAGCCGATGCTATTCCTTTAGAAACCGATAAAGTCGCCGCTCGTCAGGCATTAAATTTAGAGCAAGATAAAACGTGGTTAGCAGTGCTTCCTGGCAGCCGTAATGCTGAATTAAAAATGTTGTGCGAACCTTTTTTACAAACCTGCCAACGACTTGCCAAAAATAACCCCGATCTCAGATTTGTGGTCGCGTTAGTTAATCAAAAACGACGTGAACAGTTTGAGCATGCTTGGAAAACCATCGCTCCAGAACTGGATTTTGAATTGCGTGATGGCACGGCGCGAACCGTCATTGAGGCCTCGGATGTTGTTATGCTGGCTTCAGGAACGGTGGCGCTTGAGTGTATGTTAGTCAATCGTCCTATGGTGGTGGGATATAAAGTCAATGAATTGAGTGCATTCATTGCTCGCCGGATGCTGAAAACGGCTTATGTGTCCTTACCCAATATTTTAGCGGATAAACTGCTGGTTAAGGAATTCTTACAAGAAGAATGCACTCCTGAAAACTTAGCCAATGAAGTGACTCGCTTGATGACCGATGAAGGTAAGGAGATGCAAATGGCGTTTCATGAAATGCATCAGTGGATACGTAAAGATGCCGATACCCAAGCGGCGAAGGCTGTCTTAAACCTAATTGATGCTAATTTATTGTTATCAGAGAGTACATCATGAGTGTAGAACACCCAGATTTTGAATACCCGGCTGGCTTTTCATTGATTGCTGGAGTTGATGAGGTGGGGCGAGGGCCCTTAGTGGGAGCCGTAGTCACCGCCGCGGTTATTTTGGATCCTAACAATCCAATTGCAGGGTTAACAGATTCAAAAAAATTGAGTGAAAAAAAACGTCTGGCCTTATTACCTGAAATTAAAGAAAAAGCTTTAGCATGGTCACTAGGGCGTTGTGAGGCGTGGGAGATTGATGAACTCAATATTCTGCAAGCGACCATGGTTGCCATGCAAAGAGCCGTCGCAGGCTTAGCGGTCACGCCCGATTATGTGTTAATTGATGGTAACCGAGTTCCTGAACTGACGATGGCGAGTGCCGCAGTGGTGAAAGGGGATTTACGAGTTGCGGAAATCAGTGCCGCTTCTATTATTGCTAAAGTCGCTCGTGATGAAGAAATGAAACAGCTGGATGCTCAATATCCAATGTTTGGTTTTGCGAAACATAATGGGTATCCTACTAAAGCACACATGGCCGCCATTGAAGAATATGACCTCAACTCAATGCCTGAATTGTTGCAGCAATACCGTAAAAGCTATAAACCAGTGAAAAAAGTGCTCGGTCTTCTCGACGCTAATGTTCGCTAAGATAAGAGGTTGTTATTGAGAGCGCTTGGAAAGTCATTGTTGCGCTTTCAATTAACCCTTACACTTTCAATCCATTAATTTAAATGTAGTAACTCTATGTCCGATCCAAAGTTTGTACATCTTCGTATTCACAGTGACTATTCGATGGTTGATGGCTTAGCCAAAGTCCCACCCTTGGTAAAAAAAGTGGCGGAATTAGGCATGCCTGCCATGGCATTGACCGATTTTACAAACTTATGCGGCTTAGTGAAATTTTATAGTACCGCGCACGGTTGTGGAGTGAAGCCCATCATTGGTTCCGACTTTACATTGCAATCTCCAGAGTTTGGCGATGAACTGACGCGGCTGACTATTCTTGCTAAAGATAATGCGGGCTATAAAAACCTGACATTATTGATTTCAGAAGCGTATCAACGTGGCCATGTACAACACCAACCTGTGATCGATAAAGAATGGCTGATCAACCATAAAGAAGGTCTCATCATTTTATCGGGTGGGCGCGTTGGCGAAATTGGCCGAGCACTATTAAAAGGCAACCAGGCGTTGCTAGAAAACTGTATTGAATTTTATCAAACTCATTTTGCCGATCATTTTTATCTTGAATTAACGCGTACGGGGCGCGCTGACGAAGAAACGTATTTGCACTTTGCCCTCGATATTGCTGAGCAATACGACTTACCCGTTGTGGCGACCAATGAGGTGGTCTTCTTAACCCCTGATCAATTTGACGCTCACGAAATTCGGGTCGCCATTCACGATGGTTACACTTTAGACGATCCTCGCCGGCCTAAAAACTATAGCGCGCAGCAATACCTTCGTACCGAAGAAGAAATGTGTGCACTTTTCCAAGACATTCCAGAAGCGCTACAAAATAGTGTTGAAATTGCTAAACGTTGCAATGTGACGGTACGTTTAGGCGAATATTTCTTACCTAACTTTCCTACCGAAGGCTTGGCGATTGAAGATTATCTGATCAAAAAATCACGAGAAGGCCTAGAAGACCGCTTGGCGTTTTTATTTCCAGATGAAACCGTTCGTAAAGAAAAACGACCAGAGTACGATGAACGTCTTCAAATCGAGCTGGATGTGATTAACCAAATGGGATTCCCCGGTTATTTCTTGATCGTGATGGAATTTATCCAATGGTCGAAAGATAATGATATTCCGGTTGGCCCCGGACGTGGCTCTGGTGCGGGTTCTTTGGTGGCCTATGCATTAAAAATCACCGATCTAGACCCTCTTGAATATGACCTTCTGTTCGAACGATTCTTGAACCCTGAACGTGTCTCCATGCCCGATTTTGATATCGACTTCTGTATGGATAAGCGTGACCGAGTCATTGATCACGTAGCCGAAATGTATGGTCGTGATGCGGTATCGCAAATCATTACTTTTGGTACGATGGCAGCTAAAGCGGTGATTCGTGATGTGGGCCGTGTCCTTGGGCATCCTTATGGCTTTGTGGATCGCATTTCTAAATTAGTGCCACCAGATCCTGGAATGACACTGGCAAAAGCATTTGAAGCCGAACCACAGTTACCAGAACTGTACAATGCCGATGAAGAAGTCAAAGAACTGATCGACATGTGCCGTATTTTGGAAGGTTGTACTCGAAATGCTGGTAAGCACGCCGGTGGGGTGGTGATTTCACCGACCACCATCACTGATTTCGCACCGATCTATTGTGATGCGGAAGGCCATTTCCCAGTAACGCAATTTGATAAAAATGATGTTGAATACGCCGGTCTAGTAAAATTTGACTTCTTAGGCTTACGTACACTGACCATCATTGATTGGGCGCTTGGCTTGATAAACCCTCGCTTAGCCAAAGAGGGAAAAGAGCCAGTCAGAATTGAGTCGATTGATTTAGCAGACCCTGCCTCATTCCGAATTCTACAAAATTCTGAAACCACCGCGGTATTCCAGCTGGAATCGCGAGGCATGAAAGATTTGATCAAGCGTCTACAACCCGACTGTTTTGAAGACATCATCGCCTTAGTTGCCTTGTTCCGCCCAGGCCCATTACAATCGGGCATGGTGGATAACTTTATTGACCGTAAACATGGCCGTGAAGAGGTCTCTTACCCCGATTCTACTTGGCAACATGAATCCCTAAAAGAAACCCTAGAACCGACTTACGGCATTATCTTGTATCAAGAACAGGTAATGCAAATTGCCCAGATTTTGGCAGGTTATACACTAGGTGGCGCAGATATGCTACGCCGTGCTATGGGTAAGAAAAAACCTGAAGAAATGGCAAAGCAACGCTCAATCTTTAAAGAAGGGGCGGAGAAAAATGGCGTTGATGGCGAACTGGCGATGAAAATCTTTGACTTGGTGGAGAAATTCGCCGGTTATGGTTTTAACAAGTCACACTCCGCCGCTTATGCCTTGGTGTCTTATCAAACCTTGTGGTTAAAAACCCACTATCCAGCGGAATTTATGGCGGCGGTAATGACTGCCGATATGGATAACACCGAGAAGGTGGTTGGCTTAGTGGATGAATGCCAACGCATGAATTTAAAAGTGCTACCACCGGATGTCAATTCAGGTTTATACCGTTTTAATGTCGATGAAAATGGCGCGATTGTTTACGGCATTGGTGCGATAAAAGGGGTTGGTGAAGCGCCGATTGAAAACATCATCGCTTGCCGAGAGCAAGATGGCTATTTTAAAGATTTATTCGATTTTTGTGCCCGCATCGACCTTAAAAAATGCAACAAGCGTGTCATTGAAAAATTGATTCAAGCCGGTGCCTTAGACCGCTTAGGTCCTCACCGAGCGGCAATGATGGCCTCGTTAGATGAAGCAGTTAAAGCAGCCGGGCAATTCCACCAAGCAGAAGCTTTCGGCCAGTCGGATATGTTTGGTGTACTCACTGAAGCGCCTGAAGAAGTCGAACAAGCTTATGCTCAAGTTCCAAAATGGCCTGAAAAAGTATGGTTGGAAGGTGAGCGAGCCACATTAGGCTTATACTTAACCGGACACCCAGTTAATGCTTATTTGAAAGAACTCTCCAAGTACACTCAATGTCGTTTAACTGATTTACAACCGACACGTCGCGATCAATCGATTACTGTCGCAGGATTAGTGATTGCTTCTCGTGTGATGACCACCAAACGTGGCAGCCGGATTGGCTTAATGACATTAGACGATCGTTCAGGTCGTTTGGAAGTGATGTTGTTTTCCGATGCACTGGAACGCTATGCGGAATTGCTAGAACAAGATAAAATAGTGGTAGTTTCTGGACAGGTCAGCTTTGATGACTTCAATGGTGGGCTTAGAATGTCGGCCCGGGAAGTGATGAGTTTAGGCGATGCCCGAGAAAAATATGCCAAAGGACTGTCCATCTCCTTAGAACAATCACAAATTGATGGTCAATTTTTTGAAAAATTTAGCCAGATATTAGCGCCGTATCGAGCGGGTACCGTGCCAGTCAATATTTATTATCAACGGGAAAATGCTAGAGCTAAGTTCTCGCTAGGAGTAGAGTGGCGAGTCACACCGGATGATAATTTACTTGATGAATTAAAACTTCTTATTGGTTCTAAGCAAGTAGAACTCGAATTTAACTAAAGAACAGGGCATTATTATCACATTAATGAATAATAATGCGCCGAGTGATTTTTATTGCGGTAAGATGAACGTGATAGGAATAATTAAAACGATATAAAGGATTCTTTGATGAGCCTAGATTTTCTTGAATTTGAAAAACCCATTGTTGAACTTGAAGCGAAAATTGAAGCTTTACGTGAAGTCTCACGTCATGGTGGTGATACATCTGTTGATTTGGGTAAAGAAATCAGCCAACTAGAAGCAAAAAGTTTAGAACTAAAGAAAAAAATCTTTAGTGACTTAGGGGCATGGCAAGTTGCGCAACTTGCTCGTCATCCAAAGCGTCCCTATACGCTTGATTATATAGAGCATGTTTTTACTGAGTTTGATGAACTGGCTGGTGATCGTGCTTATGCTGACGATAAAGCCATTGTAGGTGGTTTAGCTCGTTTAGACGGTCGTCCTGTTATGGTGATTGGTCATCAAAAAGGCCGCGAAACGAAAGAAAAAGTTCGCCGTAATTTTGGTATGCCACGTCCAGAAGGTTATCGCAAAGCATTACGTTTAATGGAAATGGCTGAGCGATTCAATATTCCTGTGATTACTTTCATTGATACTGCAGGTGCCTACCCTGGTGTTGGCGCAGAAGAACGTGGTCAATCTGAAGCGATTGCACGTAACTTAAAAGTTATGTCAGGCTTAAAAGTACCAGTGATTTGTAATGTGGTCGGTGAAGGCGGCTCTGGCGGTGCCTTGGCGATTGGTGTTGGCGATTACGTGAATATGCTGCAATACTCAACCTATGCCGTGATTTCACCAGAAGGTTGTGCTTCTATTTTATGGCGTGATTCAGATAAAGCCCCTCAAGCGGCTGAAGCTATGGGTCTGGTTGCTCCTCGCTTGAAAGAGCTGGGCTTGATTGACTCTATCATTGAAGAACCATTAGGCGGTGCTCATCGTGATTACGTCGGCATGGCAGAAAATATGAAAGCGACACTATTAGCTCAACTGGCAGAATTGGAAGGGCTAGATCAAGACAACTTACTTGAGCGTCGTTATCAGCGTCTAATGAGTTATGGTTATTGTTAATCACTTAGGTGATGGTTAAGTACAATGCGGATACTTAGCTTTGAATAACCAATACATGCTTAATCCACTAAAAGCGGGCCTCGGCTCGCTTTTGTACATCTGACTTTTTATTATTGAGTGTTTCGATGATGCTGTACTCCCGATTCTCCCAACGTTTAATTGCTGAAATGACCCCAGAGCAACCCGGTGTGGTGGCGTTGCAACAGTGCGTGTTGGCGTTAAGTGGAGGATTGGATTCTAGGGTTCTATTACATCTACTGGCTCGATTCAAACAAGAGCATCCTCATTTTGATTATGTCGCGGTGCATGTCCATCACGGGTTAAGTCATAATGCGGATACCTGGCTGGAACAATGCCAAACGTGGTCTTCTTTAGAGGGCATTGAGTTTGTGGCAGAAAGAGTGCAATTAGCCTTAGGCCCTCGAATTAGTATCGAACAAGCCGCCCGCGAGGCTCGCTATCAGGCTTTGAAGAAACATATCACTTCGCGCAGCCTGTTATTAACGGCTCATCATCAAGGTGATCAATTAGAAACCTTTTTATTGGCATTAAAACGTGGGAGTGGCCCGAAAGGTTTATCGTCGATGGCTAGAAAAATGGCTTTTGGTGACGGCCAATTATTGCGGCCCTTGCTGGATATCTCCCGTGAAGAAATGCAAGAGTACGCTCATCAGCATCAATTAAGCTGGGTCGAAGATGAGAGTAATCAGGATACTCGTTTTGAACGGAATTTTATTCGCCATGACATTGCGCCATTATTAAAACAGCGTTGGCCGAACATTGAAAAAGCCGTTACACGCAGTGCGGCGTTGTGTGCGCAACAAGAAGCATTATTAAAAGAGCTCTTGTATGAGCGCTATCAGCAGATGTTAAGTCCAGAAGGGGCATTGGATATTCAATTGCTCAAACTGCAATCAGAGGCAGCGAGAGGCGCAATTTTACGGCTTTGGTTACAAGAGCAGGGCTTTCCAATGCCGAGTGAAAAGCAATTAGCGCATATTTGGCAAGATGTTGCTTTAGCGCAACCTGATGCGGCGCCAATTTTTTGTTATGGTCAGACTGAAATTGGTCGTCATCAACATCAGCTTTGGGTCTTTGCAAAGCGCTCGGATCATTCTGAGTTAGTGCTTCAATGGGAGATAACGCAACCTTTATTATTGCCCAATAACCTTGGCACGCTATATTTGATTTCTGTGGAGTCGTGGTCAGATTTTAAACTACAAACGCTAGCGGCTAAAAGTGTTCAGACGTTAAGTTTGCCTCCTAATACGCAACAACTTACCGTGACATTTAGTGCCACTGGTATTCATGCCCACCCAGAAAATCGTGCCCATGGTCGAGCTCTGAAAAAGTTATTACCAGAATGGTCTGTGCCAACATGGCAACGCAATCAAATTCCATTTTTAGTTGCAGGAAATGAATTGGTTGCCGCGGTAGGGCTTTGTGTCGGTCGTGATTATAGTGGTGCCAATCATCAGCTTGTTTGGCTTAAAAACGCTGTTTAAATAGAGCCTTATAACGAGCTTTTCACAATCTAGTCTGGCAGGTATACTTAATAATAATTTCAGAGTTTTAGGGATAAGAATCAATGAAAAAAATTGAAGCGATCATTAAGCCTTTTAAGTTGGATGATGTACGTGAAGCATTAGCTGAGGTGGGTATTACCGGTATGACCGTATCTGAAGTAAAAGGATTCGGGCGTCAAAAAGGCCACACTGAATTGTACCGCGGTGCAGAATATATGGTGGATTTTTTACCTAAAGTTAAATTAGAAATCGTAGTTTCTGATGATGTGGTTGATGAATGTATTGATTGTATTATCCAAACGGCGCAAACCGGTAAAATTGGCGACGGTAAGATTTTTGTCACTGACGTAGAACGCGTTATCCGTATTCGTACCGGCGAAGAAGATGACGAAGCGGTATAATTGATAGCCAAAAAAAAGGAAGCGACTGAGCTTCCTTTTTTGATCTTATTTAGGGTATGCAATGAAAATGAAGCGTTGGGTCATGTTTGTGATGACGGTGGTTGCGGCTTGCTTTATCGGTTTTTACTCAATTTTTACGATTCCTAATAAACCACAAATCATCTCAATCGAGCAGCATCAATCTCATTCAGATTGGTATTGTCATCAAGATCGGACTAACCGCTTACCTATTGATGAGGCGGGCAACCTTAACCTGCTTGTTTGGAATATTCATAAACAGAATGATGAGGGTTGGGAGCAAGCATTAGCGACATTTAGTCAACATCGTCAATTGATTTTATTACAAGAAGCCAGCTTAACTGAGGCGTTAACTGACTGGGTTGCAACACAAGACTGGGGAGCCAGCTATGTGAATGCCTTTAAAGCTTTTGGTGTGAGTGCAGGGGTATTAAACTTGGCCTCTCAGCTACCAAAGCAAGCTTGTGCTTATACTCAAGTTGAGCCGTGGCTCCAGCTTCCTAAATCGGCGCTTTATGCTCGATACTCTTTGTCCAATGGGCAAGATTTAGTGGTATTAAATATCCACGCAATTAATTTTACCGTTGGAACGATTGATTTTCAGCAGCAAATTGGTCAATTAAAGAAAGCGGTTCAATCTCATCAAGGGCCATTATTGTTAGCGGGAGACTTTAATACTTGGAGCCAAGCACGTTTAGACAAGCTCTATCAGATAGCTCAAAGCTTGGGTTTGCAAGAGGTGAAATTTACCCCTGATCATCGAAAAACCTTCCTAAATGGTTTGCCTTTTGATCATGTTTTTTATCGAGGATTACAATTGATCCAAGCGCAAGCGCCATCAACTGAAGCGTCGGATCACAACCCGATGCTAATAAGCTTTCAGCTGGAATCACCTCATTAAAAAAGCCTCGCGATAACACGAGGCTCTATCAATATTAGATGGGATATGACGCAGGACAGTTAGCGGTTAAGCATTACCCACTTTGGTGACATCAACATACAGTTTAAGTTTTTGGCCCGGTTGCAAATAGTCTTTGCTGTTTAAATTATTCCAAGCCAACACTTGATGAGTTTGAACTTTGAATCTTTGGGCAATGCTGCCTACCGTATCACCAGTTTTCACGTTATAAACCACGGTACGAATCACCGCACCCGTTTTATTTTCTTTCCAAAGCACTAATTTTTGACCAATACGCAATGAATCATTGGGCGCCATGCCATTCCATTTTGCAAGAGCTTGGACCGAGATGTTATTGTGTTTTGCAATCGCCCAGAAACTGTCACCACTTTTTACTGTATATTCGGTTTTTAATTGTCCACGAGACGTCGACTGAATTTTGGCTAAGCGGTTTTCGGCACTTAACGTATAGCGGTTATTATTCTGAGTAGAACGTGGAATCAACAAATATTGTCCAGCACGAATCTGACTACCCGATAAACTATTCGCCGTTTGAATCGCTTTGCTGGTGGTTTGGTTTTTGTTGGCTATCACACTTAAGCTGTCGCCAGATTGCACTTTATAACGAATGAATTTAATCCCTTTGCCTTTGTTTTTAGCGGCTTGTTGAGTAAATTGCTCGGCTTTATCAATAGGCACCAAAAAGCTATAAGGGCCAGTAGGAGAGGTCGCCCATTGGTTGTAACCTGGGTTGTAACTTTGTAATTCTTTCACTGAAATACCAGCATATTGCGCTGCGATAGCCAGATCCAATTGCTCTTTAGGGTTCACTTCAGCTAATACTGGCTGGTTTGCAATCGCAGGAATATCGACACCATATTCTTTTTGGTTAGCTAAGATATCAGCCAAAGCCAATAATTTAGGTACATAACCTCGCGTTTCTTTTGGTAAGTTTAGCGAGAAGAAGTCAGTTGGCTTGCCGGCTTTGCGGTTTTGGCGAATCGCGCTAGAGACACGGCCACCACCACTATTATAAGCGGCAATCGCATTTTCCCAATCGCCATCAAAACGATCGCCTAAATAGGTCATGTAATCCAATGCTGCATTAGTGGATGCACTGACATCACGGCGACCGTCATACCAATAATTACGTTCTAGTCCAAAGCGGTCGGCAGTCATAGGCACAAATTGCCATAACCCTGCGGCGCTGCCATAGGAGTAGGCAAATGGGTCAAACGCACTTTCTACTACTGGCATTAACGCCAACTCGAGTGGTAAGTGACGCTCTTCAATTCGTGTGGTGATCAGGTATAAAAACGGGGCAGCACGTTCAGAGACTGTTTTTAAATGAGTAGGATTTTTTAAATACCAATTTCGGTAATAATCGATAGAGGGATCGTCAGGAATTGGTAGCTTAAATTGCATTGAGATACGCTTCCACAGATCTTGTTGTTGTTGAGGTGTCAAGGTGACAGGTGCAACGGGTTTGCTTGGCTTTGGCGATTCAACAGATACAGTTGGGGTGACTTTTGCCGGCTCATCGGTCTGTGGAACGGTGGTTGTCGGTACGCTCTGACAGCCTGCCAATAGCAAGGTCAAAGTCCAAATGTATTTCGAATTCATTAAAGCAGCCTCTATAAAACGGCTGCAAATAATACTTTTGTTTATGAATAAGAGGCAAGTAAGAAATAGTCTAAAACCGCCCATATTCCCATTAAAAATGTAAGGCTAAATGACGGTTTGATTAATTTTGCAAGTAATATGATTAATTTACCGCCAATTCATAAAATGAAAAAAATTGTAACAACCCACATCTTTTTAGATAAAATGACCATTCACATGGAATATTTTGAGTTAAAACTCATTTTTCCATTCACGTAAGGCTGCAAAAACCGATAACTCAGTTAATTCATCTGTGCGTGCTGAGACGGCTTTCATGACGTTCGGTTCTTGGCAACGAAGAAACGGGTTGATCCATTTTTCTTGTTGAATCGTTGTGGGAATCGTTGGTTTTTCTTGTGCACGTAAGCGGTTCACTTCATCTCGATATTCATGAAGTTGTGCATTATCGGGCTCGACAGCAAGTGCAAAGGCAAGGTTGGATGAGGTGTATTCATGGGCACAAAAGACTTGGGTTTCTTGAGGTAAAGACGCCAATTTTTGTAACGAATGGAACATTTGCTCGTACGTGCCTTCAAACACGCGGCCACAGCCAGCTGAGAATAAGACATCGCCACAAAAGAGTTTGCCATCTCCCACATAAGCAATATGGCCGAGCGTATGGCCTGGTACATCCATGACGAGAAAGGTTTCACCAAAGATGTCGATTCTATCGCCACCTTGTACTGATTGAGTTAACATCAATACAGGGTCTTGGCTTGGCCCAATGACTTTGGCTTTCGGGTAGTGACGTAATAATTCAGCAACCCCACCAACATGATCTTGATGATGGTGAGTGATAAGAATGAGTTCTAACTCAAGATTGTCTTGTTGTAACTTTGCTAAGACTGGAGCGGCTTCTCCCGGATCAACCAAGGCACAAGAGGCACTATTCTTTTGAATTAGCCAGATGTAATTATCATTAAATGCAGGTATGCTTTCGACGGTTAAGCCTGAAGTCTGATTATCAGTTAACATGTGGATCTCCAATCCTGACTGCGAAGAGATATCGAATCAATGAAGCCAGCACGCATTCAAAAGTCATTAGTTCAACCCCATTCTTGGCAGCAGCTAAAAAATGGAGAATGGGTATTTGAATCCATTCAAACTCGCTTAGATGAGTGGTGCCCCAAATTATTTGGTTATCACATGCTCAAGCTCGGCGGATTGAGTTGTGAATTTGCCACGCATAATTGCAATATAAAACACCAAGTGAACGTTGATATTGAAAATCCGCTTCATTCTGTGATTGCTGATGCCTATGATTTGCCTTTTGTTGAAAAAAGTATCGACGCGGCGTTGGTTTGCCACCAGCTAGACTATTGTAGCGATCCCCATCGATTGTTGCGAGAGATTGATAGAATAATTATTGATGATGGTTATTTAATCCTCACAGGCTTTAACCCATTAAGCTTAACGGGGATGGCTAGTTTATTGCCATGGCGTAAAAATAATTTACCTTGGAGTGGGCGGATGTTCACCCCTTATCGAATTAAAGATTGGCTGGGCTTATTAAATTATGAAGTCTTGTATTGTGATACCTATGCGTTATTTCCGCTACGTAGAGGGAAAGCCGTCACCACTTGGCTAGAGCACAGTTTAGGTGGTTTTGGCTCTACTTTTGGTACCACGTATTTCATTGTGGCTAAGAAAAGGATGTACCCTTTAAAACCCATCAAACCCCACTGGAAAGTGAAACGCCGAGGCTTATCACCAGCCAGTGTTGGATTTAATAACGGAATCAGTTCTAAAAGGTAATCAATTCTAAAAGGGGATGAGCTCTAAAAGATAATAGTCTTACCCTTCAAAGCCTTGGTCTTCTTGAGTGGGCGCTTCTGCGGCGGTACGTGCTAAGTCGTCGCAGATTTCATTTTCTCTGTGCCCAGCATGGCCTTTAACCCAATGCCAATCGACTTGATGACGTGCGGTTTCTTGATCGAGCGCCTTCCATAAATCAACATTTTTTACTGGTTTTTTGGCCGCTGTTTGCCAGTTTTTCTTCTTCCAACCATGAATCCATTGAGTTATACCTTGGCGTACGTATTGGCTGTCTGTGGTTAAGGTAACCTGGCAAGGTTCAGTTAAGGCTCGCAATGCCACTACGGCAGCCATCATTTCCATGCGATTATTCGTGGTTAAAGTAAAGCCTTCGGATAAATATTTTTCTTTCCCTTTATAGCGTAAAACGATGCCATAGCCACCAGGGCCGGGATTACCTAAACAAGAACCATCTGTGAAAATTTCTACGTGTTTCGTCATGATTTGATACTATGAGTCCATATTGGAATAACCAGTCAATAATGTGACTAGTCTGACAAGAGTTTATTATGAATACCAGCACAAATGTGTCTTACGATCGCATCATCGTTCTTGATACCGAAACCACGGGTATGAATAGAGAAGGTGGCCCTGTGTATATGGGGCATCGAATTATTGAAATCGGTGCGGTTGAAATTGTTAATCGTAAGCTGACGGGGAAGCACTTTCATGTGTATATCAAACCCGATAGAGATATCGATCCTGAAGCGATCGCGGTTCATGGTATCACCGATGAATTTTTGATTGATAAACCCGATTATCAACAAGTCCATCAAGAGTTTCTCGAATTCATTAAAGGCGCTGAACTGGTTGCACATAACGCACCCTTTGATGTGAGCTTTATGGATTATGAGTTTGAACTCGCAGGTCAGCCAGTCAAAACCTCTCAAGTGTGTAAAATTACCGATACCTTAGCCATGGCGAAGAAAATCTTCCCGGGCAAACGCAACAACTTAGATGTGTTGTGTGACCGTTATGGTATTGATAACTCACATCGTACCTTGCACGGCGCTTTGCTCGATGCCGAGATCTTAGCGGATGTTTATCTGTTAATGACCGGTGGTCAGACGGCGATGCAATTTAATGCTGGCCAAGCCAAAGATGGTGGGGTTGGAGAAACCATTAAGCGCGTTACTGGCCGTAAGGCGTTGAAGGTACTGAAAGCCACAGAAGAAGAATTACAGCAACACGAAGAACGTTTGGATGTCTTTGCTAAAAAAGGCACTTGTTTATGGCGTTGCGAGCCTGAACAGTAATTCAGCGCAGGAAAACACACCTCAATACGGATATTGACGTATTGAGGTGTGATAGTGAGTTTACGGTTTCAGATTAAGCGACTTTTCTATTAAGCGACTTTGCTATTAAGTGGCTGGGGCTTCTTTATCATAAGCTCGCTTGGATCAAAATCATCAACATTGATGGTTTCTAAACGATAGCTTTCTGCATCACGTAATATTTGAGCTTGGTTTTCATCAATCCAGGCGTTGTCTAAACCGATGTCTGCCAATTTATCCAATTGAACAAAAGCACGACGCTTACCCAGCTCTTTGCAAATGTGTTCGAAGATCGGCTCGGCTTGTAAGATCACCTCTAAAGCGCGTTCAATTTTACCCGCAGGATTATGTTCGCTTGGTTCAAGATATTGATTGCGCCCAATGCGAGAACGGGTTTGTGATGGTGTTTGTAAAAGCTGCGCTACTTGGTGGTCTAATTTATCACTAGGCGCTTGACGCACTTTACCCAATGGTAAGATGATCATTCGCATCAAGGTTGCCGCTCCGCGAGATGGGAAATTACGTAAAAAATCCTCTATGGCTTGTTCGGCTTGATACAAAGAATCTTGTACGCCCCAGTGTACCAAAGGTAAATCGGCTTCTTGATAACCTTCAAGTTCAAATCGTTTCAAGGTGGCTGAGCTTAAATATAATTGGCTTAATACATCGCCAAGACGAGCAGAAAGACGCTCTTTGCGCTTCAATGAGCCGCCTAAAACAGCCATTGAAATATCGGACATGAAGGCGATGTTCGCACTGTAACGATTGAGTTTTTGATAATAGCCTTTAATTTGATCATGAATAATGCCATTAAAGTTCGCATCAGTTGGCACCGCATAATCTGAACCTCGACCATCGGTCAACCCTAACCAAAAGCTACGTATTGCATTACTCATGCTAAAACCAATATGACCAAACACCGCACGATCAAAGCGTGATAGGGCATTTTTCTCGCTTGAATGAGCCGCCTCCATTTCTTCTAAAACATAAGGATGGCAACGGATAGCACCTTGCCCATAAATGATCATAGAACGGGTTAGAATATTGGCCCCTTCAACTGTAATGGCAATCGGAGCACTTTGATAACCACGAGCTAAGAAGTTAGCAGGGCCCATACAAACGCCTTTACCACCGGCAATGTCCATCGCATCAATTAAGGCGCGCTGGCCTCGGTGGGTACAATGGTATTTAACAATAGCTGAAATAACGGAAGGCTTTTCTCCCAGATCGATACCAGTGACGGTCAATTGGCTTGCCGCATCCATCACATAAGCATTACCAGCTAGGCGTGCTAAAGGTTCTTCGATACCTTCCATATGACCGATAGGTTGCTTAAATTGACGACGAATACGAGCATAAGCTCCGGTGGCTAAGGCGGCGGTTTTGGTTCCTCCGGTTGAATTCGACGGCAGCGTAATACCGCGACCTACCGACAAACATTCCACTAGCATGCGCCAACCTTGTCCTGCCATTTCAGGGCCACCGATGATGTAATCTAATGGCACAAAAATATCGTTACCTTGGGTCGGGCCATTTTGGAAAGGGATATTTAATGGGAAGTGGCGGCGGCCAATTTTTACCCCTTGGGTATCCGTTGGAATTAAGGCACAAGTAATGCCGATGTCTTGTTGATCACCGAGTAGACCATCAGGATCGCGCAGTTTAAAAGCTAAACCAAGTACGGTTGCAACAGGTGCTAGCGTAATATAGCGTTTATTCCATGTTAGGCGCATCCCAAGCACTTCTTTTCCTTGCCATTCGCCTTTGCACACAATGCCATAATCTGGGATAGCGCCCGCATCAGAGCCTGCTTCTGGGCTAGTTAAGGCAAAACATGGGATTTCTTTGCCTTCAGCCAGGCGAGGTAAATAGTAGTCTTGTTGTTCTTGAGTACCGTAGTGCTGTAGCAATTCACCAGGGCCTAATGAGTTTGGTACGCCAACTGTTGATGATAACACACCAGATACGCCTGTTAATTTTTGTAATACCACTGATTGGGCATAAGCAGAAAATTCTAAGCCGCCATACTTTTTCTTAATGATCATGGCGAAGAATTTATGCTCTTTAAGGTATTGCCAAATTTCGGGAGGTAGATCAGCTAACTCGTGAGTGATCTGAAAATCGTTCGCCATACGGCAGACTTCATTGACTGGGCCATCGATAAAAGCTTGCTCTTCAGCTGACAGTTGAGGGGCTGGAATAGCTGAGAGTTTTTTCCAGTCAGGTTTGCCTTTGAACAATTCGGCTTCCCACCATACGGTACCAGCATCAATGGCTTCTTTTTCTGTTTGTGACATTGCCGGTAAGATGCGGCGAAATACCGTTAAGATGGGTTTGGAGAACAAAGCACAGCGGATAGATGGGATGGCGATAAGCGCCGAGCCCAGAATAAAGAGCCCGAGCAGAAAGGCAGAAAAGCCACCCATTAACGTTGAAATCACTAAGATTACCGCCATTGAGGCTAAGGTGATAATTTGAGATTTACGGTGATATAAACAAAATCCTAACGCAATAAAGGCGAGGATCAATGTGAATAGGGTGGTCATCGTTGTCTTCCTTATTATGATGAATGAGAGCGTTTGTTGAACGTTACGTTATGATGTCTTTTAGGTCGTTACGGGGTTTATTGTTCTTTATTATTGGATTGCAGTTAATAATTGACGTTAATAGCAATTACCCGACACTAACAATATCTGGTCATACCAGTAAATTCATTGTAGTCCTCTTGTTGCTTAATTGTAAAAGGTTGGCATGGTCAAAAAGTGATCCAAAGCATGAAATAAATGTTTTAAACCTATGTTTAGCTTTTTGTCGTGATAACAAGCAAAGGCAAGCAGAAATGAACCATAAAATTTGCGAGCAACGGGTGACAGAGGTTGTTCTTTATGGGTAAACTCGAGGTTGATAATAATCCAAATAAGGGAAACTCCCATGTATCAAGATTTGATCCGAAGTGAATTAACCGAAGCGGCTACTGTGCTGAATGCGTTTTTAAGTGATGATAAAAATATCCAAGATATTGAAGCTGCCGCTAAGCTGATTGCTGATGCGTTTAAACAAGGTGGCAAAGTTCTGTCTTGTGGTAATGGTGGTTCACATTGTGATGCAATGCACTTTGCTGAAGAATTAACCGGGCGCTACCGTGAAAATCGTCCGGGTTATCCTGGAATTGCGATTTCAGATCCCAGCCATCTATCATGCGTGAGTAATGATTTTGGCTATGAATATGTGTTCTCTCGCTACCTTGAAGCAGTTGGTCAACAAGGCGATGTACTGTTTGGCTTATCTACTTCTGGTAACTCAGGTAACATTTTAAAAGCGATGGAAGCGGCGAAAGAAAAGGGCATGAAGACAATTGCTCTGACCGGTAAAGATGGCGGTAAAATGGCAGGTATTGCTGATGTTGAAATCCGCGTTCCTCATTTTGGTTACGCTGATCGTATTCAAGAAGTACATATTAAGATCATTCACATTGTGATTCAGTTGATCGAAAAAGAAATGGAAAAATAACCGCCATGACACTCACTCATGGCTCTGAGAATGGGTGAGTGTCATTGAAATACGATTTAAGGAAAAATGAATGTGTGAACTGCTCGGTATGAGCGCCAATGTCCCAACGGATATTTGCTTTAGTTTTACCGGATTAATTCAACGTGGTGGTAAAACTGGCCCGCATCGCGATGGCTGGGGAATTACTTTCTATGAAGGAAAAGGGTGTCGAAATTTTAAAGATCCGAACCCAAGCTGCCATTCTAAAATTGCTGAGTTAGTACAAAATTATCCGATTAAAAGTTGTGCAGTAATCAGTCATATTCGTCAAGCGAATCGGGGGGAGGTGAATTTAGAAAATACCCACCCGTTTACCCGAGAACTTTGGGGCAAAAACTGGACATTTGCTCATAATGGTCAGTTGACGGGTTATCAAGATTTAGATACCGGACGTCACCGCCCAGTTGGCGAAACGGATAGTGAATTATCTTTTTGTTGGATTTTAAAACAATTAGAACAACGTTATCCAGAACCACCTCATGCTCGTCAAATGGCTGAAGTTTTTCAGTTTGTAGCACAGTGCTGCGATCATCTTAAAAGCTTAGGTGTATTCAATATGCTCTTGAGTGATGGTGAATACGTGATGATGTATTGCACCAATAATCTTCATTGGATTACGCGCCGTGCTCCTTTTGGTCAGGCGACCCTAATCGATGAGGATGTGACCATTGATTTTCAGCAGGAAACCACGCCAAACGATGTGGTGTCGGTTATTGCAACTCAACCATTAACTGATAATGAACGCTGGCATAAGATGAAGCCGGGTGAATTCGGTGTGTTCCAATTTGGTGAACTGATTTTGGATAACAGTTTAGAGCTGCTCGACAAATCGTTTGCTTAGAGATATTTAGGCACTCGGTTTAGGCGCGAGCTAGCTTTGTCATAGTAGGTAAGAGAGCAGTAGGTCAGATAATAAAATGGTGAGATTGTGCTTGATATTAAGTAAGAGCTAAGCACAATCTTCCCCGCAACCCGCAACCCGCAACCCGCAACCCGCAACCCGCAACCCGCAACTGCTCTAATCTTCTGCGTATCCATGCAAACCAAGTTGCTGTCCATCGAGATAAGCATGATTGCCTTTCATGACTAAGCGATCATCTACAAACCATTGGGTAACTAGTGGGTAGATCTGATGTTCTTGTACTAAGACGCGCTCAGCTAAGGCTTCGGCATCATCATCTTCAAAAACGGGAACTTTAGCTTGCAAGATCACTGGGCCACCATCGAGTTCTTCGGTCACAAAGTGTACGCTAGTACCATGTTCTTTATCACCGGCTTCAATAGCACGCTGGTGGGTATGAAGGCCGGAATATTTAGGCAGAAGCGAAGGGTGGATATTGAGCATTTTACCTAAGTAATGCTCAACAAAATTCGCACTGAGAATGCGCATATAGCCAGCTAGAATCACCAAGTCAGGTTGATAATCATCAATTTGCTTCATCAATTGGCTATCAAAGGCTTGGCGGTCTGGTTGGTTTTGTGGTGTAAGAAAGTCTTGTGCTGAGATAGCGTGAGCCGCAATACCATGCTGACGAGCTCTTTCTAACCCATAAGCACTTTCTTGATTAGAAAATACAGCAGCAATATTGGCTTTAATTTGTCCTGATTCACAAGCATCAATGATGGCTTGTAGATTGCTACCATTCCCTGAAACCAATACCACTATCTTTTTCATGTTTTTCCTAAACTCGGTTATTTTTTGCTGATTGAGGTTTACTTGAGATAACAAAATTAAGGTGAGGGAAGCCGAAATAAGAAAAATCTTGATAATAAAATGAGCCTTAAGCCAAAATGCTCTCGGCTCTCGGCTCTCGGCTCTCGGCTCTCGGCTCTCGGCTCTCGGCTCTCGGTATTAGTTAATTTCTACTTGAGCTTCGCCTGTTGCCGCATGAGCAACTTGACCAATTACCCAAGCATGCTCACCTTCCGCGTTTAATAATTCCACGGCGGCTTGTGCTTGGTCTTGTGGTAATGCCACAATTAAACCGACACCACAGTTAAAGGTACGATACATTTCGTAAGTTTCCACATTACCTTTTTGCTGTAGCCAGGTGAAGATTGCCGGCCATTCCCAGCTGTTACCATCGATAACGGCTTTGGTATTTTCCGGTAATACGCGAGGGATATTTTCCCAGAAACCACCACCAGTGATGTGAGAGATCGCATGAATGTCATGAGTCTCAATCATTTTTAAAGCTGATTTGATGTAGATTTTGGTCGGTTCAATTAAGTGTTGACCAATAGTACGACCTTGTAAATCTTCGTTTAAGTCCGCTTGAGAAACTTCTAAAATTTTACGAATTAAAGAATAACCGTTGGAGTGAGGGCCACTGGAAGCTACGGCAATTAAAGCATCGCCAGCTGCGACTTTAGAACCATCGATGACATCGGCTTTTTCAACGACACCAACACAAAAACCGGCCACATCGTAATCTTCGCCTTCGTACATACCTGGCATTTCAGCCGTTTCACCACCGATAAGTGCGCAACCTGCTTGGATGCAGCCTTCACCAATACCGGCAACCACGCTAGCCGCAGTTTCTACATCGAGCTTACCCGTTGCATAATAATCTAAAAAGAAGAGAGGTTCGGCACCTTGAACGATAAGGTCATTGACACACATAGCGACTAAGTCGATACCAATGGTGTCATGTTTTTTCATATCTAGAGCAAGGCGTAACTTGGTTCCCACACCGTCGGTGCCTGAGACCAAAAGAGGTTGCTTGTATTTAGTGGGAAGTTCGCATAATGCACCAAAACCACCGATGCCACCCATCACTTCTGGACGACGAGTGCGCTTTACCACACCCTTAATTTTATCAACTAATGCATTACCTGCATCAATATCAACACCAGCGTCTTTATAGCTTAGAGAAGAATTGTTACCACTCACGGGGATATCCTCGCTTTGATTTTGATTGGATGTGAAAAACGGCGCTATTCTAACAGGGGATGAAACAAAAAGGAAAACGTTTGCGTCATTTTTTATTTGTCGCTATTTTTCTCTCTAATGTGGTTATTTTAAATGATATCTATCAACCATTTCGCCATTTTTTAGAGTATACTTGTCCAGTTTGTCAAAAATCTAAGCATGGAGTAGGACATGAAAGTCGTAGAAGTTAAGCACCCATTGGTTAAACATAAACTTGGTTTAATGCGTGAATCTGATATCAGTACTAAACGTTTCCGTGAATTAGCCACTGAAGTTGGGAGCCTTCTTACTTATGAAGCGACCTCTGATTTTGAAACTGAGAAAGTGACCATCGAAGGTTGGAACGGTCCAGTTGAAATTGATCAAATCAAAGGTAAGAAAGTTACTGTAGTGCCTATTCTACGTGCCGGTTTAGGTATGATGGATGGAGTACTTGAGCACATGCCAAGTGCGCGCATCTCGGTCGTAGGTGTTTATCGTGATGAAGAAACACTAGAACCTATTCCGTACTTCAATAAATTAACCTCTAATATCCATGAGCGTATCGCATTAGTTGTTGATCCAATGTTGGCAACTGGTGGCTCAATGATCGCAACCATCGATCTTTTAAAAGAGCAAGGTTGTCAACAGATTAAAGTATTGGTGTTAGTTGCGGCGCCAGAAGGGATTGAAGCGTTAGAAAAAGCTCACCCTGATGTGGAGCTTTATACCGCAGCAATCGATGAAAAATTGGATGACAAAGGTTATATCGTTCCTGGTTTAGGCGATGCCGGTGATAAAATCTTCGGTACTCTATAATTTTTGATTCTTTTTCAATGATATTTGACGGAATTATTTACACAAAAGCGACTCTATAGAGGGTCGCTTTTTTATTTTATAACAGGCAACGTTCCGCTGTTTTTTCCGATTAGGCTGAAAGAGAGTCAAGGGAAGCACAGTGGAGATTGAGATATCTATCTTGAAATCAGGTATGATAGCTCGCTTAAATTTATCAATGTTTTCTCTCTAATTTATTTGAACAATAGAGATGAAAATGACTTAGCTCTTATAGATCAAATCAGGTTGGTTATGCGTTATTTTGTTGCCCCTATTATTCTTTCACTGTTATTACCTACTTCGGTGTTTGCGAAGACCAAAGTGGATATTTATCATGCGGAAGTGCCTTTAACTCAAGAAAAAAATTCTCGTTCTATTGCATGGAGCCAAGGGTTAGAACAAGTGCTGATTAAAGCATCGGGTGATGTCAATATTACTAATAATCCTGTCATTCAAAAGGCGGCTCGAGATGGTTCGGATTACCTGGCTAAGTTTACTTACGGTAAGCTAGATGGTCAGCAAAGTCTGGATATGCAATATAATCCAAAACAAATCCATGCTTTATTACAACAAGCTAAGGTGTCTTTTTGGCCTGCTGAACGTGAAAATCTATTAGTGTGGTTAGTACAAGATGACAATGTCAATCGTGAAATTGGTTGGGAACAATCAGGGTTAGACTCAGTTCATGATTTACAAGTTTCTGCGCAACAAGCCGGGTTACCGATCACCTTGCCATTGGGTGATATGGATGACTTAACTAAAATTTCTGCGACTGATTTATGGGGGAGTTTTGCTGAACCCTTACAACAGGCTAGCGTGCGTTATCCAGTGGATGCGGTATTAGTATTAAAGCTTACTCAAAATGGTGATGCGTCGGAAGTGAATTGGCAGTTGTATGATGGCGTACCTCAACAGATAGAGCAAAACCCGCAACCTACCTTGAATGGTACGGAATCGGCAAGCAGTGAGTTGGCGTTGTCACAAGCCATTCAAAAAGTGAGCGCTTATTATGCCAACAAAAATAAACCTGATACTCAATCGAAAACAGTGGATGATGATCTTTTGGCGAATTTTTCGGGTATAAAGTCAGCGTCGGCATTTTTTGATTTGGAAAGACGTTTAAATAGTTTGGATAGCGTGGCGACGGTTCAAGTCCGCTCGATTCAAGCTGATAGCGTGACTTTTGAGGTACAATTACTCACCACCGAAGAAGCGTTTAAGCAACAAGTTACTCAGCAAAAAGGCATATCATCCGTTGCTGCGCCGATTCAGCCGGCGTTAGCCCCACAAGCGGAAACTACAGCCGATTCTGAGCAAGGACAGCCTCAAAGTGAGACGGCCTCATCACCTCAAAAGACTGAATCACAAGCAGCGTCAACAGAAAAATCTTTGTGGTTTGGTTTAGCTCCATAATAAAACCTTATCACGATCAGAATCACTTAGGCTGATCGCATATTGATTTTGTGAATAAAAGAGCCAAACAAAAAGCGAAAGAAAAGGGACCCTAGTTAGAGTCCCTTTTTTCTATCTTAATTTTTGCTCTTATTGAGCTTTGAGCTTTTAGCTTTTAGCTTTGGGCTTTGGGCTTTGGGCTTTTAGCTTATTGCGCTGTTTCTAAAATTTGACGTGAACGAGCTAAATCGATAGCAGCGTGTTCACCTAGCTGTAGCATCCCGTGGGCCTCTAAGCTAGTCATTGCAGTATCAATATCGGCAGCGTTTAAATCAATTTCAGACAATGAAACCGGTGTTTTCATTTGTGAGAAAAATTGTTTGGTTTTTGCAATTGCGGCATCAATACGAGCATCTTCTGACCCTTCCGTAATATTCCAGATGCGTTCTGCGTATTGGAGTAACTTCGCTTTTTTCTCTTCACGACACACATCCATAACCGCTGGCAAAACAATGGTCAAGCTGCGGCCATGGTCGACACCAAAGTTACCGGTTAACTCATGACCAATCATGTGTGTGCTCCAATCTTGAGGAACGCCCACTCCGATCAAACCACTTAACGCTTGTGTTGCGGCCCACATTACGTTGGTTCGAGCTTCAAGGTCTTGCAAGTTATCAATAAGCTTTGGACCTTCTTCGATTAACGTCAACAGAATACCTTCCGCAAAACGGTCTTGGATTTTAGCATTGACCGGATAAGTGAGGTATTGCTCCATAACGTGCACGAAAGCATCGACGACACCATTAGAGGTTTGGCGTTCTGATAGGCTTAATGTGGTTTGGGGATCTAATACTGCAAATTGTGGACGGATGAATGGACTCATGAAAGGCAATTTGTTTTTGCCGCGAGTCACTACTGCACCAATGTTGGTTTCCGAACCCGTTGCCGGAAGAGTCAGAATACAGCCTAATGGTAGGGCGGATTCTACAGGTGCACGTTTAGCTAAGATATCCCAAGCTTCATCACCTGAGAAATTGACAGCAGCGGCGATGAATTTTGTTCCATCAACTACGGAGCCACCACCGACCGCTAGTAAGTAGTCAAATCCTTCTGCGCGAATTTTGTCGACCGCTTTCATTAAAGTATCGTATTGTGGGTTTGGCTCAATACCAGAAAATTCATCCCAGTTATGCTCTTTTAATGCAGCGACCACTTGATCGTATACGCCATTACTTTTAATTGAGCCGCCACCATAAGTGACTAAGATTTTTTTATCTTTAGGGATACTGCTGGCGATTGCCGCGATTTGACCTTGGCCAAAATGAATTTGTGTGGTGTTTTGGTAACTAAAGTTGTTCATGTATTGCTCCTGCTAAAATTAACCGCATTAGAGATCTCTGGTGCTGACCAGTGTCATGGTCCGTCTGCGGCTAAAATCGAGTATTAACTCAGTGTAAATATGTCATGTTGTCTACGGATTGATCGTTATTTTGGGTTAATGTCTTGCTGGATTTATTTACAGCTGAATTAACATTTTTCCGATATTTTCACCATTGAATAGACCAAGGAAAGCATTAGGCGTTGATTCAATACCGTGTCGTACGGTTTCTTTCCAACTGATTTTTCCTTCTTTGACCCATTGGCTAAGTTGCGCCACATAATTGGGGTAATGTTCCCAGTGATCTGAGACAATAAAGCCTTGAATTTTTAAACTCTTTTTAACGATGTTAGCCAGGTTATTCGGTCCGGCTTTGGCGTCTTCTAAATTATATAAATCAATCATTCCACAAACGGCCATACGACCATATCGGTTTAAGAGGTTGAGGGCCGCTTCAAAATGATCACCGCCAACGTTTTCATAACACAGGTCAACGCCATCAGGGCAATGTTCTGCCAAGGCGGCCTCAAGCTGTTGTGCGTTGTGATAATCTTTGTAGTTAATCACGGCATCCACACCAAGTGATTGCAACCATTCAATTTTTTCAGCACTGCCAGCACTACCGATAACGCGACAACCTTTAAGTTTCGCAAATTGACAGACTAGGCTGCCGACAGCACCTGAGGCGGCAGAGACTAAGACGGTATCGCCTTCTTTTAATTCACCGATGATATTCAAGCCGACCCAAGCGGTGAGTCCCGGCATTCCTGCCACGCCAAGAAAGCTTTGATCTGGGAGTTCGGTGTGCGGTAGCTTTTGCACCATGTCACCATTCGATACGGCGTATTCGCGCCATCCGAGCATGCTGTTGACTTTGTCGCCTACCTTGAAATCGGGGTGCTTAGATTCAATAACTTCACCAATAGCAGAGCCTTGCATCAGCTCACCTAATTGAAACGGTGGCACATAGCTTTCTGCATCAGACATACGACCACGCATATAAGGGTCGACTGATAACCAAAGGTTTTTAATGACAATTTGACCATCAGTAATCGCACTGATGGTTTCAGTTTGGAGTTCAAAACAATCAAGGGTTGGCAATCCTGCTGGGCGCTGTTTTAAAGCATAACCTTTACTTTCAATGGGCATCGGAACCTCTATATGTGATGAAGAACTTTCAAATTAGATTTTTAGATTAGCCGTAAATGTAATATATTCCTAATGCATAATTTTGATTACCAAAATGAGTAAAAATCATATCATGAATAAGTTAAGCCAAGTTGATTTAAATTTATTAGTGGCACTGCAAGCCTTGATACGAGCGAAAAGTGTGACCAAAGCGGCGATTCAACTGAATATTACTCAATCGGCAATGAGTCGCACTTTACAGCGATTAAGGCATCAGTTCGGCGATCCTCTATTTGTTCGCACTAAAGGGGGGTTAATTCCAACGGAACGCACCATCGAAATGTCGAGCTCTCTCGATTGTTTGTTGCAACATGCGGAAACCTTGTTAAATCCTGCTGCTTTTGAGCCACAAGATGCTCATACTCATTTTGCCTTAATGATGAGTGATTTCTTTTCTCAGGTGTTTATGCCGCCAGTGTATAAAACTTTATTTGATCAAGCGCCGGGCGTGTCTTTAACCTGCTTGAATCGCCAGCCTGACATGATGGAAAAATTGTCATTAGGTGAGGCTGATTTAGGGTTTAGTAGCAATGTACAAAAAGCGCAGGCGGATATTTATGCTCAAGCTTTAGGCCCTGATCGTTTGGTCACGATCATGCGTAAAGGTCATCCATTAGCGGATAAAGAATTAACTTTGCAAGCTTATTGCGACAGTGCTCATGCCTTAATCACTATGGGAGGCGATCGCGCTGGGGCGATTGATGTGGCGCTGGCCAAGATTGGTCATAAGCGCAATGTGGTATTAAGAATGCCGCATTTTACTGCAGCTCCTTATGCGGTAGAACAGAGTGATTTGTTACTGACGTTACCGGGTTGTTTGGCGAAAAAGATGGCTGAACAACTGGATATTGTGATTCGTCAGCCACCGATAGAAACCGCAGATTACCAATATTATATGGTTTGGCATGCTAGACAACATAATAACTTGGCGCATCGTTGGTTAAGAACGGAAATTCAAAAAGTGATCTCGCAAGCCTTTGAAGATTAATAGCCAAGACGATTATTTTTGATGTTCAAATTTGGCCTTTTCTTGTTTTTCAACTTCTGAAAGGCGAGTTAATTTAAGGCCAAGTGCTTTGCCTTGTTGTCTTGCGTATAAGATGTTGCCCACAAAATTAAGACTGGTTAGGATAAGTTCTACCGCGGCTAACCAGCGCTCGCCATTATCAACGTATAAAAGAGTCAAAGAATGCAAAAAGTAAAACATTAAAATAAAGTTCGCCCACGCATGGGTGTAAGGCTTACCTTTGATAATGCCGATAAAAGGCAGCAATAACGGTATGCACCAACCGACCGTGACTGCGGTTGGATTGAGGTCGGGGTGTGGTGAAAGGAATCCGTGCCATAAGATAACCCAAGCTAATAAGGCCAAGTAACTGAGCAGCGCTAAATAGCGAGAAGCATGAAGTGAAGGTTGGGGTGCGTAAGTCATAAATCCATTTTCAACTAGAGACGGTCGGAAGATGATAAAGCCAATGCGACTTTGGCTAAACGTTGACCTTGAGCAAATGCTAACTCGGTCACTTGTTTATCTAAAAATTGTTGGTTTTCCTTACTCACAGAGCTGGCTCCATAGGGAGTCCCTCCTTTAAAGCTAGTGTGTAATTGAGGTTCAGAATAAGGGATCCCTAGAATCAACATGCCATGATGTAACAGCGGTAACATCATTGATTGCTGAGTGGTTTCTTGTCCACCATGGGGTGATGACGAGCTAGTGAAGACACAAGCGGGTTTATCGATTAAGGCTCCTGATAGCCACAGTGAGCTGGTTTGATCCCAAAAGTGCTTCATTGCAGCACTCATATTGCCAAACCAAACCGGGCTACCTAAGGCTAAACCATCACATTGTTTCAGTTCTTGTATATCCACAATTGGGTCGAGGGGCGAATAGTCACTGGCCTCGATTTCCGCGACAGTTCGTAAGCGCGCTTGGCAATGAGGAACACTTTCAATACCTCGAGCAATGTGGCGAGCCAATTGTTGAGTTGTACCATGGCGGCTATGGTACAACACTAACAAGCTCACTTGATGAGTTGGCGTGAGGCTCATAGGATCTCAAGTACTTGTTCTGGTGGGCGACCATGACGGGCTTGACCATTAGCGACTACGATGGGGCGTTCGATCAATTTAGGGTGAGCGGCCATAGCTTCGAATAATTGCTGATCAGTGACTTGAGCTGCTGCTAAGTTCAGCTGTTTATAAATA
This sequence comes from Vibrio aphrogenes, assembly GCF_002157735.2. Lineage (NCBI taxonomy): Bacteria > Pseudomonadati > Pseudomonadota > Gammaproteobacteria > Vibrionales > Vibrionaceae > Vibrio > Vibrio aphrogenes. The sequence continues at coordinate 794,237 of NZ_AP018689.1, forward strand.
TCTTCTTTAGTACGCATCATGTCACGTACCTCATTTAAACCAAGCTGTTGGAATAATTGTTGTAACGCTTCAACACTAGGGGTGTCATCTAAATATTTAACGATTTGTGGTTCAATACCTTTTTGTGTCAACAGTTCTAAGGTTTGACGGCTCTTTGAACAGCGTGGATTGTGATAAATAATAACGGACATAGTGTATTCCTGTATTGGATAAATGATTATTGTAATGCTGCAAAACGTTGTTGCTCGAGGCGTAATTGATCAATTCGAGCATCGTAACGGGCTTGCTGTAAACTGCCTAATTTAACAATTTGGCTGGCCCGGGTGTAATTGGTTATCGCTTTATTCCAGTTGGCACTCAGGGCAAAGATTTCAGCTTGAGCCGCTAATTGTTCTGCTTCATTGGCAAGGTGACCATTTGCGTCTGCCAATAATGACCAGCCAACCGGTTGATCTGGGTTGGCGTGTGTGTATTTTTGCAAAATTGAAATGGCTTCTTTATTCTGGTTGGCTTCAATTAAGACATTGGCATAGTTAATGGTTAAGACGCTATTGCCAGGTTTTCTTTCCAACGCTTTTTTTAACAAGCTTATTGCCGTGTCATATTGCTTTTTATGGATATATAAATCTGCGGCAGCATCTAAGTAAAAATTATTATAGGGATCGCTTTGTAATAATCGGGTTAAGATCGACTCTGCTTGGCTAATTTTACCGCTGTCTAAATACACCAAAGCTTGTCCATACTCTAAGGTTGGTTTCATGATTGGGGTGGCGGACTTTAATTTGCGATTAAACCAATCTAAGGCGCGATCAGAATCAATATTGGCATAGCGTGCCACCACTCGCGCTTTGGCAAGGTGGAAATCAAGTGAAACTGGGGGATTGACTCTTGGGTATTGTCCTGCTCGATCTCTGGCTTCAGTTAAGCGCGATTTTGGTAATGGGTGACTCAATAACATCGGTGGTGGCGTGCTGGCATAACGATATTGATCGGCAAGATGACCAAAAAAGTTAGGCATACCTTCAGGATCAAACCCGGCTCTGGCTAAGGTCGCGATACCAAAGCGGTCGGCTTCTTGTTCATTAGAGCGAGTGTAGTTAATACTGGCTTGCATCGATCCTGCGGTTGTAGCATTGACGGCGGCAATCCCGGCTTCGGGAGAGGCAATCGCAAGCAATAATGAACCGACTAATGCCGCAATGGTGAGTGGGGTGCGGCGAGCCTGATCTTCCATGTGTCTGGCTAAGTGACGTTGCGTGATATGGGATATTTCGTGAGCAAAAACAGAAGCCAATTCACTTTCGTTGCTTGCATGCAAAAATAATCCAGTATTGGCGACGACATAACCACCAAAAAAGGCGAAGGCGTTGACGCTGCCATCTCGGATAAGATGGAAATGAAAGGGCGTTTTGACATCATTTGCATTAGCGACCAACTGGTGGCCTAAAGCAGTAATATACTCATCCATTACCGGGTCATTAATAATAGGGCTGCTGCTGCGTAAGATTCGCATATAAGCATCCCCATATTCGAGCTCTTGAGCAATAGTCAATGTGCCAGCCGCAGTGGTCCCTATATCCGGCAAATCTTGTTGGGCATAAGCGACAGGTTGTAGGCACAGTAAAGTCGAAAGACAAACACAGGCGGTAGTGCGAAAAAATTGGCGCATATCGTTAAGCAACATCCATTTATGAATTTACGTTATAAAGTCAATGATTGAGAGTTTATCTTTTGTTACTCAATTATATAAGACCTTATGCCCTCTACTTGGTTTCTTTTTTGTATAAACTATTTATACTCGCTGGGATTCAAATCATAAAGTCATTTGGTCGAGTTTTGCATAAAAATGGATAGACAAATGAAAGACAATTGCCTGGATTTACGAGCTGAACGTTGCCCTATGGCACTGCTGTTAGCCAAGCGGCATAGCAAAACGTTACAGCAGCATCAGAGTTTAACCATTTTATCTCACGATCAGGCTTCAGTAGTCGATATGACTCGCTATTTTAGCCAATACCCATATTCAGTAGAAGTACAACAGCAACAAGCTGAGTGGACTTTATTGGTGACAAAAAAGGAACAACGTTAAATGTTTGACATGATAGTTCATTGGTATAAACGACGGTTCTCTGACCCACATGCGGTAAGCTTAGTGGCGATTTTATTGTTTGGTTTTATTACTATTTATTTTTTTGGGCATTTAATTGCACCGTTACTGATAGCAATTGTTTTAGCGTATTTATTGGAATGGCCCGTGAATCGTTTAACCAAAATGGGGTTACCTCGTCTTGCCAGCGTTGCGGTGGTAGTGAGTGCTTTTATTGGTTTGATGTTGTTGGCGTTATTTGGTCTTATCCCAACTATCTGGCGACAAATTGCTAGTTTATTGAATGATATGCCGAATATGTACGCGACCTTTCAACGCTACATCGCCACGTTACCACAACGCTACCCTGACTTAGCTGATTTGCAGATTATTGAAGTGATTATGCATAACGCTCAAGCAAAAATCTTAGGGATGGGCGATGCGATTTTAAGTGGCTCAATGTCGTCACTATTAAGCATTGCTACCTTAGGTGTGTATTTGGTCCTTGTACCGTTACTGATTTTTTTCTTGTTAAAAGATAAATCAGAATTACTGGCCATTTTAAGTGGAGTATTGCCACAAAATCGTCGCTTAGCCACCAAAGTATGGGATGAAATGCACAGCCAAATCTCCAATTACATTCGCGGTAAAGTCGTTGAGATTGTGATTGTTGGCGTGGCAAGCTATTTGGTCTTTTTCTTCTTTGGTTTGCGCTACCCTGTGTTATTGGCAGTGGCAGTTGGGTTTTCGGTCTTGATCCCTTATATAGGCGCAGTAGCCGTTACTGTCCCAGTGGTCTTAGTGGCTTTATTCCAATGGGGCCTAGGTTCACAATTTTATTGGGTCATTTTGGCCTATGGGATTGTACAAATGTTGGATGGGAATGTATTGGTGCCAGTTTTATTTTCAGAAGCGGTTAACTTACACCCGGTTGCCATCATTGTTGCGGTATTAGTATTTGGTGGATTATGGGGCTTTTGGGGAGTGTTTTTTGCGATTCCATTAGCGACCTTAGTCAAGGCAGTTTGGCATGCGCTACCCAGTACAGAAGAAAACGATAAACACAATCAAAGTAGCTATTATTAAGCGAAAAGTCGTTATTGCTGATGAATAAAAAATGCCCAACTTGCTGGGCATTTTTTGTTATTTAACCTCAATGGTGGATAAGAGTGTCACAATAACAACCCGAATCTACAGATATACAAATGCTAAAATAGCTATCAGATAACTAGGCTTGTTCATTTAAATAATTCAGCACAACTTCATGATGATCTTTCGTTTTGAATTTATTGAAGACATGCTCAATAACGCCATTCTCATCAATTAAAAAGCTGATACGATGCAGTCCGTCGTAGACTTTACCCATGAATTTTTTCTCGCCCCACACACCAAATGCTTCGGCAACACTGTGGTCTTCATCTGAGAGTAAAGTGAAGTTTAAGTTATCACGTTCAATAAATTTACCCAGACGTTTTACCGGGTCAATACTGACGCCCAATACCACAACATTTTTGTCAGCTAATTGCTGTTGAATATCACGTAAGCCTTGAGCTTGTACCGTACAACCCGGTGTCATGGCTTTAGGGTAAAAGTAAAAAAGAACTTTCTTGCCACTAAAATCGGTCAACGAGACGGTGTTGCCATCTTGATCAAGCAAAGAAAATTGTGGTGCAGGGGTGCCTGCCGTTAGCGTTTGCATATCGATTCCTTTTTATGGTCTGTCACTTTCTTGAGTGAAATGTCTTGAGTTAAATCGTGTGAGCCATCGACGCATCAGTCTGCTTTGGGATGGATTTGTAGTTCACCTGAGACGGATAAGGTGCTACAGAGTTTTTCAAACGAGGCTTGCAGGGCTTGAATGTCGATGTCTAACTCGGTTAATCCTGAAATAGAAATGTGGAACTGATCGGAGAGCGCATCATGCGTATTGTCCGGGGCTTTGAGCGTTTGTGCGCTTAAGGCTGAAATATTGATGTGATGATTGGAAAAAAATTGAGTGAAGGCTTCGGTTAACCCCACTCGGTCTTCTGATTCAACAGTACATTCTATTTTGTAAGTATATTGGGGGACTTGATGAGGCGCGGTACGCTTCATGACGACCATAAGATCGTGTTCAACACTGATCGAAGGCAGTAAATTTTCAATTCGCGTAATGGTATTGGTTTTACCCGACACCAACATAATTAAGGTGAATTCTTTGCCGAATAACGCGATGCGACTATCGACAATATTGCCACCGGAGTGTGTAACGACTTGCGTTAAATGATTACAGATTCCTGGACGATCGGTTCCGACGGCAGTAATGACTAAATGATGAATCATAAGCTCAGCATCCCAATTGAAATAACCTAAATATCATACCATGAAAGACAGGTAAGTGATTCAGTATACGCGAATCCATCATTTGATCGAAAAGAGTTGTTTAACTTGAGAACTTTGCCTCATGTCATTATTTCGTTGTAAATGCTGAGAAAGGCTGGCTGGGTGCTTGTCTTTATTAAGGAGGTTAAAGTAACATGCAGTAATCATTGGATAAGGAGAAAAACATGTTCTCAAAAAGTATTGTTGCATTAGTTACGCCTTTTAATCATCTCGGTGAAGTTGACTACGATAGCCTAAAAAGCCTAGTGGAATATCACATAAAGTCAGGTTCAAATGGCATTGTTGCAGTGGGAACGACGGGCGAATCGGCAACACTCACAGTGGAAGAACATGTGAAAGTTGTAAATAAAACCGTAGAGTTTGCGGCAGGGCGTATTCCTATTATTGCCGGTACGGGAGCAAATGCTACACATGAAGCGGTGACCTTTAGCCGTTTATTGAACAATTCTGGTGTAGCGGGCTGCTTAAGCGTCACGCCATATTACAACAAGCCGACACAAGAAGGTTTATACCAGCACTATAAAGCGATTGCTGAAGTCAGTGAAGTTCCGGTGATTCTCTATAATGTACCCGGCCGTACTGGCGTTGATTTGTTGCCTGAAACGGTAGGTCGTTTATCTAAACTGGATAAAATTGTCGGCATTAAAGATGCGACAGGGGATTTGTCTCGTGTTGAAAAATTCCGTGAACTTTGTGGTGAAGATTTTATCTTACTAAGTGGCGATGACGCGACAGGCTTAGATTTTGTTAAGCTCGGTGGTGATGGTGTGATTTCTGTGACCAACAATATTGCCGCGGCAGACATGGCTCAAATGTTTCAATTAGCGGCAGATGGTCAGTTTGAAGAAGCTGAGAAAATTAACCAAAAATTGATGCCTTTACATAAAAACTTATTTGTTGAATCTAGCCCGATTCCAGTGAAATGGGCCGCTCATCAGATGGGGTTAATTAAAGAAGGCGATTTACGTTTACCATTAACCGTATTATCTGAGCCTGCTCAAGTTATCGTTACACAAGCATTAAAGGATGCCGGTATTCAATAAGATGGACCTGAAGCTTTTTTCAGGTTTCTTATCAGGAGTTGTATTTACATGAAATTCTCTCACCAGCTGGTGATTAGCTCGTTAGCGGTATTGGTATTGTCGGCATGTGCTGGCGATCCTGAAGAACGTCGTCAGGCAAAAGATGATTTTGCTTATTTAGATACCTCGTTAGATCAGCAATGGAAAAGTTTGCCAGATGCGCAACCTCAGTTTTACCCTCAATATAATGTTCCGCAAGGTAACTTTTCTGGCAACTTAGGCCCTGCTGTTGATATTCGTGCCCCACAACAAGTGTTAGAGCTTATCCCTGGTGCTCGAATTGAAAAACAAGATAGCGACGTGACCGTATGGTTAATTAGCCAAGACGAGCTAGACAAAGTTTGGACTATGATTCACCGAGTGGCGGATGAAAAACAGATCGCGTTACGTAGCGATACGGCGACCTCTTTAGAAACCGATTGGGTGAATTTGAGTGCTCAAGATGAATCTTACCCAATTGCGGGTCGCTATGAGATTGAGCGCTTGCAAGCCGGGGGGCGTTATGGCTTTCATGTTTCCTTGGTGGAATGGAAAGAAAATGGTGATGAGATTCAGTTAACACCAGAGATCAAAGATCGTTATTCCAGCACTATGGTTAACTACATTACGACTCAATACGACAAGCAAGTAACGGAAGAAGCAAGACTGCGAGCTTTAGAATTGATTAATAATATTCCGGTCGTTATGGGTAAAGACCGCAGTGGCTTACCGGTGATTATTGCTCGTGCTCCGTATGATTTGTTATGGACTAAACTGGATAAGACATTACCATCGATTGGTTTTACGGTAGAAGATAAGAACCGCTCTCAAGGTATGATGGATACCGATTATAAAGCGCCTGAAGATTCAGTTTGGCAGCAATTAGGGGTTGAACCATTAACGCTAAATAATAAGAACTACAGTTTCTTATTAGGTGACTTGGATAACCGTACGTCGATCAACGTGACCGATGATGATGGTAAACCACTTCCAGAAGAACAGCTGCAAACCTTGATCCCCGTATTGCAGGCGTTGTTTGATAACGATAAACAACATAAATAACCTCATCAACGGCGGATAACGAGAAATCACGCTATCCGCAGTTAAGGTTAAACAATACCACCACCTATTAAGTGGATGAAAAGTACAAAACCCTGTATAGCTTGCTGGCCATACAGGGTTTTTTATGAGGTGGAGTTTATCGATTTATTTTTGAGGCGGTTCTTGCTCATGAGAAGAGTGAGGCGTCTTGTCTTTATCTTCATGAACAGTTGGATTTTCATGGACAGCTTGATTCTCATGAGCTGCTTGCCGGTCTTTCTCTTTATAAATCTCTATCAGTTTATCTAAATCGGATTTTTGTTTTGGGTTCTTGCGTATTAAATGAGAGTTACCTAGGTATTTCATGGAAGCTAAGTTACCAATGATAAAGACCACGATAATGATACTGATGACCCAAGGATTGAGTAACCATTCGACATTCATATTATTCACCTATGATGAGCGGAGCTGACCGACAATGACAGAGTGTGACCAATTCTATCAGTTTAAGAGAGTTCAACCTAAGCCACTGTGAGCATAAGCTGAGTTTTAGTTTATGCTTGACTAATATTGACAATAAAGCGCTTGTATAGGCTTTCAGCATGCTCAGAGACGAGCTTTGAGCCTAGGAATGGATGCTGTTCCCAAACGTGTTGTAATTTTTCGACAGTGAGTTGCTGTAGCATCGTTTGGCCAGTTTGAATATGGCTGATATGCCAAGGTTCAATCGCTACCCCATTGCGATCGGCTTGATAAGGGCGATAAAAGCCAAATTGAGGCAGGTACTCGTTAAGCCATTGGTTAAATTCAGCTTGATGCCCAGTTAAATATTCCCATGGTTCGAGTTTGAGACTGACTTCTGAGGGGAGGCAATTACGTGCATACACATCCAGCTCACACCCCCAATGATGACGGCTGGCTCCGGGTAAAGCCGACCAACGCATAATCGCATAGACTTTTTCCAAATCGGATAACCGGTGAGGATCAAGTGGCTGGCTATGGTTATCGAGAATAGGGCGTTCGCCAGAAAATTTACCATTCCAGATCAATGCTTGGCGAGGGTAATCACGAAAGCTACTGGCGATAGAAAATGCAAAGCCATTCACTTGAGCCTGTTGGATCAACCCCTCTAACTGCGGTTTTATCTGTTTATGCACTAAAAACGTTTTCTCTCCCACGAGGATTGACGTTAAATGGGTTTGAGTTAATCCGGTTAATTGCTCAAGTGAATAGTTCATCATGATGCTAGACAATTCTCTAAAGTTTTTTGATACATATCGGTCAGCTTTTCTAGGTCGGCAATTTTCACACATTCATTGACTTTATGAATGGTGGCATTGACGGGACCTAATTCAACCACTTGGCTGCCCATTTGTGCGATGAAACGACCATCCGATGTGCCCCCCGTGGTCAGCAGTTGCGCTGGTTGATGATTCACCGCTTTTACTGCAGCGACCACCGCATCAATTAATGGTCCGGTATCGGTTAAAAATGGCTGTCCGCTTAAAGTCCATTTTAGATCATAGTCAAGACCATGAGCATCTAAGATAGAGTGGACTCGGCGTTTAATTTCTTGATCGGTCAACTCTGTGCTAAAGCGAAAATTAAACTGGACGTGAAATTCTCCAGGGATAACATTCGAAGCACCAGTCCCGGCGGCCACATTGGGGATTTGGAAGCTGGTCGGTGGAAAATAAGCATTGCCGTTATCCCAGGTGGTGGAGGCTAATTCGGCCAAAGCAGGCAAGGCTTGATGGACTGGATTATTGGCTAAATGTGGGTAAGCCACGTGCCCTTGAATACCTTTAATGGTCAAGTCGCCAGTCATCGAACCTCGACGGCCATTTTTAATGACATCACCCACTTGGCTAGTGCTAGAGGGTTCCCCGACAATGCACATATCAATAATTTCATTGCGTGCCATTAAGGTATCGACAACACGAGTGGTGCCATTGATGAAAGGCCCTTCTTCATCAGAGGTGATGAGAAACGCAATAGAACCTTGATGGTTAGGATGCTCTGCAATAAATCGCTCAACGGCGACGACCATACAAGCTAACGAACCTTTCATATCAGCCGCACCACGCGCATGTAAATAACCATCAATCACCGTCGGCTCAAACGGGGGAGTATGCCATTGGTCCAGTGGCCCTGACGGAACAACATCAGTATGGCCTGCAAAAGCAAAGAGTGGTGCTTTGGTGCCACGGCGGGCCCAAAAGTTTGTCGTATCTTCAAACACCATGACTTCAATTTCAAAGCCTAATGCTTGCAAACGTTCGATCATAAGATCTTGGCAACCAGCATCTTCAGGTGTCACCGATTGACGTTCTAGAAGCTGTTGTGCAAGTTCGAGTACTGGGCTAGCAGACATCCTTGTTATTTCCTTATTTTAATTTTTCATCATATTCAGCGGCTTTAAATCCAATTAGCGCGACCGATTCACTCAGTAATATTGGACGTTTTATCATAGCAGGGTGTTCCACCAATAAAGCGATCGCCGCATGTTCATCCAGTTGATTTTTTTGCTCTTCAGTCAGTTGACGATACGTTGTGCTGCGTTTGTTGACGACTTTGTCCCAGCCAAATGTTTGACAAAATGCAGTGACGAGTTCCGGGGTAATACCATCTTTACGGTAGTTATGAAATTGATAGTCAATGCCTTCGGACTCTAACCACTTTTTGGCTTTTTTTATGGTGTCACAATTTGGGATACCGTACATGGTAAGCATATAGTTTTCCTGTTTTATCTGTTTTTTTAATGAGTTACTTCTATTAAAAAAGCGAACTTGCTGATGCTCTGTCAACGTAAGCGATAAATTCATATCTCAATAAAGCATGTAACGAATCGTACACAATTGAACGTTTTAATGCACATTTTTCCGTGTAAATGAACAAAGAATTTTGTGGGATTCGATTCCAATTGATCCTGAGCAAAAAGACCGCTATTTATCTGAGGATAATGGATAACAGTGATTTTACCGATCCAATGGGTCATTGTTGAGGATGAAGCTGTGGAGTTAAGCCCGGTATTTGCAAGGCGTTTGTATATTGCTTTGCTAATAAAAGATGTTGATCGCCCAAATGTGCCGAAATTGATGGCGATAACAGGTTGGCCAAGAAGGACCATTCAGGATGTGTTAAAAGCCTTGCCGGCCATTGGTATTGATTTATCTTTTGTGCAAGATGGTCGCCGCCATAATGATGGCTATTATACTGTCAATAACTGGGGGCCATTTGATGTCCGAGTACTCAAAAAATGGAAAACAGATATTGCGAGCTTTTTGAGCCTGCCTGCCAAGCTGTAATCGGGGCCCCCAACAGGCAGCGCTATTGGGGTATTGTGATAGCTGCGCCATATTTTACGCACGGTAGTTTGTTTTAGGCACAGTAGTTTGTTTTAAGCACCGTAATTTATTTTAAGAGCAGTAAATAACTGATAAATCCAACCCAACTTACGAGCAGCAGTAACCAAGGAAGAAGCGTAGGCTGAGAGCGTGGTGAGGACTCTTCTGTGTGCGCAGGTAAGTCTTGTGCGGACTTAAAGGCATTTTGAGATTGTTTTTTACGTAGCTTATCGGCTTCTCTGAGTTTTTCTTTATGCTGCTTTTTGTATAAAGCGATGCCTTTTTCTATACCTTGAGCGATAAGTTTAGTTTGTTCTTTTGTTTGACCTGGCTTTTGAATCGATTTCGCAACGGTTAATGCATCTTGCTGAGTTTGCGGAGAGATATTTTTCTTGTTTACTTTCATTTTATTGCGCTTATTTTTTGGTAAAGTAACGGTCGATTGATTGAGGCTGATTCAATGATGATACATTGGAGTTAATGCCTAGATTAACATAGGTAAGAGTCACAACAGAGGATAAACTGATAAAGTGCAATATGCCGTCACGTACCGATTAGAAGATTATGATAAACAAGGGTTTTTAAAGCCCAGTCTTTGGTTATGGTTTGGTTGGCTGTTTTTAGCGAAAGCTTGGGTGGTGTTTATTGTTGCCAGTGCCAGCCGTACGATGAGTGCGACTTTGCTAGAAGTTATTTATCCGCTGACAGATAGTTTATACTTGGGGCTAATCGTTGGTTTTCCCATTATTATCCTCGCTTGGAGTATGCCTTTAAGAACACCGGAACGGCAATGGTTAAATAGGCTATTGTCTTTTGGTCGAGAATATACGGTTTTGGTTGTGTTGGTACAAATGGGATTAACCTTTTACCATCTCTCTATAACCCAATGGCAGTTTAATTGGAGTGATGCGATTACCCTATTAGGCCTTGTTTGGCTGTTGATATTCTTACTGCAATCAAAACGGGCTCGAGATACCTTTACCACGCCACAACTGAATTAAATCAATAACTGTACTTTGTTGAGTGAGTACATCAATAAAGATTAAGGAAACATGCATGTCACAACCACAATCGGCAATTATTCCAGAAGCCAGCCCATTTTCATTGAAGTGTTTATTGAAAATTAAAAGCAATCACACTCATGTATTAGAGCAACTAAAAGCGCTTCCTGAGTTAGTTGCATTGTTAAATAAAGAGCAAACAGGGGCGAATTTATATCTGTCTCTTGCCTTTACTCACGCGTTTTGGAAAAAGACAAACCAAGCGATGCCAGAAGAGTTAGAATCTTTCTGTGAGCTAGGACAAGGTGATGCCTATGCTCCTGCAACCGATGTGGATGTGTTAATACATTGCCATTCTACCCGTCATGATCTGCATTTTTATGTATTGCGTAAATTACTCTCTGAGATCAGTGAAGAGGTTGAGGTTATCGATGAAACTTACGGTTACCGCTATTTAGATAGCCGTGATATGACCGATTTTATTGACGGTACTGAAAACCCAGAAGGGGATGAGCGTCGTGCTATTGCTGTCATTCCTGAAGGTGAGTTTGCTGGTGGTAGCTATGTGATGGTGCAGCGTTATGTCCATAACTTACCAGCGTGGAGCCGTTTAAACGTTGCAGCACAAGAAAAAGTGATAGGTCGTACTAAGCCAGATTCAATTGAACTGGATAATGTACCTGCGCAATCACACGTGGGCCGTGTAGATATCAAAGAAGAAGGTAAAGGTTTAAAAATGCTCCGTCATAGCCTGCCATATGGTTCGGTGTCTGGAGAGCATGGTTTGCTATTTATTGCCTATTGTAATCGCCTACATAATTTTAAAGTATTACTAGATAGTATGTTTGGTGAAACGGATGGTAAAACCGATCACTTATTACGCTTTACCAAAGCCGTAACAGGGGCGTACTTCTTTGCGCCATCAGAAGAGATGTTAGCGAGCTTAGAGTTAGTCTAGTTCGTTGTAATGATCATCGAAGGGCAGCAAAGACAATTTTGCTGCCTTTTTTTTGGTAGTTAACCTCAGATGCGGATAACTAGAAGTCATTCAATACCGCATTTTGGGCATCTAGCTTCGTTAAAATCAATGCAATAGGCCAGCTATTGACTTATGATTTTGCCTTGTTAGCTATCCCAATTTGCAATATTGAGAGAAAGTAACCAACCCTATGTACCTGATATATCTTTTATATATCGTAAGGTTAGAATTGTTGTTGTGACACTCTTATCCGCAGTTGAGGTTAGTTAAAATATCTGATCACTGAATGAGCTTAGTTGGTATTAGTGTGATTGGTATCAAAAGCAGAAAGATAAAAAATAAAGATATAAAAAAACGCTGCCCGAGAGCAGCGTTTTTTGTATCACTGAGTAAGAAAATTACTTAGTGATACGGATAACCGGAGTTTCACCAACAACAACGTTACCAGAAAGCTTATTAAGCTCTTTGATTTCGTCCATGTTAGAGATAACAACTGGTGTTAGTGTTGATTTTGCATTTTCTTGTAAGTAGGCAAGATCGAATTCGATAACTGTGTCACCAGCTTTAACAGTTTGACCTTCTTCAGCGATACGAGTAAAGCCTTCACCTTTTAGTTCAACAGTGTCGATACCAAAGTGAACGAACAACTCGATGCCATCGTCAGACTCGATAGAGAAAGCGTGGTTAGTTTCAAAGATTTTACCGATTGTACCGTTTACTGGTGCAACCATTTTGTCACCGTTTGGCTTGATAGCAACGCCATCACCAACGATTTTTTCAGCGAAAACGACATCTGGCACGTCTTCGATATTTACAATTTCACCAGAAAGTGGTGCGATGATTTCAATCGCGCCTGCGTCAGCTGTGTCGTCAGATACTAGCTTCTTAAGTTTGTCAAACAGACCCATGTCTTGCTCCTAAGCAGTTAACTTTTTAATCTTTAACTAAAAGATTATATTCTTAATTCGATTTTTCTGCGATAAATTTATCAACGCAGGCTTCGATTTCTGCCGCAGTTGGTAAGGCAAGCGCTTCTTCAGCCATTGCTTTAACTTCTGCGTAGTTTGAGTTACGGATGATTTTCTTCACGCGAGGGATAGAGATACCGCTCATGCTGAATTCATCTAAACCCATACCCAGTAGAAGTAGAGTAGCACGTTCGTCACCTGCTAGCTCACCACACATACCTGTCCATTTGCCTTCTTTGTGAGATGCATCAATAACTTGCTTAATCACAGTCAGTACAGCAGGAGAGAGTGGGTTGTACAAGTGAGAAATCAACTCGTTACCACGGTCAACAGCCAGAGTATATTGGGTTAAATCGTTTGTGCCAATACTAAAGAAAGAAACCTCTTTAGCTAGGTGATGTGCAATTGCTGCTGCCGCTGGGGTTTCAACCATTACACCGATTTCTATATTCTCATCAAATGCCAAGCCTTCGCTACGAAGTTCAGCTTTGTATTCTTCAATGGCCGCTTTCAGTTCACGGATCTCTTCAACAGAGATAATCATTGGGAACATGATGCGTAGCTTGCCGTGAGCAGAGGCACGTAAAATACCACGTAATTGGTCTTTTAAGATTTCGCGACGGTCTAAGCTAATACGGACTGCACGCCAGCCAAGGAATGGGTTCATTTCTTGTGGCAGGTCCATGTATGGAAGATCTTTATCACCACCGATGTCCATAGTACGGATAATCACCGCTTGGTCACCCATGGCTTCTGCAACTTCTTTATAGGCTTGATATTGCTCTTCTTCAGTCGGAAGGGCATCACGGTCCATAAATAGGAATTCAGTACGGTATAGACCAACACCTTCACCGCCGTTACGAATAATACCGTCACAGTCTTTCACTGTACCGATGTTACCGCATACTTCGACATGATGTTCATCTAAAGTGACTGCTGGTAAATCTTTCAATTTCGCTAATTCTTCTTTCTCAGCTAAGAAAGCATCACGAATTGATTTGGCTTCTTGAAGCTCAGCTTCAGAAGGGTTAACGATCACTTTATTATTGATAGCATCAAGAATGATGGTGTCACCATTGGATACTTTCTTAGTGATGTCGTTAGTACCTACAATCGCTGGTAGCTCAAGAGAGCGTGCCATGATTGAGGTGTGAGAAGTACGACCACCAATATCACATACGAAACCAAGTACGTATTGTAGGTTGATTTGCGCGGTTTCTGATGGTGTTAAATCGTTAGCAACAAGAATCACTTCTTCGTTGATAGCGCTTAATGAAACAATGTGAATGCCTAAAGCATTTTTAACAAAACGTGTACCAATATCACGGATATCGGTAGCACGTTCTTTAAGGTAGTCATCATCAAGAGACTCAAGTGCAGTAGCTTGTTCTTCGATTACAGTGTGAATCGCAAGATCTGCTGACATTTTGTCAGATTTGATGAGGGCTAAAATTTCTTCTTCTAGCTCTTCATCTTCAAGCAACATGATATGGCCTTCAAAGATTGCTTCTTTTTCTTCACCAAAAGTTTCAAGTGCTTTTTGTTTAATACCTTCTAATTGCTCAGAAGATTTATTACGAGCATCAAAGAAGCGTTTTACTTCTGCTTCAACTTGATCGTCCGAAATAGGAGTTTTATTTAGGACAATTTCATCTTCTTGAAGAAGTAGTGCTTTACCGAAAGCAATACCAGGAGATGCTAGAATTCCAGAAATCATAGCCTTACCTTAATTTGTTCAAATATAAAAAGTACAATTACAGCTAATCACGCGTGGTGATTAGTGTAGCTCATCCATTAGAGCCACTAGGTGGTCAACTGCTGCTTCAGCTTGTGGGCCTTCTGCAGAGATAGTTACAACAGTGCCTTTTACTAGACCTAGAGTTTGTAGTTTGAAAAGGCTCTTAGCACTTGCGCTTTTGCCATTAGAAGTCACTGTGATATCAGCATCAAATGCTTTAGCTTCTTTTACGAATTGCGCAGCTGGACGAGTGTGAAGGCCGTTTTCTGCAGTGATTTCTACTTGCTTCTGATACATGTGTGTTACCCCGATTAATTTGCTTTTTGTTGGAAACTGAAAGTAGTTTAGCTTACCTTCTTATTTATCGCTTCGCTAGTGAAGAAATAAGTCGCGCCAAACTTGTCCTTTCAATCATCACTTATATTTATTTATTTCTAATACCTAACCTATGGTCAAATATTAGGCTTCTTTATTTTGAAGCTTAAAATAAAACAGCCCGATTATTACTAAAGGCGTGGTGCGAATCAACAAAAAAGCCCCATAAAGGAGCTTTTTTCCGAGAAAAATTGATTTGAACCAGTTTTTACTGTTCGTTCTCTTTGTCGGTAAAGAGGCCTGAAAATAGAGCGGTGCTGAGGTAACGCTCACCAGAGCTCGGTAGGACTGCTACAATAGTTTTTCCTTCAAATTCAGGGAGTTCTGCTATTTTGTTAGCCGCTACAATCGCTGCTCCAGAAGATATTCCTGCTAAGATTCCTTCCTCTTCCATCAGGCGACGAGCCATGATAATTGCTTCATCTGAAGTCACAGAAATAACTTTGTCGATTTGCGATAAATCTAAGTTACCAGGGATAAATCCGGCACCAATGCCCTGAATTTTATGTGGCGCAGGCTTAATTTCTTCACCTGCTAGTGCTTGAGCAATGACGGGTGACTCTGCTGGTTCGACGGCAACTGTGGTGATAGCTTTACCTTTAGTATTTTTAAGGTAACGGCTGGTTCCAGTTAATGTACCACCTGTACCTACGCCTGAAACAAACACATCGACTTGACCGTCTGTGGCATCCCAAATTTCTGGACCGGTAGTTTGTTCGTGAATGGCTGGGTTTGCTGGGTTATTAAATTGCTGTAAAAGGAGATATTTACTCGGATCGCTGGCTACGATCTCTTCGGCTTTAGCAATTGCGCCTTTCATGCCTTTTGCTGCTTCAGTGAGCTCTAAGTTGGCTCCAAGTGCTTTGAGAAGTTTACGACGCTCAAGACTCATAGACTCTGGCATGGTTAAAGTTAGTTTGTAGCCGCGTGCTGCTGCGACATAAGCTAGTGCAATACCTGTATTGCCACTGGTTGGTTCAACCAATTCAACCCCTGGTTTTAACAGTCCTGCTTTTTCTGCCTCCCATACCATGTTGGCACCGATACGGCATTTTACGCTAAAGCTAGGGTTGCGGGCTTCAATCTTCGCTAACACATTGCCTTTGCTTACACGGTTTAGGCGCACGAGAGGGGTATTACCAATCGTCTGAGAGTTATCTTCGTAAATTTTTGTCATGTCGATGTTCCTTCATTACACAGTAGAGTAAGAATAGATTTACTTAAGCGTACCTCATTGAACCTGTTCAATTGGGATTCACTTTCTCAATTGGGGTCTAGGTGCTTTTTATGCAGTTTCAAAAGGATAAATCTTCAACGGATAAGGTGAAAGGAATAAATGGTTATATGATATGGAGAAAAGGTACCCTAAGTTGGAAAATGCGATGCTAATAATAAGTGCGCGTTCTCTTGCTTAACAACCATGGCCCGTCTCAGGTTAGAGCCATGGTTGGGGGTGGGAGGGATAACCAAGATCAGTTTTTAGCTTTATATCTGTCGACCCACATTGCTGTAGCACCACAAACGGCAACCGGCATTACGAATAAGTTTACAATGGGTATCATGGTACATACTGCGACTAATCCACCAAAGCTATAAGCTCGCCATTTATCTTCTTTTAAGTCGTCTTTCATTTTAGGAAAGGTGACTTTATGGTTATCAAATGGATAATCGCAGTACTGAATGGCCATCATCCAAGCAGAAAAAATAAACCATAAGATCGGGCCTAATGTTTGTCCTAAGGCAGGAATGAGCAACAGGATAAATAGCCCTAATGCTTTAGGTAAATAATAGACTAACTTAATCCATTCTCGGTGTAGAATGCGTGGAGTATCTTTAATCAGTGAGAACAAATTTTGTTCACTAGGACCACTGCCAGTTAATTGAATTTCTAATTTTTCCGCCAATAAGCCATTAAACGGCGCAGCAATCCAATTGGCGACTGTGCTGAAAAAGTAGCTGAAGGTGGCAATGATGGTAATCCCTAATAAAGGAAGTAGTAGGTAGGATAACCAAGAAAACATATCAGGAATGGTGCCAAGCCAACTTTCTAACCACTCACTTAAATTGCTATATAAGTAGAATAAAGAACCACCAAACAACAGAATATTGGTGATAAGTGGTAAAATAACAAATCGGCGGATTCCTGGTTTAAAGCAGAGCTGTGCTCCATAGAAAAAATAACCAAATCCAGTTTTAGTCGTAAGGGAAGTTTTCTGGTGAAGATCAGAAGACGACATGAACACTCCAATAAATCAATATAATGTCTAAACGCTATTCTACTGTTATCTTGCAATAAGAAAAGAGAAAGCACTTGTTAAGCATAATGCAGCCAATGCGCTATCGCACAAAAAAACATCACAATGATTCACTCAATCATCACAATGCTTGACTTAATTATAAAGATGCCTGAATACTGACATTATTTGGTTCAAAACTGATATAAATATTTGGTAAAGTAACGGACAGTGTTATGCAACCAACTTGTTTTTCTCTTTTGGTGAGACATTTTCATAAAAGAGTGAAGGCAATATAAGTATCAAAGTGATGGTTTATTATTCAGTAAGTTGGATGATGGTTTCGATAATTAGATTAATAGTTGAGAGTGACAAATGCAGGAATTGCGACTAGTACTCATCATTGTTGGCGGTCTGGCTATTGCTGGTTTGCTGGTACACGGTATTTGGACGAGTAAGAAAGAAGGTAAAGCAAAATTTGCTGATAAGCCTTTAAACAAAATGGAACCTAAAGTCGATACTTTACTCGATGATGATGCAGAGGAAGGCATTGTTTCACATGCTAAGCCGATTGCAGAAAGAACAGAACCGGCTTTTCACGCTGAGGTCGAGGATGAAGAGCACGACCCTTTATTTGGACGCTCGGATATTGGCATAAAAGAAACGTCATTTTCAGCAACACCCACCGAAGAACCAGAATTTACCTCTCAACCAGAACCTGTGGTTGAGCCTGCTATTGCTCAACCAACTTATGAGCCATCTCAGCCCAAAGCTGAAGCAGTACCAGCGGTGGAAAAAACAACACAACAGCCTGAACCTGAAGCTAAAAAAGAAGAAATGGAAGTGATCGTTTTTCATGTTCATGCTGCGGGTAATGCGCAATTTGTCGGTACTGATCTTTTTGAAAGCATGAAGCAAAATGGCTTAATTTATGGTGCGATGGATATTTTCCACCGCCATACGGATACCTCTGGTACTGGTAAAGTTTTATTTAGTGTCGCTAATATGATGAATCCTGGCACATTGGCTCATGATGATCCGGCAACGTTCCAAACGAAAGGGATATCGTTTTTTATGACCCTGCCTTGTTTTGGCAATCCAGATCAAAACTTTAAGCTCATGCTTCGAACGGCTCAACAGATCGCGGATGATCTAGGGGCAAACGTTCTTGATGATAAGCGCAACTTAATGACACCAAATCGATTGTCGGCGTACCGTCAACAAATTCGTGATTATGTCGCAAGAAATGCCGAAGTCGAATAGCAAAAACACGTAAACTAGAGGCTCCTTTACTGGGGCCTTTTTTATTAATAATCCCATAGATTTTATGTAATAGTCAGGTATAGACAATGGCGAATGATATTCAGCAAACAATAGAACAATTACGCGAAACACTGCATTACCATGGTGTGCGCTATTATGTTGAAGATAATCCTGAAATTACCGATGCAGAATACGATCGCTTAATGCGAGAACTTCAAGCGTTAGAAGCTCAGCATCCAGAATATTATTCCGATTCTTCGCCGTCGATGCGAGTTGGTGGTAAACCGTTAGATGGATTTTCTCAAGTGAAACATGAGATCCCAATGCTTTCGCTCGATAATGCGTTTGAAGATAGCGAGTTGGATAACTTTCATAAAAAAATTGCTACTCGTTTAAAAGATCAACACTGCAAAACGTATTGTTGTGAACCGAAATTAGATGGCTTAGCCGTAAGTTTATTGTATGAAAATGGCGTATTGGTTCAAGCCGCAACACGAGGGGATGGTTCAACAGGAGAAAACATTACCGCGAATGTGAAGACCATCAAATCGATTCCATTAAAGTTACAAGGCACTGACTGGCCGCAGCGAATTGAAGTCCGCGGTGAAGTATTTATGTTGCTTGATGGCTTTCATGCTTTTAATGACAAAGCTTTAAAAAATGGCACTAAGCCGTTTGCTAACCCTCGTAATGCCGCCGCAGGCAGTTTACGTCAACTCGATTCTAAAGTGACCGCTACTCGTCCTTTAAGCTTTTACGCGTACAGTGTTGGCGTGGTGGAAGGGGGTGAGTTACCCGTGAGCCACTATCAACGCTTTCTGACGTTAAAATCGTGGGGTTTGCCAATGTGCCCTGAGACCAAAGTGGTGGAAGGGTTAACACAAGTCAAAGCCTACTATAACGATATTTTGCAGCGCCGTAGTGAGCTAGCTTATGAAATTGACGGAGTTGTGATTAAGGTTGACGATATTGCGCTGCAAGAGGAGTTGGGCTTTGTCGCTCGTGCGCCTCGTTGGGCCATTGCCTATAAATTTCCTGCGCAAGAAGAAATGACACGCTTAAATGATGTGGAATTTCAAGTGGGCAGAACTGGGGCGATCACGCCTGTTGCTAAGTTAGAACCTGTGTATGTAGGGGGCGTTACTGTCAGTAATGCCACCTTGCACAATGCCGATGAAATTGAACGTTTAGATGTGCGTCTTGGCGATACCGTTATTGTGCGTCGTGCGGGGGATGTTATCCCTAAAATTGTCGGAGTGGTTCCTGACCGACGTCCAGCTGAGGCGGTGAAAGTGAATTATCCGACTCAATGCCCAGTGTGTGGCTCTGATGTTGAGCGTATCGTTGGTGAAGCGGTCACACGCTGTACCGGAGGTCTAATTTGCCAAGCGCAACGTATTGAAGCGCTAAAACATTTTGTATCACGTAAAGCCATGGATGTAGATGGTTTAGGCGTTAAAGTGATAGAACAATTAGTTGATCGTGAAATGGTAGAAACACCGGCCGATCTTTTTAAATTATCAGCGGGAGTGTTAACCGTACTCGAGCGCTTGGGGCCTAAATCAGCACAAAATATTGTGAATGCTTTAGAGGCTGCGAAAGAGACAACATTAGCCCGCTTTTTATACTCGTTAGGGATTCGTGAAGTGGGTGAAGCGACGGCGCAAAACCTGGCGATGCATTTTACTTCTTTAGATAAAATACGCACGGCAAGCCAAGAGCAACTGATTGAGGTTCAAGACGTAGGGCAAGTGGTTGCAGAGCATATTGTGCACTTTTTCTCAGAAGAAAATAATCAGAAAGTGATCGATGCTTTGATTGAGCAAGGCATACATTGGCCTGAAGTTGAAGTGATAGCGGATCCGGAATCTTTACCATTAAAAGATAAAACCGTAGTGATCACGGGCTCGTTTACGCACCTAAATCGTAATGATGCGAAAGCGGCCTTACAAGCGCTCGGTGCCAAAGTCGCTGGTAGTGTATCGAAAAAAACCGATATTTTATTTGCAGGAGAGGCGGCTGGTTCTAAATTGACGAAAGCTCAAGAGCTAGGAATTGAAGTTCAAACAGAACAACAGCTACTGAAAATTCTTGATAAATAGCTTTATTTTAATTTTTAAATAAGTATCTATTTTTAGGGTGTCCATTTGGGCGCCCTTTTTTTTACTTTTAAGTAACATGAGTGTTGTTAATGTTAATAGTAAAATATTTTCATCGAAAAAAGATAATCATAGTGAATGATTCTTTGCGGTGGAATTAAAGTTTTCATTTATATTTGCTTTTTATCTTATTGATAAATATGAATTATATTCTTATTTTGCGAGAAGTGTGATTTGAGTCACCTTTGCAAGGGAACTTTGCACTGGCTCATGTTTTTTTGCTAAAAAATTAACTTAGTGTTGATATTTCGCGTAGCAAAGTTAGTCTTAAGCACGTGGGTACACATTGTGTATAAACATAATAAATATTTTTTCGCCTAGTTAGTTTACTAAGCGAAATAACAGAAAAGGATACCTTGTTGCTTTCGGCGGCCACTTAAAGTTTCAAGGTGAAGTCAATACAGCTATGTCCATTTTTAGGAGCTTTTCCATGGAAAAAATTTTTAAACGTACGCTTTTAGGCGCGGCAATTTCTACCGTCGCATTGGCTGGTACAGCTAACGCAGCAATTCCTCTTGCAGGTGATGCCGTTCAATTTTATGGTCAAGCAGCAGGTTATATGTTGTTTGCTGATGACCAAGATGACAGTAACTTTGGGGTCGACTTAGAGTCACGTATCGGTTTCCGTGGTACTGTTGAGTTTGAAGATTTTGCACCAAATCTTATTTGGCAAATTGAAGGTGGTAATGCCAATAACGGCGATAAATCAGGGCAGCTAGGTGCTCGTGATACTTATTTAGGTCTTGATTTTGACGGCTTTGGTTCTATCAAATATGGCCGTCAATTAGTGGCAACTTATAACTATGTTGACTGGCCTCACTCGAACCCAGGCTTAGGTAATGTCTTTGATTGGAACAATGATATTGGTGCTGGCTTCCAAGATCGTGCTGATCACGTCGTACGCTATGATTCTGCAAACTGGGGTGGTTTTTCGTTCCAAGCAACGGTCAGTGGTATGGAGAATACTGTTGATGCACTAGTTGCAAGTGTGGCAGCGTCTTACTCTGCTGATATGTTTAATGTTCATGCGGGTTATTATAACCGCGGAGATTATGACAGCACAGGTCCTAATGGTGAAAACCAATATATTATCGATCCAAATACGGGCGAAGTTGTTCTTAACCCAAATTACGATCCAAATGGAGCCAAAGTTAAAGTTTATGGTAACAACTATGCCATCGTTGGTGGTAGTTTGTTCTTAGGTGATGTGACATTTACTGCAGCTTATAAATATATGGAGCAAGACTCTGCCGCTGGTACAAACAGCCAAAATGCATGGTCAACCACAGCTCAATATGTACTCAATAATAAATGGGTATTTAAAGTTGGTTACGCAGGTACGGATGATGCCGATATGGCAGATGGTACTGGTCAAGATACCGCAGATACTGCTTTGACAGCTCGTCTAGGATACTTACTACCAAGTACATATCTATACATCGATTCACGTAACTACGACATGAACAATTCTGGTGATTGGAACAATTTCGTTCTTGTCGGTGCTGAATACTATTTCTAACTCACATTGTTAGCACTTTAGTTTTGTTATAGTAATCGGGCACCACTGATGGTGCCCGTTTTATTAAGATTAAGGATGAAATATGAAGTCACTTAAAATTTTGTTGTTAGCTGGTTTGGTTGGAGCTTCGTTTCAAGCAGCTGCAGATGTCAAGATAAACCTTAATCGAGATGTTCAACCTTTAGTCATTAATGGTGAAGAGCTAGGCTTTAGTTTAAGCGATAAAAGCGAGTTCATTTTAAAGGATGGTCAGAACCAATTGGTTCTTCAAGTCTCAAAATTAGTACAAAATCGTGGGGAATATGAGAAATTTAATTCAGCGGCTATTGTTGTCACTTTTTCAGCTTCAAATGCTAGTTTGACGATATCGCCTGAAGGTAAGATTTTAACCACAGAAGATGCGAAGCAATATAATAAAAACCCTAAGTTATTACTAGTTAATCAATCAAACAAAAGCATTGCAGCCCAGCAAGGAGTCTTAGTCCCGCTCAGTGGGTTGACTCGTGATTATACGAAAGAGCTTGCAGCTTATAATAAATCCAATAACATTATTGTTGCTGGTTCAACAGCAACTGCTGTTGCAGCAACGTCTGTGTCCTCTGACAAAGGGGCAAGTAAACCACAAGAAATGGTGGAATATTGGTATGGTGAAGCCTCTGATGTAGAGAAAGAAGCGTTCTCTAGTTGGGCTTTCCAAAATAGAAAGCAAGTTTCTAATGATTTAAAAACAACTGATAAACCAAGTGAAATGCTGGATTATTGGTATAAGAAAGCGTCTCCACAACAAAGAAGTGCCATTCTAAGTTGGTTATTAACCGTTGAATAATATTGCCAACACTTCTCTTTAGTTGAATGAGTTATACTAAGCCGACCATCATGCATATTATGGTCGGTTTTTTTATGAGGTTATTTTGATGAACATTAGTCAAGTTGCTAAAGTCACGGGGCTATCGGCGAAATCTATTCGTTTCTATGAAGATAAAGGCATTATTCAGCCCCCCATTCGCTTAGAAAATGGTTATCGGGACTATGCTGAGCGTCAAATTGAACAATTAAAAATTGTAGCGCGGGCGCGGGCTGTTGGCTTTAATTTAGATGAATGCAAAGCATTAGTTAGCTTAGCTTCGGATCCTTGTCGCAGTAGTTTTACTGTTAAAGAAACAGCCAAAGCAAAGTTAGCGGAAGTTGACAACAAGTTAGCGGAATTAACCTTAATTCGACAACAGTTGGTTGATTGGATTCAAGAGTGTCCAGGGGATGAAGGCCCTGAGTGCCCCATTATTAATGGTTTGACTGGGAATCAATCACACTGAGGCGTTTTTAATATGAGGAAAAAGGGAGCGTATGTGGCTCCCTTGTCATCAGGCTTAATACAGTAAAGAATAAAGTTGGCGTCGATATTTTGAAGCAAGTGAATTGGTTTGTCCCAAGGCGGCTAAAATATCCATACAGACTTTTTTCACTTCACCTTCATGAGCATTAAGATCTTTTTTCAGCACGCTCATTAATAATTGCAGTGCTTCATCATCTCGTGCAACTTGATGGTATTGAAGGGCTAGGTCACACAAACATATCAGATTATCAGGTTGCGCAGCCAGTTGAGTTTCAAGGGCTTGAATTTCTGGGCTATCTGCTGCTTGTTGGTGCAACTCGAGCTTAGCCACTAACCCTTTGTAATAATTATCTTGGTATTCAAGGGGTATATGCTCAAGCTGAGAGGCGGCCAGGTCGAACTGTTGAGTCTCCAAGTAGCAATCAGCGATAGCCAGTTTAATATCACCACGTGAGAGATAGCTTTCTGGTAAAGTTTGCAGTAACCCTAAAGCTTGTTGGTGTTGGTTGGCTTCCATCGCTTCTATGGCATGTTTAAGCGTTAAATCATCTTGGCTGGGTAAGTGTTTACTTAGCATTGCCGTAATTGAATTAATATCTTGTGGTCCCGCCATACCATCGACAGCTTGTCCATTGGAAAATAATGCGATAGTCGGAAGAGATTGAACCCCAAATTGAGCGGCTAAGTTAGGCTCTGCTTCACAGTTTAAAAAGGCGAGCAAAAAGGCACCTTGGTATTGATGAGCTAAAGTGGGTAACTCATTAATGATCGTTGTACTTTCTGCGACGGATGGTGCCCAAAAATGAATAAGAACGGGCAGCTGTTGAGAGCGCTCTATGGTTGAGCGAAAGTTTTGCTCATTAAGTTGAATGATGTTCTCTGGTTGCATCTCAATATCCTTGAATTGTGCAGATTATATTAGATGGTTTATAAATCACTGATGGACCTAAACATATCTATAACAATGAGGGTTTGTTCTACACTTTTCAAGCATCTGTGCTCATCATGAGGGACTTTCTTCACGATAATCGTATTGATGTGCCAAGGTAATTATATTTCCATGTAAGAAATTAAGAAATTAAGAAAAAAGCGACCACCAGGGTGATGCATAACCAATTTAGTCTATTGAGGGTCATCCTACGGCTCCAAAATGAATATCCTCTAATTAATTAAGGATATAGTGCCGCAATAATATTAAGCTTTCATGACATCGTATGATATTTATACACTTAATTTTGCCGTTGTTAAAAATATAACTGGCTGATTCTTATTGTTTCTTTTGGGTTATCGATGAAAGATTTGCTTTAATGCAGGCTCAAGATGTGAGTAAGTAAAAGTAAAGCCGAGCTCGGTTAAGCGCTTAGGCTTGGCTCGAACACTTTCGAGGACTAATTGACAGGATTCACCCATCACAATATTCATAAGCCATTTGGGAGAAGCTAAGAAGGCTGGACGCTTTAATATTTTGGCAAAGCATTGTGTGAAAGTACTGTTAGTGACAGGGTGTGGTGCGCTTAAATTAAATACCCCTTTGGCTTGCTTGTGCTGAGTTAAGTACGCTATCGCGCGTGCGGCATCTTGTAGATGAATCCATGGAATATATTGTTCACCTGAGCCTATTTTAGCTCCCAACCCAAATTGAAAAGGGGGAAGCATTGCGGCGAGGGCACCACCTTGCGCACCTAATACGACACCAGTTCGTAGGAGGCAGACTCTGGTGTTATTACTTTGAGCTTGTAAGGCGATGTTTTCCCATTGCTGACAGACTCGATAGGGAAAGCCTTGCTCGGCCAATGTTGAGTTTTCGTAGACATGTTGATTCTTTTTGTCCCCATAGATGCCAACAGCGGAACCACTAATTAAGCAATGAGGAGGCGATTGACTCTTTTTAATGAGTTCGACCAACTGTTGGGTGATCTCCCAGCGACTGGAACAAATCTTGTCTTTTTGGTGCGAGCTCCAACGTTTGTTGGCGATGGGCTCCCCTGCTAAGTTGATTACGGTATCAATATGATTAAGATCAGTTAAGTCTGATAATTTACTGATATAGTGAATATTTGAAAAGTCAGCATGCTTTAAGGCTTTTTTAGCCTGACTGATAGAACGGGTAAGAACCGTCAGTTGGTGGCCAGTGAAATGCTTGATCAGTTCACTACCAATGAAGCCCGTGCCTCCTGTGATTAAAATATGCATACGTTCTCCTTATCAATCGCCTTAATTATAGACTTTGGTTTTTGTTCTGCCGAGAGCGGATGACGGTTCTCGTTTTTACACCAATGAAATGAGTTTGATATGAAACTATTTTTTATTTCTGATTTACATGGTTGTTTGAAATCAACCCAACAAGCCCTGAATGCTTTTGAGCGATCTGGAGCGGAGCATTTGATCTTACTAGGGGATATTTTAAACCATGGTCCAAGAAATCCAGTGCCAGATAATTATAACCCCGCTGAAGTGGCCAACCTTTTAAATCAGTACAAACATTGTATCAGTGCGGTACGCGGTAATTGTGATAGTGAAGTCGATCAAATGTTATTGGAATTTCCGATGCTTATGGATTCGATGTTAGTACTATTAGAATCTGGGCAAAAAATGTTTTTAACTCATGGGCATTTATATCACGCGAGTCGCCTTCCGTTATTAAACCCAGGGGATATTTTATGTCACGGACATACGCATATCCCACAAGCCAGTTGGCATGATAAACAATTTATTTTTAACCCGGGTTCTATCACGTTTCCTAAAAATGGCTTAAAAGCGAGTTATGGCCTGTATCAAGATGGCGTGTTTAGTGTGCTGCTTTTAGAAGACGATACGCTGTATACTCAAGGTTCTCTATTGGTAGGCGATATCTCTTAAATAGAGGCTAACTTTTAAATAGAAGCCAACTCTTATAATAAGAGCGTCTAACACTAATGAGTATCGACATGACCTAGAGATCTTTCTGGGTCAATAATATCTCGGACTCTTTGTTTGAGTACTTTTGCTTCTGGAAAGCCATTATCGACTTTTCTATCCCAGATAACCTGACTATTACAATGAATTTCAAATCGCCCTCCAGTGTCAGGATGTAGGGCGATAAAATCAACATCTTCACTAAACGTGTGTAAGAGTTCCTGGCTTAACCAATTGGCTCTCAGCATCCAATTACATTGGCGACAATAATAAATGTGGATCTCGGCTTTCATTTTATCGGTTCTCTTATCATCATGGGGAACGTTGTGAATACCAACCTTACTCATTACCAGATCATCTCATTAGTCTGATTGGTATAAGGGATAACGGTAAAACATGGAGCCTTTCTAGAGTCGCAATTATATTGAGAGCCACTAAAAAAGGGGGGGGGGTACACATTGAGCCCCCATGTCCACACGATACTTACATTTTTCTTGTAATATGCCAGCTTAATCTAATTCATAAAGCAGGGTTGAGCCATGCCCTAAGCTTGTCAGCAGCAAGGTTCGATCATCAATGACATCGATTTTACGGCTTTGTTGAGAGCTGATTTTAAATAGATTTTTCAAAGTATCTGCGTGCTCAGCAGAGATTTGCGTGATCGGTTTAGTCGAAATATCTTTAAACTCACTCGGTACGACAATCAGGTAATTATCACTTAAATCCCATTGGCCGGCTTCAGCAATGGTGATCTCGACAGGCTCTTTGATATTTTGGCTTGAAAATACTAACGTCGAGTTTTTCAAATAAGTATGGTTTGGTAAATATTTTACCGTTGAAGTTATCACGGCTTTATCTAAAGAAGAGGCACTATGCTCCCAGAGGCTCATGTAAGCAATCGTGGTGGAGTGCCATTCTTGAGAGAGCAATTTTTGCTTAATCTTTCCATCCCCATTCCAATATAAGAAGGAGCCGATAATGGCAGCAATGAATATGGCAATAGATACTGTTTTTTTCATAGTCACCTCTATTGACACAGTAAATTGAAGTCGGTTTGGTTTCTAAATAACACGATGGTTTTATTTTCTTCCGAATGGGCGACATCGTGAATGAAATTTAGCGCAATATCGTCATTACTTCCGCCAGTGGTAACTACTTTAGTCAAAGGTGTCGAGGTGTCTTTTTGGTAACTTTTAGTACACTTTTTAATGATAGGTAACCAATTATCAATTTCTGCTTGGTTGGAAAGGAGCATCAGGGGCACATTATCTAACATAGCCACTTGAACAAGATCTTCCGACTTTGGAGTGCTGGCTATCCATGCGGTTAACGGTACCGCCAAAGATAAGGCCCAAACGCATTTAATCCATAATGGCGTTTTGGTTTTTTCTGGTTTTACTCCTACAGGTTGATGAGCATGAGGAGCAGAAGATGTTGTTATTTCAATAGGTTGATGTATCGCCGGTTCTTGAATATCAGCAACAGTAGTCATTATCTCTGCCTCATTGAGAGCGGCGGAGATGTCTTCATTTTGTTTTTGTGAGGTTGCTGGTTCAACTTCAGAGATCAGTTGATAGCCGCGCTTAGGAACGGTTTTTATAAATTGTGGTGATTTTGTAGAATCTTGTAGCATCTTACGCAGCGTAGAGATGGCTTGAGTTAGGCTTGAATCGTCGACCTGAAATCCTTGGTCACGCCAGACATACTCATGCAATTGATCCCGACTCACCACTTGATTTGGGTTGTCAATTAAAATCATAAGTATACGGCTTTCGTTACTTCCTAAACGTACGATACTATCTTCATCATTATCATTGAGATCAGTAAGCGTATTGCTATAAGGATCGAAGATGAACTTTTGGGCAAGAATATATTTAGTGCCTATATTAGTCATTTAGGTGTTCTCAGTAGCAAAAAGGTTGATTTTACTCTTTCGATGGGATGTAAATTATCGAAATTTAGATTTTATGATGTTTTTCGCCTTCATGATAATCAAAATTGATAAGAAAAACACGAATTTGATGATTTTTTACCTTGAATTTATATTCCTCCGCCCAAATTTCATAAATACGATTTTGATTAACACCTATACGAGCAACACAAAGTGGAGTTCTCATGAGCGATACAATGACAAATAATAAAGAAACCCGTGGATTTCAATCTGAAGTAAAACAATTGTTACATTTGATGATCCACTCTTTGTATTCCAACAAAGAAATCTTCTTACGTGAGTTAATTTCAAACGCATCGGATGCCGCAGATAAGTTGCGCTTTCAGGCTTTATCCAATCCAGATTTATATCAAGGTGATGCTGATCTTGGGGTAAAGCTGTCTTTTAATAAAGAGACCAATACGTTAACTATTTCAGATAATGGTATTGGTATGTCTCGTGACGATGTGATTGAGCATTTAGGTACCATTGCAAAATCAGGTACAGCTGAGTTTTTCTCTAAATTATCAGAAGATCAAAGTAAAGATTCACAGTTGATTGGTCAATTTGGAGTCGGTTTTTATTCGGCCTTTATCGTGGCTGATGCGGTGACTGTCCGTACTCGCGCAGCCGGTGTTGCGGCAGATAAAGCCGTGCAATGGCATTCTGCCGGTGAAGGTGATTACACCATTGAAGACATTACCAAAGAAACGCGCGGTACTGACATCGTCTTACATATGCGTGAAGAAGGAAAAGAGTTCTTATCTGAGTATCGACTACGTGATGTGATCAGTAAATATTCTGATCATATTGGTATTCCTGTTTCGATTTGGGTAGAAAAAGACGTTGAGACGGGCGAAGAAAACGAAGATGGTACTAAAGTCACCAAAAAAGAGTCGTCTTGGGAGCAGATCAATAAAGCACAGGCATTATGGACTCGCACTAAATCTGACGTTACAGATGAAGAATACATTGAGTTCTATAAGCATGTATCACACGATTTCGCCGATCCTTTAACTTGGAGCCATAACAAAGTTGAAGGTAAAAATGATTACACCAGTTTATTATATATCCCGTCTAAAGCACCATGGGATATGATGAATCGTGATCATCAAGCAGGCTTAAAACTGTATGTGCAACGTGTCTTTATTATGGATGATGCTGAGCAGTTTATGCCTTCTTACCTACGTTTTGTTAAAGGCTTGATTGATTCAAATGATCTACCACTGAACGTATCACGTGAAATTTTACAAGATAACAAGATCACGCAATCGCTACGCAATGCTTGTACTAAGCGGGTGCTAGGTATGCTTGAAAAATTAGCTAACCGTGATGAAGAAAAATATCAATCATTCTGGAAAGAGTTTGGTTTGGTACTAAAAGAAGGCCCAGCGGAAGATTTCTCTAACAAAGAAAAAATTGCCGGTTTGATGCGTTTTGCATCGACACATGTTGAGAGTGCCGAGCAAACCGTTTCTCTTGCCTCTTACGTTGAGCGCATGAAAGAAGGCCAAGATAAGATCTACTACTTAACGGCCGATAGTTATGCTGCGGCGAAAAACAGCCCACACCTTGAGCAGTTTAAATCAAAAGGCTTAGAAGTAATTTTAATGTTTGACCGTATCGATGAGTGGTTGATGAACTACTTAACAGAATTTGACGGCAAACAGTTCCAAGCAATTACTAAAGCCGGTCTTGATTTATCTACATTCGAAGATGAAGCTGAAAAAGAGCAGCAAAAAGAAACGGAAGAGCAGTTTAAGTCGGTTATTGAACGTACCAAAACTTACCTAGGCGACCGTGTTAAAGAAGTTCGTACGACCTTCAAGCTTGCTAATACTCCAGCCGTTGTGGTCACTGATGACTACGAAATTGGTACTCAAATGGCGAAGTTACTTGCTGCAGCAGGTCAAGATGTCCCTGAAGTGAAGTACATTTTTGAAATTAACCCAAATCATGCATTAGTGAAACGTATGGCCGATGAAACCGACGAAGAAGCATTCGGACGTTGGGTGGAAGTACTGTTAGGTCAAGCGATGTTGGCTGAACGTGGGGCAATGGAAGACCCAAGTCACTTTGTGGGCGCAATCAACGCACTATTGACTCATTAATATTTAACAGTAATACATTGAAAGATGAGTTATGGGTAAAAATGTCGCTGACTAAAAGAGAAGTCACAGACCAATCATAACTAAAAATGAACTAAGGTCGGAATTTGTGGTAAAATCCCGGCCTTAGTTTGTAATTTGTCGTTAATCTTTTTGATAACAAAGAGATACTGACGCAATCATTATACCGAAACTTACCGTAGTGGCTGCATTACAGTGAGCTTCGGTATAAAAATATTAAAAAGAGGAATAATCATGCGCATCATTCTTTTAGGCGCTCCGGGTGCAGGTAAAGGTACTCAAGCTCAGTTCATTATGGAAAAGTTTGGTATTCCACAAATCTCCACTGGTGATATGTTACGTGCGGCAATCAAAGCTGGCACTGAGATGGGCAAACAAGCAAAAGCGGTTATCGATGCTGGGCAATTAGTATCGGATGACATCATCTTAGGTTTAATTAAAGAGCGTATTGCACAAGACGATTGTGAAAAAGGCTTCTTATTAGATGGTTTCCCTCGCACTATTCCTCAAGCGGATGGCTTGAAGGCACTGGGTGTTGATGTTGATTACGTGATCGAGTTTGATGTTGCTGATAGCGTGATCGTTGAACGTATGGCAGGTCGCCGTGCTCACTTAGCATCAGGCCGTACTTACCACGTAGTTTATAATCCGCCTAAAGTGGAAGGAAAAGACGACGTGACTGGTGAAGATCTTGTGGTTCGTGATGACGATAAAGAAGAAACAGTACGCGCTCGTTTAGGTGTTTATCATGAACAAACAGCACCATTGATCGCTTACTACACCAAAGAAGCGGAAGCGGGCAACACGACTTACTTGAAGTTTGACGGTACAAAACCAGTTTCTGATGTTAGCGCTGATATCGAAAAAGCACTAACAAAATAATGGTTATATTCATCGTTATTTTGTCTATTGATTTGATAGGTAAAAGAGTCGATGTATAGAAAGATTATTTGATATATTAAGCGACCTTAGTGTCGCTTTTTTTATAGCTATTAATGATGAGAGGTGAAGATGAGTACACCAAATGGAGCTCAAACAGGCGTATTACTCGTTAATCTTGGTACACCAGAAAGTGCAACCCCTCAAGGTGTGAAACAATTCTTGAAGCCATTTTTAAGTGATAAGCGAGTAGTGAGTATTCCTCGTTTAGCTTGGTGGTCATTGCTCAATGGTATTATCTTACCTTTACGCTCTCCTAAAGTGGCTAAGGTTTATCAACAAGTTTGGATGGCAGAAGGCTCACCGTTAATGGTGTATTCCAAACGTCAGGTTGAAAAATTACAAACGGTATTAAATCGGCCAGTTGCCTTAGGCATGACTTATGGAAATCCAAGTATTGAAAGTGGTCTCCAACAACTCTTGTCCCAAGGCTGTGATGAGATTGTGGTCTTGCCTTTATATCCTCAATATTCCAGCACGACGACAGCAGCAGTCTCGGATGCAATGGCCCGTTGTTTGCAAAAAATGATCACCATGCCCAGTTATCATTTTATCCGTGACTATCATACGCATCCTTTGTATATCAAAGCATTGGCTCATAAAGTGCAGCAATATTGGCAACAACATGGGCAAGGGGATTACTTACTTTGCTCTTATCATGGTATTCCGCAGCGCTTAGCCAATCAAGGTGATGTCTATCCTCTGCATTGTGAAATGACAACACAATTGCTTGGTCAGGAGTTGGGTTTATCGCCTGAGCAAATAGGGATGAGTTATCAATCAAGATTTGGCAAAGAAGCGTGGCTACAACCTTACACTGAGCAAACATTACAACAACTTGCGGCGCAAAAACATCAAACCTTAGATGTTATCTCTCCTGCTTTTGCGAGCGATTGTATTGAAACATTAGAAGAAATTGCTATCGAAGGTAAAGAGATTTATCAACAAGCGGGCGGGAAGGCATTTCGCTATATTGAATGTTTAAATGATAGTGATACGCATATTGAGATGATGGCGGCTCTGGTTTCTCCCTATATTACCGATTAGGTTAGGGTTTTAAGCGAGAAAATACATCTTAAACAGATAAAAAAATACCGCACTAAGGCGGTATTTTTTTTAGATAGAAAATTTACTTTTTAACGAATCGCTTGGTGTTGCTTATCAAGGCGACGCATTAATGGTAATACAGCCAGTGCAATGAAAGTACACACGACCGCAGCCATACCGAGTTTATTAAATAAGCTGGTGTAAATAGGTAACGTTTCTAATGGATCTGTCATGCCTTTTGGAATGCTGGCAAAGTTTGCAACCACACCACCCAAGTATTGAGAGATACCCGATGCGACGAAATAAGCACCCATCATAAAGCCACCCATACGCTCAGGAGCGTAACGAGCAATCATTGCAAGACCAAGGCCGCTAACTAGTAATTCACCTAGAGAGTAAGCACCGTAACCAGCAATCATCACCCATGATGTGGTTTTACCATTGACAGCAAAGTTACCCGCAAAACCGTAAACAAAGAAGCCAATTGCCACGACCGCAAAACCAAGAGCAAATTTAGCCGCAATTGAAAGGTCTTTATTTTTAGCGCCCGCTTTTGAATAGATCAGAGCAAGCACTGGGCTTAATAACATGATCCAGATTGGGTTCAAGGCTTGGAACTGAGCTGGAGACCATGTTAATAAGTGACTACCAAAAACGGTAAAGTTTAAGTCCACGTTACGTAATGCAAATAATGCCAGTGAGGTTGACATTTGTTGGTAGAAAATAAAGAAGAAGACCGTTTGAATGATCAACACTAGCGCTGCAATTAAGCCGGCACGTTCATGTTGCTCACTATTACGAATTAGGTATGTAAAAATACCAAGTACCACAATACCCGCGACGTAAACGAAAATACGAGCCAGTTCTTGATATTCAAGGATCAGGGCAGAAACACCGACCGCGATCACTGAGCCAGCTAATACGAGCATTAATTTACCCATATGAACAGGTTTTGTATCAGGTTCTGAGCCGTAATCTTTTAAAGTGTTACGCATGACACAGTAATTGGCGAGGCCGACTAATAAGCCGACACAACATACTGCAAATGCCGCGTGCCAACCAAATTGGTTTTGGTATTGTTCATTGATGTAATCTTTTACCCAAGGCGTTAGAAGCATGGAGATCGTTGAGCCGACGTTAACTGCCATGTAGTAAATGGTAAATGCACTATCGATTTTAGAATCATCACCTTCGTAGATTTTACGAACGAGGTTACCCGCATTGGGTTTAAATAGACCATTACCAACGACAATGACACCTAAAGCAATAAAGAGCACCCAAGTGTTTTCTGATGGAATCGTCATTAACGCATAACCAAGAGAAAGAACAAATGCACCGATGATCATCGTACGCTTGGTGCCTAATATTTTGTCACCAATCCATCCACCAATAGCAGGTGAGACGTAAATTAGTGCTGCACAAGCGCCCCAGACTAAGTTTGCACGGGAGTCTTCAAATCCTAAGCGTTGGATCATGAAGTAAACGATGAGGGCTTGCATGCCGTAATAACCGAATCGCTCCCATAATTCGATTAGTGACACAGTCATAAATGACTTAGTCTTAGAAACCGTTGCTTGTTGTGTTGTCATTTGATTTCCCATTTCAATATTGGTTTAGTGCAAACTACATTAGCGCTAAACCGTATAATGTTTTGTTTGTGCTATATAATTAGCTTTTTATTATTGCGCATATCTTAATCATTATTCATAAGTTTTTATAATGTAAGAGAACACAGAATCTAATGCTGAGAATATATATACAGCTCAAAAATTGAAACTACAATGATTTAAAACTATTCTTTTTACATTTTCTTACTGTCTGGACAATTTTTAACCGTAAATATCCATATAAGATGTAAGAGTTAATCTTTGTATACAATTTCAATCGATTTGTTTGGCCGTCAGCTGTGTGAATAAGGGATGCATCCTGTTAGGATGAATAAATTTTTTTAAGGTTCGAGTCGATGAAGAGCTGGTATTTACTTTATTGTAAGCGCGGAGAGCAGAAGAGGGCTACGCTGCACTTAGAAAATCAAGGGGTAGAATGTTACTCACCCGAAATTGAAGTTGAAAAGATTTTAAGAGGTAAAAGACAACGGGTTTGTGAGCCACTGTTTCCTTCTTATATGTTTATTGCGATTGATCTAGAAGTAGGGCCAAGCTTTACCACCATTCGCTCCACTCGAGGAGTCATGGATTTTGTTCGTTTTGGAGGGCAACCCTACCAAGTTCCGAGAGGGATCATCGAGCGTTTACAATGTTATCAAGCTTGTGATGAAGCTTGTGCTCAACTGCCTAAACATGGACAAAAGGTTCAAATCACCGCTGGACAATTTGCAGGATTTGAGGCCATTTACCAAGAGCCTGATGGCGAAAAGCGGTCAATACTATTGATTACCCTTATTAATAAAGAAGTGACCATTAAGGTCGATAACGCTCAAGTTGACTGGTAAAACAGATTTTCTGTTCTTTTCATTTCATTTCTCTTTACTTTCATTGACTCAACCAAGCGCTGATTCAAAATAACAAAGCCTATTCTCATGGAATAGGCTTTGATTTTATTGTACGTAAGCGATGAATAAATTAATAAGCGTCGTTATGCACGGCTTTTACGGCACGCCCTGATGGATCTGCATTGTTTTTGAATGATTCATCCCACTCGATAGCCGTTGCAGAAGAACAAGCCACAGAAGGGCCTCCAGGGACACATTTAGCTGCCGATTCTAATGGGAACAATTCTGCAAAAATCTCACGGTATACGTAACCTTCTTTTGTGGTTGGCGTATTGTATGGGAATTTAAATGCCGCATTAGCCAGCTGTTGATCACTTACTTTTTCCTCGGCTTGTGCTTTTAAGGAATCAATCCAGTTATAGCCAACACCATCGGAGAATTGCTCTTTTTGACGCCATGCAATCGATTCTGGAAGGTAATGTTCAAAACATTCACGTAAAACGTGTTTTTCCATTTTGCCATTGCCACACATTTTATCTTCAGGGTTAAGACGCATAGCAACATCGATAAACTCTTTATCTAAGAATGGCACACGACCTTCTACACCCCAAGCGGCAAGTGATTTATTGGCACGCGCACAATCAAACATATTTAATGCTAAGAGCTTACGTACGGTTTCTTCATGAAACTCTTTGGCATTTGGCGCTTTATGGAAGTATAAATAGCCACCAAAGATCTCATCAGCACCTTCACCTGAAAGAACCATTTTAATGCCCATCGCTTTGATTTTTCGTGCTAATAAGAACATAGGTGTAGAAGCGCGAATGGTGGTGACATCATAAGTTTCAATGTGATAAATCACATCACGAATGGCATCTAAACCTTCTTGTACTGTGTAGGTCATTTCATGATGGACAGTGCCCAGTTTTTCAGCCACTTCACGTGCAGCTTTAAGATCTGGAGCACCTTCTAAGCCAATAGCAAAGGAGTGCAATTGTGGCCACCAAGCTTGTGATTGTTCATCATCTTCAATACGTAGGGCGGCAAAACGTTTTGCTACTGCGGAGGTAATGGAAGAATCCAAACCACCGGATAATAAAACGCCATAAGGCACGTCGGTCATTAATTGGCGTTTTACGGCGTCTTCTAAAGCTTTGGTTAGATCTTCTTTGCTGGTGGTGTTGCCTTGTACCGCCGCATATTCCATCCAATCACGTTGATAATAGCGCACCGGTTCTGCGTCATCGGAGCCATAATAACAACCTGGAGGGAATTCACTGATGGTGTTACACACAGGTACTAATGCTTTCATTTCTGAAGCAACGTAGTAGTTACCGTGTTCATCGTAACCTTGGTATAAAGGAATGATACCGATATGGTCACGACCAATTAAGTATTTGTCTTTTTCTTCATCATAAAGAACGAATGCAAAAATGCCGTTTAATTCTTCTAGTAAGTCTTCACCGAGTTCTTGGTAGAGCGCTAGAATCACTTCACAGTCAGAATCAGTTTGGAAATTGAATTTATCGGCATAACGCGCACGAATTTCTTTATGGTTATAAATTTCACCGTTAACCGCAAGAATGTGTTTTTTGTCTTCACTATAGAGCGGTTGAGCACCACTATTTAAGCCAACAATTGAAAGACGCTCATGCGCTAAAATAGCCTTATCCGAAGCATAAATACCTGACCAATCTGGGCCGCGATGACGAAGCTTTTTGGACATTTCTAATGCCATTGGACGAAGCGTGGCTGGGTCTGACTTAATATCTAAAATACCGAATACTGAACACATATCTCAATCCTTAAAATCTGTTCTAAATTATCATTTTTTCGTTACATTCAATTTGCCACTATCAACAAAAAAAGCAACCAATCATTATTAAAAAAATGACAAAATCAATAATCCATTAAATAGCATTCACCAAAAAGACACTTATAGTGAATATTTTATTGGCTAGGTTGTTTTTTGTTCAAGCTAGCTATAAATCAGCACCTTCTTTTTTAAAATAGTTTTCCTGGTTTGTGAACTAAAGTATCAAGACTCGGTGAGATCTTTGGTTTTATCCCATTCTCCTGGTTGCATCATTTTAAATTGAGGAGATAACTTATCACAAACGTGACGAGCAAA
This sequence comes from Vibrio aphrogenes, assembly GCF_002157735.2. Taxonomy (NCBI): domain Bacteria; kingdom Pseudomonadati; phylum Pseudomonadota; class Gammaproteobacteria; order Vibrionales; family Vibrionaceae; genus Vibrio; species Vibrio aphrogenes. Next base: position 831,246 of record NZ_AP018689.1, read on the forward strand.
ACCGGCACCAGCTTCGTTATAAATATTAAATGCCGCATCGACTCCATTTTGTGTCATTTCTGTGACTTGGTCTGGGTATTCTGCAATCGCGGCAATTAATCCCTTATATTGACGGGATTTTAATTGTTCTAAAGCAAATTGGTTGCCTTTGTGGTGAGGCATCGCTAATAACACCAGTTTGACATTGGCAATATTTAAAATGCGGTCCCAAAAATCAGAGTCTGTTGCATCGCCATGAATAACATTACGGCCGCTATTGCGGTGAGTGCTGGCAATATCGGCGCGAGTTTCGACACCAAGGCTGATTTTGCCATAACGTGAACGGATTTCATCGTATGCTCCAGTGCCGATTCTTCCCATTCCCAAGATCAGGACTTGAGCATGGCCAGGATTGATACGTTTATCTTTAAAATGCAGTTTTTCATCAGAGCGTTCACGTAGCCAATGAGATGTATGACGATAAATCGTATTACTCATATTATTGATGGGGGCGGAAATGATGAATGACAGCGATACGGCAATAGCAATGGCCACCATCATTTCTCCAGGTAGCCAGCCCATTTTAAAGGCGATACCCGACACAATCAGGCCAAATTCACTGTAGTTAAGTAAGGTTAAGGATGCGAGTAATGAGGTGCGTACTCGAAACTTAAACAAGTTAATGACTGCAAAATACAACAAGCCTTTCATCGGTAGTAATAACATTAACAAGAGTGCTAATAGAACTCCGTCCATGGTTGGGGTATTGGATAAGCCAATACTTAAAAAGAAGCTAATTAGGAAGAGTTCTTTAATGTTAAAGATGGATTTAGACAGTTCGGAAGCTTTGTAATGCCCAGCTAATAACATTCCGACAACTAGCGCCCCTAAATCGGCTTTCATTCCGACAAGTTTAAACAGACCTGCGCCTACAACTAAGGCCATAAAAAAACCATAAGAAACTAACATTTCACCGTGGCCACATTTATCTAGGACTTTATAAAAAAGAGGGCGGGTAAAAGGCAAGGCAAAGAGCGCAATTGCATACCATTCAGGTGCTTTACCGGTAGAAATAGTCAAAAATAGCACTGCGAAGATATCTTGCATGACTAAAATACCGATTGAAATAGTGGCAAACGTCGAGTTCATATTGCCTTTTTCTTCTAAGCTTTTGATAGCAAAAACGGTACTTGAAAAAGATAAGACAAAAGCCAGTAAAAGCAGTTGTGAATGTTCTATATCATTGAATAAATTGATCCCAAGAATTTTTAGACCAAATAGCGCTAATGAAAAAAAGGTGGTTGAAAGGAGGTTGTGCAAAGTGGCGCTTGCCCAGATTTCTTTTGCCATTAAGGTTTTGGCATCTAATTTCAAGCCAATACTGAATAATAATAAAATAACGCCGACATCGGATAAGCCAGTGATCAATTCTGTAGTGTGAAAGCCTGCGTATTGCAAGCCAAAACCTGCGACAAGGAAGCCAACCAGCGGGGGTAATTTAAGATTTAATGCGATAAAACCTGAAAAGAAGGCAGCGATAATAAATAAGATATCCATGAAATCGGTATTCCTAACAATAAAAAAACGGGTATATCACTGGATATACCCGTCAAGATTATATACTGATTTTAAGTGGATTCGGAGCGATTAGGCTTATTCACCTAACAGTTTTTGCAACAAGACTCCATTTAACATCGCACGCTTAATCATGGCAAAAGCCCCAATAGTGGGTTTTTGGTATAACTGGGATTCCACAATGGGAAGGTTTTGATGGAAAGTCGCGAGTGAATGACTTTCGATATTACGTTGAATCGCTTGGAAAATGATCTCTTTCGATTTCACTAGCTCACCCGCGATAACGATTTTTTGTGGATTAAATAAGTTTACTGTCATGGCAATGGCTTTGCCAAGATAATGGCCGACCCGAGTGAGTGATTGCACTGCCAGTTCATCACCTTGATTGGCGTGTTCACAAATCGTCGTCATGGTTAGAGTGTCTAATTTCGCTAAACTGGATGGAAATCCTTGATCAAGACGAGACTGTACATGAGCAATAATAGCGGAGTTAGCGGCAATAGTTTCTAAACAGCCAAAGTTACCGCAATGGCATCGATCACCAAGTGGTTCAATTTGGATATGACCAATTTCGCCAACATTACGGTTAGAGCCTAAAAATACTTGACCGTTCACAATGATGCCGGCACCTGTGCCACGATAAACACTGACAAGAATGGAATCTTGGCAATCTTGACTCGCACCAAAATAGTGTTCAGCTAAGGCGAGACCGCGGATATCGTTACCCACGAAGGTTTCAACGCCAAAAGTATCGCTTAATAACTTGCCTAAAGAGAGATTATCTATTTCGGTATTAGGCATGTATTCAACCACCCCAGTTTCAGGGTTGACTAGGCCAGGAAGCGTCACACCAATAGCAATCAATTGATCGATTAGCCCTTTGTGTTGATTGATAAAAGCTTGGGTATGCAGAACAAGACCATCGAGTAAGTCTTGCTGCTTATCGTATTTGAAGGGGGCATGTTGGCTTGCCAACTCAAAACTACTGAGATCATACAAACTCAATTGAATATAATCGCGCCCTAAACGGATAGCAATAGAATGAAAGGGAGCGGTTTCAGTGGTCAAAGAAATAGCGCGTCGGCCACCCGTTGAGGCTTGTTGCGCTACTTCTTTAATTAAACCTCGCTCTAACAGCTGGCGAGTAATCTTAGTGACACTGGCGGGGGCTAATTGGCTAACATCGGCAACCTGTATTCGTGAAATCGGCCCTTGTTGGTCGATTAATCGATAGACAGCTGCGCTGTTCAGTTGTTTTACTAAATCTACATTACCAATTTGTCCGCCATTCATTCTATGCTTGCTCGTATTGTCCGTTAACAACCGTCGCTTTGACATTGAAGTCACGATCAAACACGGTTAAGTTTGCCACTAATCCTGGTTTGACCTGGCCGAGCTTATGGTCCACACCGATTGCACGAGCGGGATAAAGCGTTGCCATTCTGAGAGCTTCGTCTAAAGCGATTCCTACATGTTCAACTGTGTTTTGCACAGCTTCAATCATGGTTAAAGCTGAACCACCTAATGTGCCATTTTCATCAACACATTTTCCATTGCGGTAATATACTTTCTTACCAACAAAAATAAAGTGATCCATGTCCGCACCTGCTGGAGCTGTGGCATCCGTCACTAATACGAGCTTATCACCTTTAATCTTATGTGCGATACGGATATTAGCATAATCAACATGAAATCCATCGGCAATAATGCCGGCATACACTTCAGGCGTATCATAAATAGCCCCAACTACACCGGGTTCACGACCTACCATCGGTGTCATTGCATTGAATAAGTGCGTAGCAAAGGTTATACCATTTGCAAATCCAGCACGAGCTTCCGAGTAAGTCGCATTAGTATGGCCGATTGATACGATGATCCCAGCTTCACGTAAGCGTCGAATATGCTCTGGTGAATTTTGTTCTGGGGCTAAAGTCACTTTAGCGACCACATCATGATTATCACAAATAGTCTGGATCATGTCGTCATCAGACTTACGAATGAAGTCAGGGCGATGAATACCTTTTTTCAACACATTGAGATAAGGGCCTTCTAAATGTAGCCCTAGTGATTGATTTTGGTAACGCTGTTGATATTCACGTGCTGCGCTAAGTGCTTGTTGCATATCTTCATTGGAAGACGTAATTAAGGTTGGCAAGAAGCTAGTACAACCCGATTTTAAGTTCGCGTTATGCATGATTTGCATGGCATCAGCGGTGATGTCGTCATTGAGCATCACGCCACCACAACCGTTGAGTTGTAAATCAATAAATCCAGGGCTTAAATTTGCCCCTTTAAGATCGATAGTCTCAATATCATTTGGCAATTCATCTTGTTGGAGAATGGATTGAATCATGCCATTCTCTATCACAACGGCTTGCCCTGTCAGTACGTCATGACCAGTATAGATTTTTGCATTAATCAGAGCATACATATAAGCCCTACCTTATTTGATATTCTTAATATTTTCAGCTTCAAGTTCTTTAAAGTATTTAACGGTTTTTACTTTGAGTTCTTGAGTGGCTGGTTCATCGCAAACAATCACTGATTTAGCGTGTAATTGTAAGGCTGACACGGTCCATAGATGATTAACGGAACCTTCAACAGCAGCTTGTAACGCTAAAGCCTTGTTATGGCCTGTGATCAAAAGCATGACTTCTTCAGAATCTAATAATGTGCCAACACCAATGGTTAAAGCGTATTTTGGAACTTGATTGATGTCGCCATCAAAAAAGCGAGAGTTGGCAATTCGTGTATCTTCAGTCAGTGTTTTAATGCGAGTGCGTGAAGAAAGTGAAGACGCTGGCTCATTGAATGCAATGTGACCATCATTACCGACACCGCCCATAAATAAATTGATGCGGCCGTAAGATTTAATCTTATCTTCGTAGCGCTTACATTCTGCTTCATGATCGTCGGTATTACCATTTAATAAATTGATGTTTTTCTCTTGTACATCAACATGGTTAAAGAAGTTCTCATACATGAATGTACGATAAGATTCTGGGTGTTCTGCTGGTAAACCGATGTATTCATCCATGTTGAAAGTGACGACATGTTTAAAGCTTACTTCACCGTTTTGATGCAATTTGATCAGTTGTTTATAAGTATTAAGTGGAGAGCCACCAGTGGGTAAACCTAATACAAAAGGGCGATCTTCTGTTGGATTAAACTTATTGATTTTATTAACAATGTGGCGAGCTGACCATAAGCCAACATCAGTTGCATTTTCTAGTGGAATAAGTCTCATAATACACCTCAATAGGACATCAAATTTAGTTAAGTATAATTTCTAAACTGCATTATTTTGCATGATAAAATAAGTTTTGAAAACTATCTAGTATAAATACGATAAATCCTTCACAACATTTGAGCAAACCGGTAAATATCTCTTGATAAAGATCACAAATAAAGTCCTTTTAATTTGCGCGCTAAAATTAATTACATAGACTGTCGTTGTACTAAATTTTTCCAAAAAAATAAGTTTTATAGTTTACCAAATCCTATAGGGGGGAATTACGGTGAATATTCTTGGATACTTCCAAAAAGTCGGTAAGGCGTTGATGGTACCTGTTGCCACACTGCCAGCAGCCGCAATATTAATGGGTATAGGCTACTGGATTGATCCCAATGGTTGGGGTGCAAACAGTGCTTTAGCTGCATTTTTGATTAAGGCGGGTGCCGCGATTATTGATAATATGTCATATCTGTTTGCAATTGGTGTTGCATACGGTATGTCTAAAGATAAAGATGGTGCCGCGGCATTGGCTGGTTTTGTCGGTTATACGGTCGTTATTACTTTATTATCTCCGGGTGCCGTATCACAAATTCAAGGCATTGACCCGAGCGCAGTTCCTGCTGCATTTGGTAAAATCAACAACCAATTCGTTGGTATCTTGATGGGTATCGTAACGGCTGAAATTTATAACCGTTTCTCTCATGTTGAACTACATAAAGCTTTGTCTTTCTTCTCAGGTAAGCGTTTAATTCCAATTCTAACGTCTTTTGCTGGTATTTTGATTGCTTTCATCCTTATGTACTTATGGCCAATTGTTTATGGTGGCTTAGTACAATTTGGTGAGTCTATTCAAGGTCTAGGTGCGACAGGGGCAGGTATTTATGCTTTCTTTAACCGCTTATTAATTCCAGTGGGTCTTCACCACGCATTAAACTCAGTATTCTGGTTTGATGTTGCCGGTATTAATGATATTCCTAACTTCCTTGGTGGTGCGAAATCCATTGCAGAAGGTACTGCTGTTCCTGGTGTAACAGGTATGTATCAAGCTGGTTTCTTCCCTATCATGATGTTTGGTTTACCAGGTGCTGCTCTGGCTATCTATCACACTTCTTTTTTGAAAAATAAAGAAAAAGTAGCTTCTATCATGATTGCCGCTGGTTTCGCATCATTCTTTACGGGTGTGACTGAACCACTAGAGTTCTCTTTCATGTTCTTAGCGCCGCCATTGTACTTCTTGCATGCCTTGTTAACTGGTATTTCAGTTTACATTGCCGCATCTATGCATTGGATTGCAGGTTTTGGCTTCTCAGCTGGTCTTGTCGATATGGTATTATCATCTCGCAACCCACTTGCGGTAAGCTGGTACATGCTACTTGCTCAAGGCTTGGTTTTCTTTGTCATTTACTACTTCGTATTCCGTACCGTGATTGTTAAGTTCAATCTTAAAACTCCTGGTCGTGAAGATGAGACAGCGGCGACAGAGTCCAATGTGAAAGGTTCTGAAAAGTCTTCTGAATTAGCTCGCCAATACTTGAAAGCTCTTGGTGGCCATCAAAATCTATCTAGCATTGATGCCTGTATCACGCGTCTTCGCTTGACAGTGAATGATATGAGCCAAATCGAAGAGTCTACCTTAAAAGCATTAGGTGCTATGGGGGTTATCAAACTGGGTACTAATAACTTACAAGTTATTTTAGGTCCACTGGCTGAAATTGTTGCTGGTGAAATGAAAAAAGTACCAGAATCTGACGATTTATCGGATGTGACACTTCCATAATTGAATGAATAATATTCACCTTAAGGCTCCCACTGTGGAGCCTTTTTTTATAATTACCGTTCTTTTGATTTATTTGCTAAAGAAAATGGCACTTCTAGTTGTGTAAAGGGCAAGAATTGTGGATCATTAGCCCTGATTATTAAAAGACTTTCATTTTTACTGAGGTATTATCGATGAGTGAAGCTGAGGCTCGACCATCCAACTTTATCCGCCAAATTATTGACAAGGATCTTGCGGATGGCAAACACACAGGGATTCATACTCGTTTCCCACCTGAACCCAATGGCTACTTACACATTGGCCATGCGAAGTCTATTTGCTTAAACTTTGGTTTGGCACAAGATTATCAGGGAAAGTGTAATCTTCGCTTTGATGATACGAACCCTGCAAAAGAAGACATTGAATACGTTGACTCTATTAAAAAAGATGTAAATTGGCTTGGTTTTCAATGGGATGGGGATATTTGTTACTCATCAAACTATTTTGATGCTTTATACGGCTATGCGGTTGAACTGATTGAAAAAGGTTTAGCCTATGTGGATGAATTGTCACCTGATGAAATTCGTGAATACCGTGGCACCTTAAAAGAGCCGGGTAAAAATAGCCCGTATCGTGATCGTAGCATTGAAGAGAATTTAGCTTTATTTGAAAAGATGCGTGATGGCGGTTTTGAAGAAGGCAAAGCGTGTTTACGTGCCAAAATTGATATGGCGTCTTCTTTTATCGTGATGCGCGATCCGGTGATTTATCGTGTGCGTTTTATCGAGCATCATCAAACGGGTGATAAATGGTGCATTTACCCAATGTACGATTTTACACATTGTATTTCAGATGCGTTGGAAGGGATCACACATTCATTATGTACTTTAGAATTCCAAGATAACCGTCGTTTGTATGACTGGGTTTTAGAGAACATTACGATTGACTGCCAACCGCATCAGTACGAATTTAGCCGTCTTAATCTAGAATATACCGTAATGTCTAAGCGTAAGCTTAACCAACTGGTGACTGAAAAATTAGTCAATGGTTGGGATGACCCACGTATGCCAACCATTTCTGGTTTACGTCGTCGTGGATTTACGCCTAATTCAATTCGTGAGTTTTGTTCGCGTATCGGGGTTACTAAACAAGATAATATGATCGAGTTTAGTTCTTTAGAAGCGTGTATTCGTGAAGATTTAAACGAAAATGCTGCGCGTGCTATGGCCGTCATTGAGCCTGTTAAAGTGGTTATTGAGAACTTTGAAGCTGAAGAAACTCTAACGATTGCGAATCACCCTAATAAGCCAGAAATGGGCACTCGTCAGGTTCCTTTTACCAAAGAGATCTGGATTGAAGCGGACGATTTTCGTGAAGAAGCGAATAAAAAGTATAAGCGTTTAGTTCTTGGCAAAGAAGTACGTTTACGTGGTGCTTATGTGATCCAAGCTAACCGTATTGAAAAAGACAGTGAAGGTAAGGTGACGACGATCTACTGTTCTTATGATCCTGAAACGCTAGGTAAGAACCCGGCGGATGGTCGTAAAGTCAAAGGTGTCATTCACTGGGTATCTGCGGAGAAAGGTGTTGCTGCGGATGTTCGTTTGTATGATCGCTTATTTACTGTACCAAACCCAGCCGCGGCGGACGACTTTGCGGCGACTATTAACCCAGAGTCACTAGTGGTTAAAAAAGCGTTTGTGGAACCAAGTCTAATCGATGCGGAAGCGGGCGTTGGTTTCCAATTTGAGCGTACAGGCTATTTCTGTGTCGATGCTAAGGATTCAACACCGGAGCATTTAGTGTTTAACCGTACCGTTGGCTTACGCGATTCTTGGGCTAAGATTGGCGATTAATCATGCTGTGAAGCTGTTATAAAAAAACGCACTCAATGAGTGCGTTTTTTATTGTGATTACAAAGCATTAAAAACTATTTCGTTTTATGTGCGTTTTTATCTGTTTTACAGTTACCATTTGCACAGCGGCCGTATAGGTAAAGGCTGTGATTAGTCAATTGCACGTTGTATTGAGCTGCAATCTCTCTTTGGCGTTGCTCGATCAGTTCATCAGAAAACTCAATCACTTCACCACAATCTAAGCACACAAGGTGATCATGATGGTGCTGGGTTGAGAGTTCAAATACCGATTTACCACCTTCAAAATGATGACGAGTTACAATACCGGCATCATCAAATTGGTTTAAAACGCGATATACGGTTGCTAGACCAATTTCTTCACCAAGATCGATCAGCTTCTTATATAGATCCTCGGCACTGATGTGTTGGCAGTCCGGTTGTTGCAGTACCTCTAAAATCTTTAAACGAGGTAAGGTGACTTTTAGGCCTGCTTCCTTTAGAGCTTGGTTGTTATCTGGCATTGTACTTTCCTGTGATATTCTGTCTTGAGCAGAAGGCATGAATGACATCAGTAATTATGATTAATGTTAATGCTACAAATATTTAGCACCAAGATGCTGTTTATTTTGGTAGATTCAACGACCAAGTTCACTGTGTTTCACTAAATGTTGTCAAAATGTATATAGAATGACTATAACATTAGACTGATGATAACAAAATACCTCACCTTGGAGGTATCTTCATATGTCACAAATTTTTGATTAATCGGCTAATTCTGCTAGACACATTTCATCATAAATTTGTTTAGACCAAGTTTTTACGCGTGCTTCTGTGAGTTCTGGCTGACGATCTTCATCAATACAAAGACCAATAAAGTTATCATCATCAACTAAAGCTTTTGAGGCTTCAAATTCATAGCCTTCTGTTGGCCAGTAACCGATGATAGTACCGCCTTTTGCTTCAACGATGTCACGAACCGTACCCATCGCATCACAGAAGTATTCAGCATAATCTTCTTGGTCACCACAACCAAAAATAGCCACTAATTTAGTTGAGAAGTCGATAGCTTCTAATTCCGGGAAAAAGTCGTCCCAATCACATTGAGATTCACCGTAATACCAAGTAGGAATACCTAGTAGTAATAGGTCAAAATTATCAATATCTTCTTTGCTGCTTTTTGCAATGTCTTGTACATGTACAAGTTGTTTGCCCAGCTCTTTTTGAATCATTTTAGCAACTGCTTCAGTGTTGCCTGTGTCACTACCAAAGAAGAGTCCTACACTTGCCATAGAAATATTACCTATTTATCTATTACCGAATATGACGGTATCAATCGAATTAAAAAATGATGCAGTTGAATAAGAGATTCAACCTAAGCCTGTACCTTCCCAGCTCATTTGAATTAAGCCTTTAGCAATAAAGCCGGCACAACCTAAAAATAAAACTAGCCATACAATACGGCGACCAAATACAGGAACATTGCCTTGTTTTAATACATCTTTGATGGCTAATCCAATCAACAAAAATAAGAATGCAAAAAATAAGTCTAAACCCAAAGATTCTATGGTGTTTATATGTTCATACAGCATAGGTTTGATCACCTTTGTTTTTTATCGCTGAACTATAGCATTAATCTCGTTGAAAGTTAATGCGAACTCGCTCTCGTCCTAACAGGAAATACGAATTATTTCGCAATAAAACGTCGAATCGCTCTGAGGACTTCATCCGGCTTTTCCGCATGGAGCCAGTGACCCGTATTGGCGATCACATGGGCTTTGCTATTGGGAAATTGTTGGATAATAGCTGATTGGTGCTCAGGGAGTAAATAATCTGAATTCGCACCTTTTAAGAAGAGCGTTTTATTCTGGAAAGGGGCAATAGGATCCCAGCCTTGAATGTGATGATAATTATTGATGATCACCTCCACATTGAATAGCCACTGCATATAGACATCTTTGTGATGTAATGATTTAGCTAGAAATTGGCGAACGCCATCTAATTCAAGATGCTGGCTAAGACACTCTAAAGCGGCTTTTCTTGTGGTTGGTTTTTGTTGTATCACAGATTGTAACCCAGCAAATACATTGTCATGGCGTCTTTGGGTGTAATGGATCGGTGCCATATCAAGAACCACCAATTGAGTAATTTTCTGCGGGGCCAATGCTGATAATGCCATTGCTGCTTTACCCCCCATCGAGTGGCCGACCACGATCGCAGATTCTACATTTAGGTGGCTTAGTAAGCGCAATAGATCGTCTGCCATTGCTTGATAGTGCATTGTATCACTATGAAAAGAGTGGCCATGATTGCGTAAGTCGACGCTAATGACCGTATGGTCGGTGGTGAAATCGCGGGCTAATAACCCGAGGTTGCTTAAACTGCCAAATAAACCATGAATCAGAATAATGGCGGGACCTTGTCCTTGAATTGTGTAATTTAATAAGGGTTGTGATGGCATGAGGTTTCCCCAGATAAAAGCGATGCGGCGTATGATAATACAGAGTGAAAGAGAAAGTAATCTGTCGACGGGCTTACATTTGTGAACATAAATTAAACAAAATAATTTATTTTATATTAACTATCTGTTCTTATTGTAAAAGCACTGTAAATCGAATCCGCTATACTTTAATTATTTGTAATCTAATCAGTCTATAATAATTAGGAAGTAATATGAAAAAACGTTTAACAGCGGTAGCTTTATTGCTGCTTCCCATAATAGGAGCCGCAGAAAGTTTACCAGAAGAAAAAGAAGGAATTGTGCCGTTTTGTTCCACTTGTCATGGAGTGAATGGCGTCTCTACTTTAGACCATATTCCTAATTTATGGGGACAATCAGAACAATACCTCCACGAGCAAGTTGAAAACTTTCGTAGCAAGAAGCGCCACACCACTTTTATGGACGCGTTTATTTATCAAATTTCAGATGAACAAATGGCAACCATTGTAAAACATTATTCAAGTGTGCCGAATGCATTAACGTTTGACCTGCAATGGCGAGGTGATAAATGGCCTGGAGATATGAAGTTAGGTGAAAAAATTGCTTATAGCGGAAAAATGGAAGCGAACATTCCGGCTTGCGTGGCTTGTCATGGTCCGAGTGGCGTCGGCGTCAAGCCTAGTTTCCCTCGTCTTGCGGGGCAAAATGCCGCGTATTTAATCAACCAGATGAAATCATGGAAAGATGGGACTCGTCCACCAGGGGCGATGGCGTTAATGGGGCCGATTGCGAATGGTTTAACGGATGAAGAAATTAAGGCTGTGTCAGGTTATTTCGCCTCACTTGGTCAACCGATAGGACAACAAACAGCGGAGGTGAAAAAATGAAATATCTCTTATTAAGCCTTTCTCTGTTAAGTGCGATGACATGGGCGGAAACCGGTCATACCGATTTAGCTCAGGTAGAACCAGGAAAAGCTCTCGCAGAAGGTGAGAATTACCACCAAGTTCCTGATTGGAACGCTATTCCTGAAGAGCATTTCGCTGAGGCAGTAAAGCGAGGTTATTCTATTTTTATGAATAGCCAGCAGATGAAAAGTGATGGCGCGGTCGGAAATGGCCTTAACTGTACCAATTGTCATTTATCAGCGGGACGCTTAGCCAATTCAGCTCCTTTATGGGGGGCGTATGTGTCTTATCCTGCATATCGGGGTAAAAATAACAAGATCAATACTTATGAAGATCGCTTACAAGGGTGTTTTGCTTATTCTATGAATGGAAAGCCACCTGCGGCCACCAGCCAAGAAATTTTAGATTTAACGGCTTATTCATATTGGTTAGCGACTGATGCCAAAGTGAACGCGAAGATTTCTGGCCGCGGATTTCCCAAAGCAGCCCAACCGAAGTTAGCCCCTGACTTTATCCGGGGTCAGGAAGTATATAAAGCAGAATGTGCATTGTGTCATGGTGATAATGGGGAAGGGCGCAAGGTTGGTGAGCGTTATGTTTTCCCTCCATTATGGGGTAAAGACAGTTATAACTGGGGAGCTGGTATGCATCAAATCAGTTCTGCGGCTAACTTTATTAAAGCGAACATGCCTTTAAGTAAAGGAAACAGTTTAACCGATCAACAAGCATGGGATGTGTCGACGTTCATTAATAGCCATGAACGCCCACAAGATCCGCGGGTAATGAAATCGGTGGCTGAAACCGCGAAACAGTTTCATGCGAAAGATTCGTTATATGGTACGCCATCTCCCGTTGATCAACATATCTTAGGAACAAAAGCTTATTAAATTGTGTAATGGTACGAATAGATATCCTGCAAGCAAAGAAAGCCTCTATAGTTATGGTAGAGGCTTTTTTGAACAGACGATCAGGTAAGAATAAAAGATTCAGTGATCAAACCGATCCTTTTTATGATTAACTCATCGTATTTGGCATAGAGTATCTGTTCACTTATAGGTATAATCACACCAGTTTTAAACAGATTGAGATTGTGAAAAGCCAATGAAAACCATTGAAGTAGATGAAGAACTTTATCGTTATATTGCGAGTCAAACCCAACATATTGGTGAAAGTGCCTCGGATATATTACGTCGACTTTTAATCGGTGGGCAGCAAGGATCACAAGAGGCTATTCAAGTCGCACAACCGGTTGTGATCGAAACACCGACTCAACCCGCGAAGCAAGAGAAGCCTGATGGCGTGAAAGTAATGCGCTCCTTATTGATCTCTGATGAGTTCGCAGAAAAAGATAAAGCCATCGATCGTTTTATGATGATTTTATCTTCTTTGTACCATGTCAATGCAGCCAATTTTGCGGAAGCGGCGAAGGTGAAAGGTCGTACCCGTGTTTATTTTGCTGACAATGAAGAAACATTGCTGGCGAGCGGCAAAACAACCAAACCTCGCTCGATCCCCAATACTCCATTTTGGGTGATTACCAACAACAATACCAACCGCAAACGCCAAATGGTGCAGCAATTAATGACACAGATGGGCTTTCAAGCTGATCTCATTGATAAAGTGTGTAATGCCATCTAACGTTTAAATACCACACAGTTTTGATAAGAGCCTCATAATATTTGTTTCCCACCTATTATGAGGCTTTTTTACTTTAAGATTATTGCAAAGGATTATGGAATGCCTATTCATCCAAGAGCTGGTACAAAAACTTTACCGGAAGATCTCATCAATATTCCTGCTTTAGTGAGTGATTATTTTTTCGTGCAACCGAGTGCTGACAATCCTGCACATAAAGTTCAATTTGGGACTTCGGGTCACCGTGGATGTTCAACCAAAGCGACCTTTAACCAAAACCACATTTTAGCGATCGCTCAAGCGGTGGTAGATGAGCGTGTGGCCAGTGGGCTAACGGGGCCAATGTTTGTCGGAAAAGATACGCATGCTTTATCTGAGCCTGCTTGTCGCTCAGTCATTGAAGTCTTGGTTGCAAATGGGATTAAGGTGATTGTTCAAGCTGACAATGGATTCACCCCGACCCCGGGTATTTCCCATGCGATATTAACCTATAACCTGGCTCATCAAGATAAAGCTGATGGAATTGTGATCACACCATCGCATAACCCGCCACAAGATGGTGGTATTAAATATAACCCAAGCCATGGTGGTCCAGCAGAAGCGGAAATTACGCAACGTATTGAAGACAAAGCGAACCAATACATTCGCGCACAACTTGCCGGGGTGAAACGCGCCGATAATGCCTTAGAGCAAGTATTGGCTATGGATTTAGTTCAACCTTACGTGGATGACCTAGTCAATGTCATTGATATGGAGGCGATTCAAAAAGCCAACATTAAAATTGGCATCGATCCTTTAGGCGGGGCAGGCATTGAATACTGGCGTCGCATTGCTAAAACTTATCAACTTGATATGACCTTAGTGAATGAAACCGTCGATCCGTCTTTTCAGTTTATGACGCTTGATAAAGATGGGGTGATCCGTATGGATTGTTCATCCCCTTATGCGATGGCGAGTTTATTGGCGTTGAAAGATGATTATGATTTGGCTTTCGGCAACGACCCTGACTATGACCGCCATGGGATTGTAACTCCACAAGGGTTAATGGATCCCAACCATTATCTCGCGGTGTGCATTGATTACTTGTTCCGTCATCGCAGTGAGTGGAAGCCGGATGTTCAAGTGGGTAAAACGTTAGTTTCTAGCGCCATTATTGATCGTGTGGTAGCGGATCTAGGTCGCGAACTGTGCGAAGTACCGGTTGGTTTCAAATGGTTTGTTGACGGTTTGTATGACGGGCGCTTTGGTTTTGGTGGTGAAGAAAGTGCTGGGGCGTCTTTCTTGCGTAAAGATGGCACACCGTGGTCTACCGATAAAGATGGCATTATTTTATGTTTGTTAGCGGCTGAAATTACCGCTGTGACCGGTATGAATCCGCAGCAATATTATAATAAGCTTGCGGCGAAACATGGTGCATCAGCTTATAACCGTATTCAAGCGGTAGCCAACACTGAGCAAAAAAATGTGCTCAAAAGTATGTCGGCTGAAATGGTGAGTGCCGATGAATTGGCGGGTGAGAAAATTACCGCGCGATTAACTCATGCTCAAGGTAATGGCGGGGCAATTGGTGGTTTAAAAGTGACTACTGACAACGGTTGGTTTGCCGCGCGCCCATCAGGAACGGAAGAGATTTACAAAATTTATTGTGAAAGCTTCAAAGGAGAAACCCACTTGAAGCAAATTGAAAAAGAAGCGCAAGAAATCGTCAATCAGGTGTTTGCAAACGCTGGCTTATAGGCTGTCGCGAAGACGATCTATGGTGCAAAAACGAGAGCCTCAGTGCTCTCGTTTTTATTTTCATGTGGATCATTTTACCGCGTGGTTTGGCCAGATATTGGGCAGGATAAACCAGAAACGTCCATCTTGGGCTTGGCAATGCACAAACTCATCTCCAAGTGTCTGCAACGGTGAGGAATCAGGCTCTTTACCAGTTAGCCATTGTCCTTTTTTAAGGACATATAGCGGTTGATTAATCTTTTCTAACTCACTGAAAAAGCACCAATAACCATTGATTTGTGAAGAATTGATAGTGAAATCAAGACAATTGGTTGGGGTTAGCTCATCGCGAAACGGATTGATATAGAGACGACCTTGCATCAGTAATTTAGGGTCAATTTGCTCAAGTTCAGGATATTTTTGTTTAAAGCAGGGGTGTTGTGACATCGCCAGTTGGTGTTTGAGCATGTGCGCGAGTTTACGATCCAGCCGATCACGGCTATTGGGGCCATACCATAATCCGTCAAAAAGAAGGTAAAACTTGACGGCCACTTCCCAATGTTCACTTCGCTTTGTGGCATTATTATGCACCACAAAATCTAACGCACCAATGGTTCTTCCTTGATGATTTAACTGGATTTCTTCAGCTAAAATCTCATAATTAGGATGACCAGCAAACAGTTGGTGACATAAATGTTGATACCAAAATCCAAGTCTGGAGTTTCCTGAATAAGCGATGGGCTGAGGGGGGATCTCGACTGAGAAGGGGTTGTCGGCGAGTCTGTGATTATCGGGCATCAACAGTGGTGGCGTGTCCGCCATCCAGTGACTGATTTTGTGAAATAATTCGTCTTGTTGTTGCGGCGAAATTTGATATTTCATCATGAATAATGCGTATTCCTTGCGTTAAAGGTTGAAACCTTGCCGTCATCCGTTGATCATTGTTAAATCACCATCTGAGATTAATCAAAAGGGCTGTTAATGAATAACCTGAAATTAGAGATATTGCTCAATCAAACTTTATCACCTCAACTGGTAAAAGACTATTGCCCAAATGGTTTACAAGTGGAAGGGACGTCAGAGGTCAATAAGATCATCACTGGGGTGACGGCCTCACAAGCATTGATTGATGCTGCAATTGAAGCCAAGGCGGATGCGATTTTAGTGCACCATGGGTATTTCTGGAAAGGAGAAGCCGAACCTTTAGTTGGTATGAAAGGTAAACGCATTCGCCACTTGATCCAAAATAATATCAATTTGTATGCGTACCATTTACCACTGGATATTCATCCTGAACTTGGAAATAACGCCCAATTGGCTCAATTATTGGAGATTGATACTCAAGGTGGACTAGAAGGGCATCCGCAATCTGTGGCGATGTTTGGTGAGTTTAAAACCTCTTTGTCGGGTAAACAACTGGCGGCGCGCATTGAAAAAGTGTTACAACGCAAACCCTTGCACATCGCCCCGCAAGAGCTAAATAAGCCGATTAAAACTATTGGTTGGTGTACGGGCGGCGGTCAAGATTATATTGAGTTGGCGGCAAAATCTGGCTTAGATGCCTTTATTTCTGGTGAAATTTCTGAGCGCACCACATATATTGCTCGTGAATTAGGCATTCATTATTTCTCTGCTGGCCACCATGCTACTGAGCGTTATGGCGTTAAAGCACTAGGAGAATGGTTAGCTCAAGCACATGGTTTTGAGGTTGAGTTTATCGATATCGACAACCCGGTCTAGCGTAGCATCGTCCTCGAGAAACGAGAAACGAGAAACGAGAAACGAGAAACGAGAAACGAGAAACGAGAAACGAGAAAGCGAGCCATTGTCGGCTCGCTTTGTTGTCTTGGTCTAGCTGAGACTATTATTCACGTTCTTGAAGTGGTGTGAAATCACGCTCAAGTTTACCGGTATAAAGCTGACGAGGACGACCGATGCGGTTGTTTGGATCGTCGTGCATTTCATTCCAATGTGCGATCCAGCCAATAGTACGAGAAATCGCAAAGATAACCGTAAACATAGATACTGGAATGCCAATGGCTTTTAAGATAATGCCAGAATAGAAGTCAACGTTTGGATACAATTTCTTCTCGACAAAGTAAGGGTCAGACAGCGCAATGCGTTCTAATTCCATGGCGACATCGAGCAGAGGATCTTTGATGTTGAGTTCCGACAGCACTTCATGACAAGACTCTCGCATCACTTTGGCTCGAGGATCGAAGTTTTTGTAAACACGGTGACCAAAGCCCATTAAACGGAATGGGTCATCTTTGTCTTTCGCTTTTTCAATGTATTCTGGAATATTTTCAACGCTGCCAATTTCTTCTAGCATTTTCAAGCAAGCTTCATTCGCTCCACCATGAGCAGGTCCCCATAAAGAAGCAATACCTGCAGCAATACAAGCGAATGGGTTAGCACCTGAAGAGCCCGCGAGACGAACCGTTGAGGTTGATGCGTTTTGTTCGTGGTCTGCATGTAAGGTAAAAATCTTATCCATGGCACGAGAAACCACAGGGTTGACCATATACTCTTCACAAGGATTAGCGAACATCATGTGAAGGAAGTTTCCGGCATAATCCAATTCATTGCGTGGGTAGATAAATGGTTGGCCGATAGAGTATTTGTAACACATCGCAGCTAAGGTCGGCATTTTTGACAATAAACGGAATGCGGTAATTTCACGGTGAGTCGCGTTGTTAATATCAAGTGCATCATGATAAAACGCAGATAATGCACCTACTACACCACACATCACAGCCATTGGGTGCGCATCACGACGGAAGCCGTGGAAGAAACTTGCAATTTGCTCATGCACCATCGTGTGGTCAGAGACGATTTTTTTGAATTTTTCGTATTCGGAGCGAGAAGGCGCTTCGCCATAAAGTAGGATATAGCAAACTTCTAAATAGTCTGCGTTATTGGCAAGTTGATCAATTGGGAAACCGCGGTGTAGTAAGATTCCTTTACCACCATCGATATATGTGATTTGGGATTCGCAAGACGCTGTAGCAAGAAAACCTGGGTCAAATGTAAAGTAACCACTTGCACCTAATTTACGCACATCTAGTACATCAGGACCGTCTGTACCACTCAATATTGGGAGCTCAATAGGTGCTTTTCCCTCGATATGAAGGGTCGCTTTCTTATCCGCCATGACATTCTCCTTTGTAAATTATTAATCCGTCCAGGATATTTTGTGTGTGGTTTTTGTACTCAGGTTAGCGGCTAAAGTCAATTATTCTAATCGGTTCTGTGGGATGCTTTGAATTTTTTACGTGGAAAAAGTTAAAAATATGTTCTATGTAGCATATTTTGTTACATGAATTGAATTTATATGTTGGCAGTCGTATAGTGCTTATGAAAATTTTGGTTAACGCCTTATTTTATCAGGGGTTTAAGAAGCAGCTCTGGATGAAAATGACGTTTAATTAACAAAAAATTCATAGATAAACTGGGTGTTATGGACTGAAGTTGTTAATTAAATCGTTACAGGGTGTTTATCAATTTATGTCAATAACTATAAATGCTCTTAATAGAGCTGAGTGAGCACACCCGTGAAAGAAAAAAAGTCCAGACCAGTTAATTTAGATTTACAAACGATACATTTCCCGATTTCCGCAATCGCATCCATTGTGCACCGTATCTCTGGTGTCATTATGTTTGTTTCTGTTGGTATCTTATTATGGCTCCTTGCCACTTCACTATCATCTCCAGTCGGTTTTTCACAAGTGAGCAACGTGATTGAAAGCTTTGCCGTAAAATTTATTTTATGGGGCATTTTGACCGCATTGGCTTATCACATTTGTGGTGGTATCCGTCATTTATTCATGGATATGAAATATTTTGAAGAGAAAGAAAGCGGCGCGCTGAGTGCGAAAGCGGTTTTCGTGGTTACAGCTATATTATCGGTATTAGCAGGAGTTCTTGTATGGTAAAGCACATTTCTTCATTCGGACGTAATGGAGTTCATGATTACCTCCTCATTCGTGCAACAGGCATTATTATGGCCCTATATACCGTGTATATGGTGGGCTATCTAGCTTGTGGACCAGATATCAACTATCTGTCTTGGCAATCGTTTTTTAGTGGTACTTTCACCAAAGTGTTCACTATGGTTGCCTTAGTCAGCGTGCTTATTCATGCATGGATTGGTATGTGGCAAGTGTTGACCGATTATATTAAACCAACCGCAATTCGTCTTGTTTTACAACTGCTTATTATCGTGACACTGATTGCGTATTTCTTCTCTGGTCTATTTATTCTGTGGGGTGTGTAAGTGAGTATTCCCGTTCGTGAATTCGATGCCGTTGTTATCGGCGCAGGTGGCGCAGGTATGCGCGCTGCATTACAAATTTCTGAGCAAGGTCTATCTTGTGCGTTGCTATCAAAAGTATTTCCAACTCGTTCACACACTGTTTCAGCGCAAGGTGGGATAACCGTTGCATTAGGTAACTCTCATAAAGACGACTGGCAGTGGCACATGTATGACACGGTGAAAGGCTCTGATTATATTGGTGACCAAAATGCGATCGAATACATGTGTAAAAATGGTCCAGAGTCGGTGATTGAGTTAGAGAAAATGGGCTTACCGTTTTCTCGTTTTGACGATGGCTCCATTTACCAGCGCCCATTTGGAGGTCAATCTAAAGATTTTGGTGGGGAGCAAGCGGCGCGTACAGCGGCCGCAGCAGACCGAACTGGCCATGCATTACTGCATACGCTTTATCAACAAAATATCAAACATAAAACCACCATTTTCTCTGAGTGGTATGCACTTGATCTTGTGAAAAACCAAGACGGTGCGATTTTAGGGACAACCGCACTTTGCATGGAAACGGGCGAGATTTGCTATTTCAAAGCCAAAGCGACGGTACTCGCAACGGGTGGGGCGGGTCGTATTTATCAATCGACCACCAATGCGCACATTAATACCGGTGATGGTGTTGGGATGGCGCTGCGTGCTGGCGTGCCAATGCAAGATATTGAAATGTGGCAATTCCACCCAACGGGTATTGCTGGTGCTGGTGTCTTAGTTACTGAAGGTTGTCGCGGTGAAGGGGGTTATCTTCTCAATAAAGATGGCGAACGTTTCATGGAACGCTATGCACCAAATGCCAAAGACTTGGCTGGCCGTGATGTGGTGGCTCGTTCAATGATGATTGAAATCCGTGAAGGTCGTGGTTGTGACGGCCCTTGGGGACCGCATATCAAACTGAAACTAGACCATTTAGGCAAAGATGTCTTGGATGCACGTTTACCGGGTATTCTTGAATTATCACGTACCTTTGCGCACGTTGATCCAGTCAAAGAGCCGATTCCAGTTATTCCAACTTGTCACTATATGATGGGCGGAGTGCCAACTCAGGTTTCAGGTCAAGCAATTAAGCAAAATGCGGATGGTACAGATTCAGAAGTTCAAGGCTTATTTGCGTGTGGTGAGATCGCTTCGGTATCAGTACATGGGGCTAACCGTCTAGGCGGGAACTCTTTACTTGATTTGGTGGTCTTTGGTCGTGCTACAGGTTTACATCTAGGGGAAACTCTTGCAGCGCAAGCGGAAGCTCGTGAAGCGACAGACTCTGATATTGAAGCCTCATTGGCTCGTTTCAATCGCTGGGAAAACAGCACTGGTGGCGAAGATCCAGTACAAATTCGTAAAGACTTACAAAGCTGTATGCAACGTAGCTTCTCGGTATTCCGTGAAGGGGAAGCGATGGCGGAAGGTTTGGAAGAATTGAAAGTTATTCGTGAGCGTTTGAAAAATGCCCATCTATCGGACAAATCGACAGAATTTAATACTCAGCGAGTTGAGTGTTTAGAGTTGGATAACTTGATGGAAACCGCTTTTGCAACCGCAGTGGCAGCGAACTACCGTACGGAAAGCCGTGGTGCACATGCTCGTTTTGATTACCCAGATCGTGATGATGCTAACTGGCTATGCCACTCTATTTATAATCCAGAGACAGAACAAATGTCGAAACGTGATGTGAATATGCAGCCGGTATTACGTGAAGCATTTCCACCAAAAGTACGTACTTATTAAGGGAGGGTTGAACAATGAAAGTGAATTTTTCTTTATATCGCTACAACCCAGATGTCGACAAAAAACCTTATATGAAAGATTACGTAATGGAGGTTGAAGAAGGCTCTGACATGATGGTGTTGGATGCTTTAATTTTGCTAAAAGAACAAGATCCCACCATTTCATTCCGTCGTTCTTGTCGTGAAGGTGTTTGCGGCTCAGATGGATTAAATATGAATGGTAAGAATGGCTTAGCTTGCATTACACCATTGTCAGCACTGAGTGGTAAAGGTAAAGTAGTGATTCGTCCATTGCCGGGTTTACCGGTTATTCGTGACTTGATTGTCGATATGGCTCAATTTTACGATAACTATGCCAAAGTAAAACCGTATTTGATTAATGACGGTGAATTACCACCATCACGTGAGCATCTACAGTCGCCGGAAGATCGTGCGCATTTAGATGGTTTGTACGATTGTATTATGTGTGCATGTTGTACGACATCGTGCCCATCGTTTTGGTGGAACCCAGATAAATTTATTGGCCCAGCTGGCTTATTGGCCGCTTATCGTTGGTTAATTGATAGCCGCGATACTGCGACAGACGAACGCTTATCAAATCTTGATGATGCATTTAGCGTTTTCCGTTGCCATGAGATTATGAACTGTGTCAATGTTTGCCCTAAGGGGTTAAACCCGACAAAAGCCATTGGTCATATCAAATCGATGTTGATCAATCGCTCAGTATAAAAATTGCTCACAGAGCAAGGGCAGTCGGCCTGGTGGTTAGGTCGACTGCTAATCAGGTATTTACTTACTCTGAATTAAGGTAAGTAAATCTCGAAGCATAATTTGAAACCAAAAAAGGTTAAGGGAAAATATGCACAACGGCGTGATGAAGGCATGGCTCGAGTCTTCACACTTGGCTGGCGCCAATGCAACTTACGTAGAAGAACTCTACGAACTGTATCTTAGTGATCCCGATCAAGTCGGTGACGAATGGAAAAAGGTGTTTGATAACCTACCCGTAGAAGCTGCGGCGCATGGTGAACAACCACATTCTCGTGTTCGTGACTACTTTAGACGATTAGCGAAAGAGACAAAGCATTACAATGTCCAAGTTAGTGATCCTGATGTCGATGCTAAACAAGTAAAAGTTTTGCAGTTAATCAATGCTTACCGTTTCCGTGGGCATCAAGCTGCAAATTTAGACCCTCTCAATATTTGGAAACGTGAATCTGTCGCTGAACTGGATCCTGCTTTCCATAATCTCTCCCAAGACGATTTCCAAGAGTCCTTTAATGTCGGTTCTTTCGCGGTTGGCCAAGAGACTATGCCATTAAAAGACATCTATGACGCACTGAATAAAATCTACTGTGGTTCTATTGGTGCTGAATACATGCATATTACTAACACCGAAGAAAAACGCTGGATCCAAGACCGCTTAGAGTCTGTCGTCGGTGAAGGAACTTTCACACAAGATGAGAAGTTAACCTTCCTTGATGAACTGACTGCAGCGGAAGGACTTGAGCGTTATCTTGGTGCGAAATTCCCGGGTGCCAAACGCTTCTCATTAGAAGGGGGGGATGCACTGATACCAATGACCAAAGAGTTGATTCGTCATGCTGGCTCACAAGGCATGCGCGAAGTTGTTATTGGTATGGCTCACCGTGGTCGCTTGAACATGTTAGTCAACGTGTTAGGTAAGAAACCTCAAGATCTATTTGATGAGTTTGCTGGTAAACATGATGAAACATGGGGTACCGGGGATGTGAAATACCATCAAGGTTTCTCTGCTGATTTTGCAACACCTGGCGGTAATGTTCATTTAGCCTTGGCGTTTAACCCATCTCACCTAGAAATTGTTAACCCTGTAGTGATTGGTTCGGTACGTGCTCGCCAAGATCGTTTAGGCGATAAAGATGGCAGCAAAGTTTTACCGATCACTATTCACGGCGACTCGGCCATTGCCGGTCAAGGTGTGGTCGCAGAAACCTTTAATATGTCACAGGCTCGTGGCTATCAGGTCGGTGGTACGGTACGCATTGTCGTCAATAACCAAATCGGTTTTACGACCTCCAATCCGCGTGATACTCGTTCTACCATGTACTGTACTGATATTGCGAAAATGGTACAGGCACCGATCTTCCACGTGAATGCCGATGACCCAGAAGCGGTCGCTTTTATTACGCGTATTGCTTTGGATTATCGTAACGAGTTCAAACGTGATGTAGTGATTGATTTAGTGTGTTATCGCCGCCATGGTCATAACGAAGCCGATGAGCCGAATGCGACTCAACCTTTGATGTACCAAAAAATCAAAAAACATCCAACACCTCGTAAATTGTATGCTGATGTACTGGTGGATCGTCAAGATATTGAACTTGAAACCGCAACACAGTTAATCAATGAATACCGAGATGCCTTAGATCGTGGCGAAGTCGTGGTGAAAGAATGGCGTCCAATGGCGCTGCATTCTGTAGACTGGTCGCCCTACCTCGGTCATGAATGGAATGAAGAGTGGGATAACCAAATTGACTTTAATCGATTAAAAGATTTGGGCACCAAAGTGTGTCAATTCCCAGAAAGTCATACTTTACAAAGCCGAGTTGAAAAACTGTATAACGACCGTGTTGCGATGGTTGCGGGTGAAAAACCAATTGATTGGGGCATGGCTGAAATTTTAGCTTATGCAACGATAGTCGATGGCGGTAAACGTATTCGATTCACTGGGCAAGACTCTGGTCGTGGTACTTTCTTCCACCGTCATGCGGTGTTGCATGATCAAGATACAGCCAGTACCTATATGCCGTTGGGTCATATTCATGATAATCAAGGGCCATTCCAAGTGTTTGATTCAGTATTGTCTGAAGAAGCAGTATTGGCGTTTGAATACGGTTATGCGACCGCAGAGCCAAGTGGTTTAACCATTTGGGAAGCTCAATTTGGTGATTTCGCCAACGGCGCTCAAGTGGTGATAGATCAATTCATTTCATCGGGTGAGCAAAAGTGGGGACGCCTTTGCGGTTTAACTATGTTGCTTCCTCATGGTTATGAAGGTCAGGGGCCAGAGCACTCATCAGCTCGCCTTGAACGTTACTTGCAATTGTGCGCTGAGCAAAATATTCAAGTGGTCGTTCCTTCAACGCCGGCTCAGGTGTATCACATGATTCGTCGCCAAGTGATTCGTCCGATGCGTCGCCCATTAATCGTGATGTCGCCGAAATCCTTATTGCGCCATCCACTATGTACATCAAGCTTAGAGGATCTCGCTCAAGGCACTTTCCAAGCCGCGATTCCGGAAACGGATGAGTTAGAGCCAAGCCAAGTGAAACGTGTGGTGATGTGTTCAGGTAAAGTCTATTACGACTTGCTAGAACAACGCCGTAAGAATGAGCAAACTGACGTGGCTATTATACGTGTCGAGCAACTTTACCCATTCCCATACGATGAAGTGAGTAAAGCAATTGAACAGTATACCAATGTTGAAGATTTTGTTTGGTGTCAAGAAGAACCACAAAACCAAGGTGCTTGGTATAGCAGTCAGCACAATATGCGTTTCGCATTGCCAAATGGGGCAACGTTAAAATATGCAGGTCGACCAGCTTCAGCTTCACCAGCGGTTGGTTATATGTCAGTTCACTTAAAACAGCAAAAAGCATTGGTCGATGATGCTTTGAATTTAGATTATTAAGTGCACAGTTGGATTAAAACTCTTAGTTGAACGAACTAGAGATAAGGACTTTACAGATATGACAATTGAAATTCTGGTTCCAGATTTACCTGAATCCGTAGCCGACGCTACCGTGGCTACATGGCATAAACAACCAGGCGACAGCGTTGAGCGTGATGAAGTGTTGGTTGAAATTGAAACCGATAAAGTTGTGTTAGAAGTGCCGGCTCCAGAAGATGGCGTATTAGAAGCCATTTTAGAAGAAGAAGGGGCAACGGTTCTATCTAAGCAACTGTTAGCTAAATTAAAACCGGGTGCAGTTGCAGGTGAACCAACGACGGATAAAGCCGAACCAACGGAAGCCTCACCAGATAAGCGCCATAAAGCTTCGTTAAATGAAGAGTCTAACGACGCATTAAGCCCAGCAGTGCGTCGTTTATTAGCCGAGCACAGCCTAGAAGCATCTGATGTGAAAGGCACGGGAGTCGGTGGCCGTATCACACGTGAAGATGTGGAAGCGCATCTAGCGAAACCGGCGGCGACAAAACCTGCCGAAGAGCAAAAAATTGAAGCACCAGCAGCGGCGCGTACTGAAAAGCGTGTTCCGATGACTCGCCTACGTAAAACCGTGGCTAATCGTCTACTTGAAGCGAAAAATTCAACTGCGATGCTTACCACGTTTAACGAAGTCAATATGAAGCCAATCATGGATCTGCGTGCTCAATACAAAGATCAATTTGAAAAGCGCCATGATACTCGCTTAGGCTTTATGTCTTTCTATGTGAAGGCGGTAACAGAGGCACTAAAACGCTATCCTGAAGTCAACGCATCGATTGATGGTGATGATATTGTTTACCACAACTATTTTGATATTAGTATGGCGGTGTCGACTCCACGTGGCTTAGTAACGCCGGTCTTAAAAGATTGTGATCAACTTAGCTTTGCTGACATTGAAAAAGGCATCAAAGAGCTGGCGATTAAAGGCCGTGATGGCAAATTACAAGTTGAAGATCTGATGGGCGGTAACTTCACCATTACCAATGGTGGTGTATTTGGTTCATTAATGTCGACTCCGATTATCAACCCACCGCAAGCAGCTATTTTAGGAATGCATAAAATCCAAGATCGTCCAATGGCGGTTGATGGAAAAGTTGAAATCTTGCCAATGATGTACCTAGCGCTATCTTATGACCACCGTTTAATTGATGGTCGTGAGTCAGTTGGATTCTTGGTAACCATTAAAGAGTTACTTGAAGATCCGGCTCGTTTATTACTTGATGTATAAATCAGTAATACCCTCGCCGAATAATGATTTATTCGGCGATTTTAAAGTACACCTACACACTAAGGTATTTCGATACCTATGGAAATAATAAATCCCAACGGATAAAAAAATGGAAGTCGCACATGAATTTGCATGAATATCAAGCTAAGCAGTTATTTGCTGAATTCGGATTGCCGGTACCAGAAGGTTATGCTTGCAATACTCCTTTAGAAGCCTATGAAGCGGCGGGTCGTATTAGTACCGCTAAGAAAGTCGTGAAATGCCAAGTGCATGCTGGTGGTCGCGGTAAAGCTGGAGGTGTAGAGCTGCATGACACCAAAGACGGCGTTAAAGAGTTTGCGCAAAAATGGCTAGGGAAAAATCTAGTGACTTACCAAACGGATGCCAAAGGTCAGCCGGTCACGAAAATTTTGGTTGAAGAAGCATCTGATATTGCGAACGAATTATATTTAGGCGCTGTGGTTGACCGTGGTAGTCGTCGTATTGTTTTCATGGCATCAACAGAAGGTGGTGTGGAAATTGAAAAAGTCGCCGAAGAAACGCCAGAATTAATTCATAAAGCGGCGATTGATCCTTTAGTTGGTCCACAAGCTTACCAAGGTCGTGAGCTGGCATTTAAGCTCGGCTTGACAGGAAATCAAATTAAGCAATTTACACAGATCTTTATGGGTCTAGGTAAAATGTTCGCTCAATACGATTTAGCGTTGTTAGAAATCAACCCATTGGTTATTACCGGTGCGGGTGATTTGCTATGTCTTGATGGCAAGATCAACATCGACTCAAATGCGATGTACCGTCAACCGAAATTACGTGAAATGCACGATCCATCACAAGAAGATGAGCGCGAAGCACATGCGGCACAATATGAGCTTAATTATGTCGCACTAGATGGTAACGTTGGTTGTATGGTCAATGGTGCAGGTCTTGCAATGGGTACGATGGATATCGTTAATTTGCATGGTGGTAAGCCGGCGAACTTCCTTGATGTAGGTGGCGGTGCGACCAAAGAGCGTGTAGCAGAAGCGTTTAAGATCATCCTTTCTGATGAAAATGTCAAAGCGGTATTGGTTAACATTTTCGGGGGAATTGTTCGTTGTGACATGATCGCCGAAGGTATCATCGGTGCAGTTAAAGAAGTCGGTGTTGAAGTACCAGTGGTGGTTCGTCTTGAAGGCACCAATGCAGAGCTGGGCCGTGACGTATTAGCGAAGTCAGGTTTAGATATCATTGCAGCAACATCTCTAAAAGATGCAGCAGTTCAAGTAGTTAAAGCGGCGGAGGGCAAATAATGTCTGTTCTAATTAATAAAGATACTAAAGTTATTTGCCAAGGTTTTACTGGCGGTCAAGGAACATTCCACTCAGAACAAGCGATTGCATACGGCACACAAATGGTTGGCGGTGTTTCTCCTGGTAAAGGTGGCACTGAGCATTTGGGTTTACCGGTATTTAATACGGTTCGTGAAGCGGTGGAAGCAACTGGCGCAACGGCAACGGTTATCTATGTACCGGCGGCGTTTTGTAAAGATGCGATTTTAGAAGCGATTGATGCTGGCATCGAACTTATCGTAACCATTACAGAAGGCATTCCAACATTAGACATGCTGGATGTGAAAGTAAAACTAGAAGAAACTGGCGTGCGAATGATTGGCCCAAACTGCCCAGGGGTGATCACTCCTGGAGAGTGTAAGATTGGTATCATGCCTGGTCACATTCACAAGCCTGGCCGCGTAGGTATCGTTTCACGTTCAGGTACACTAACCTATGAAGCGGTGAAGCAAACAACGGATGCGGGTTTTGGTCAGTCTACCTGTGTTGGTATCGGTGGTGACCCGATTCCGGGTACTAACTTTATCGATGTACTAGAAATGTTCCAAAACGATCCTGCCACCGAAGCGATTGTAATGATTGGTGAGATTGGCGGTACTGCAGAAGAAGAAGCGGCGGCTTATATTAAAGCTAACGTGACTAAGCCTGTAGTTTCTTATATTGCAGGGGTAACAGCGCCTCCGGGTAAACGTATGGGTCACGCAGGTGCGATCATTTCAGGTGGTAAAGGGACTGCGGAAGATAAATTTGCAGCACTAGAAGCCGCTGGCGTACGTACAACCAAGTCTCTAGCCGAGATTGGTGAAGCGCTAAAAGAAGTGACTGGTTGGTAATCACTGCTCCTTTTGAGAAAAGGTCGTCTTCGGATGGCCTTTTTTGTTATAGCCAGCGACTGATAGTTAATGGTAGCTTATCAAGCTAAAGTCGTTTTGTGGTTAGTTAACCGCAGCCGAGGTTACTCATTATTAAGGAAGAATTATGTTCAGTCACATTATGTTAGGTTCTAATGATCTAGAAGCATCCAAAACATTCTATGATGCCATTTTAGGGACATTAGGATATGAGCCAGGAGTGATTCATGGCGATAGTTGTGTTTATGCAACGCCAACAGGGATCTTTATTTTAAAAACACCCATCAATGGTGAACCTGCCACACATGGTAATGGCTCAACCTTTGGCTTTACGATTACCTCTCCGGAATTAGTTGATGCTTGGCATGAAGCCGGTGTTGCTAACGGTGGTACATCATGTGAAAACCCTCCGGGTGAGCGTAATGGACCTGCGGGGCGATTATATCTTGCCTATTTACGTGACCCTTCTGGCAACAAGTTGTGTGGTACTCACCGCTTATAATCACGCTATTCGAGCATGAATAAAATGAGTTAACAGTAGCGCCACCATGTTTCTTTGGCGGCGCTATTATTATTTATCTTCCACGGATGTCGTCTTGAGCCTTTGATTCACAGCCATTATTCACGATATTTTTCTACTCTGAACATTTTGACAGCATGATTTTCTCAGGGCTGCCGGAGTCTGAAAACTGCAAGCTCCATACATACTTACCAGATTCTGGGATCAAAGCTGCTGTGTCTTTACCGTAACCTCCATATTTTAATTGGCTCACTTTTCCAGCACTGACTTCTAAGCTGGCTGAGGTAAATTGAGGTTTCCAATCCTGACTGGCGTATTGCATACGGTAACTGCCAGCTTGTTCATCAACTACCGCTTGATAAACCCCTTGTCCTTTATAGCTAAACTGGCGGCTTGCCACATGCTTCCACCCTGAGTCGGTAAAATCACCTACCACGTACAAAGGTTTGTCGATAGGGCCTCTTTCCTCTAAGGTTGGGTTATCGCATTGCGCCATAAAACCATCGCCAGATAAGCTCACTTGCGCTTTATTTACCACTAAGGTTGTTGGTGTCTTTATCGATAAAAACTTGGCTTCAAAAGGCGCTAAGGTGAACAGATATTGTCCTTGATTAGGCGTGGTATCCGCTCCTGTTAGCATATCAGCTAGAGCACCGGATGAGCCTACTTGCTGGGTGTTTAACGAGAAAGTTTGTGGTTTATCCGAAGTGCTCACCATAAAGAGCATGTTGTTACCTTGGTAACTTTTATGATCAATGTATACATCTTGATTGGCGAGAACAGAAACCCTTTCTCCTTGTGATAACACAGGATTGGCAGCACGTAACGCCATCAGTTGACTAACATGTTGCTTGAGGTTGGTCTGCTGCTGGGTTAAATCGGCTGTTACCCCATCAATTTTCGCGCTAGAACGTGCTACGTGGTCATCACACCAACCTTGAGACGCGCAGATATCATTAGGAACTTTGTCGGAGAAGTCTGCCACTTCATCTCCAATTTCATCGCCATAATATAAAGTGATTGGCCCCGTATAGGCAGCCATAAAACTGATGGCAGCTAAATGGCGCTGCCAGTAACTTTCATCTTTAGGTTGAGCTAGGTAGCCGCGTTGTAGCAAATCACCAAACCGCACTAAGTCATGGTTGCCTAGCATCAAGTTGGGTCTTGCATGTTTGGGATAAAGCGATTGTAAATCCATGCCTTGTGCGAGCCAGTCGCCACCTTTACCGCCAATGCTGTTTTCATTGACAGCAAAAGTTTCCACAAGACGATAACGCATTGGAAAATCAAATGCTGAACATAAAACCGGCTCTTCATTGGAACCGTAGCCATGTTCAGTGATGTAATTTTGGTTATTCCAAATTTCAGCCACCATATATCCCAGCGGATGAACTTTCTCACCTTTGTGGTCAGTGTACTGCACACTTTGCGAGGCTTGTTGTACGGCCTTTTTTAGCTCAATCCAATCTTTAGGGGGAACTTGGTAGGCTTGGTCTAATCGCCAGCCATCAATTTTTAATTCTCTGATCCAATAACTTGCCACTTGTTGATAAAACGGCAAGCTAGCTGGGTATTCGACGGGATTATCTGCTCCTTTGGGTGTCAGCCCGGTTGGTGAGGGGACAATATTGGACTTATGGTGACCAAACACACCATCGAAAAACACATATAAACCACGTTTATGCGCTTCATTAACTAAAGTTTTAGCTTGTTCCAACGTGCCGAATTTAGGGTCAATTTTAAAATAATCACTGGCAAAGTAGCCGGTAGCATCGAGTTTGTCATCCCAGTGAGATTGGCCTTCAATAGGGAGAGAAGCAAAAATTGGAGTCAGCCAAATCGCGTTAACGCCAAGTGATTGAATATAATCGAGAGAGTTAATGATGCCTTGCAAATCGCCATTATGGTGACTGGTACCATAGCCCTCACCGTAGTTTGCTTTACTGTCACCATCAACAAAACTTTCCACCATGATTTGGTACAGGCGTAAATCATTGGTTTGTTGAGCCGATGGATATTGACAGGCATTTTGCATGGGATCAGTACTTGGATAAGCGTGAGCGGAAAATAAACTCAACGCTAAGGCACTAGCAAGCATAGAGTGGGTAGGTTTTCTCATCATGACCTCTTATTTTTGTCGTTATCAGAAACGGAGAATAGAGTTGGGTCATTATTGAATAGCGGTGAAGTCTTGAAACCCTCCTTTAATGACTATCTTTAGGCGTAGTTCTAAGGGCTGAGAGATAGCGGTCACACTAGGTGCAAGAAGGGATGAAAGGTAATATAACCAAGAGTGATATCAAGACCACTCTTGGTTTTAAAGCCAGGTCTTAGATTGCTAACGTCGATGTGGTTTGAGTTGGCTTAATAAAAATAGTGCGGCGGCAGAAATGACCACAGATGGTCCGGCTGGCGTATCGTAATACCAAGATAAACTTAGGCCCGCGAGTACTGAAACGATGCCTAGACATGAGGCTCCGATCGCCATTTGTTCTGGGGTTTTGGCAAATCGACGTGCCGTTGCCGCTGGAATGATTAATAGTGAGGTGATGATCAACGCTCCGACAAATTTCATCCCCACAGCAATAACCAGACCCACCAATAGCATTAACACGACTCGCATAAAAGGGACATTGATACCTTCAACGCTGGCTAGCTCTTCACTGATTGAGGTTGAAAGCAAGGCGCGCCAAAAATACATCACTAATCCCATTAACACTGCACCGCCAAGATAAATAAACAATAAATCGGACGGTGATACGGCTAAGAGATCGCCAAATAAATAACTCATTAAATCGACACGAACATTATCTAAAAAGCTGACGGCCACTAAACCAAGTGATAGCGAGCTGTGTGCTAAGATGCCAAGCAAGGTATCGGTTGCGATGACTTTTTGTTGTTGTAGTGTCGCCAGCAAGACAGCCAACGCTAAACAGCAAATCACGAGAGTGAGGTATAAATTCACATCTAATAAAAACCCTAGTGCTAAACCTAACAAGGAGGCGTGAGCTAAAGTGTCGCCAAAATAAGCCATTTTTCGCCATACAACTAAAGAGCCTAAAGGTCCTGAGATAATAGCAATGCCTAAGCCAGCAAGAATGGAAGGGAGTAGAATATCCAACATAATCAGTGTCCACGTTTGTGTTGATGAGCGGCTGGGTGGGCGCAACTTGAGTGTGAGCAGCTATCCGCTTCACCTTCAATGGCTTCGCCTGAAAGATCATGATGGTGGTGATGATCGTGATGGTAAAATGCCAAAGTATCTTTTGCGGTTTGTCCAAACATCGCAATATAAGATGGGTGCTTAGTGATGGCTTCTGGCGCACCCGAGCAACAAATATGGTGCTGCAAACAAATGACCTCATCGGTTTGAGCCATAACCAAATGCAAATCATGCGAAACCATAAAAACGGCACAACCAAATCGTTGTCTTAATGAATTTATCAGTGTGTATAGGTCTATTTGACCTTGAACATCAACGCCTTGAGCTGGTTCATCAAGCACTAATAAATCGGGGCGTTGCAATAAGGCTCTTGCGAGAAGTACGCGTTGGTTTTCGCCACCCGACAGTTTATGCATGTCATTTTTCAATAAAGTTTCCGCACCCACTAAGCGCAGCGCTTCCATTCTTTCATTGGTACTATAACGACCAGCCAATTTTAAAAATCGGTCAACTGTGAGCGGTAAACTGTCATTTAAACGCAGCTTTTGTGGCACATAGCCAATACGTAACGGTTTCTTTTTATGGATGGTACCTGAATGCGATTTAATCAGCCCCAGCATGATTTTTACTAAGGTTGATTTACCTGCACCATTTGGCCCGATCAAGGTTGTGATCTCACCTTTTTTAATGGAAAGGCTGATATTATCTAAAACTGATTTATCATTGAACTTAACGGAAATATTATCCAGCCGAATTAATTCAGACATTGCTAACCAACTTGATGATGTGTAATGTTATATAGTAACATTAGTTTCAGTGATTTCCACTGTTATCAAAAACCATAGATAAAATAAATCGAGTAAGACGTTTGCTTAGATGGCATATTGAAATGCCGATAACAAATGCTTAGATGTCAATCATCATATTGAATTTGGAGAAAAACATGCCGCGCATTTTACCACATGCAAGGATCGCAGTTGCAATGATATTTAGCGTCATTTCCAGCGTAACTTGGGCCAATAGCCAAGACTCGACATTAAAAGTCATGACATCGATTAAGCCGTTACAGTTAATCACCCAAGAATTAACCAAAGATGTCACTGATACAGAAGTGCTATTAGCCAGTAACACCTCCCCTCATGATTATGCGTTAAAACCATCGGATGTAAGAAGATTGCAAGCTGCGGATCTGTTTATATGGGTTGGGCCGGGCTTAGAATCGTTTTTAGAAAGTGCTGTGCAGGCAAATGATAATACATTACAGCTGGATCAGTATGATGCTATTGATAAGATTGTTTACGATGAGCATGAAGGGCATGAACATCATGATGACGGTCATCACCATCATGGAAACTATAACCCGCACCTGTGGCTTGGGCCTATCCAAGCACAACAAATGGCACAAATCATTAGTCAGAAACTCAGTGAGATCGATCCAAGTCATGCGACGCAATATGCTCAAAACTATCAACATTTTGTGACTCAATTGGATGCAACGGTGAGCAACATTAAACAACAGCTCGAGCCAGTTAAACAACATGGCTATTATGTTTTCCATGATGCTTATGATTATTATGAACAATATTTTGGATTAAACCATTTAGGCGCTTTCACCGTCTCTCCAGATCGACGTCCTGGAGCTAAAAGCTTGATTGCCATTCGAAAGGCTTTATTGTCAGATCAAGTGTATTGTGTTTTTTCTGAACCTCAATACACACCAGCAGTCATTGAGTCCGTTACTCGTGGCACTAAGGTGAAACATGGGGTTCTAGATCCTTTAGCGACCGATCAAGCGGTGGAGCCGGGGGCTTATTTTCAGTTCTTATCTCAACTAGCGGCTCATTTCACTCAGTGCTTAACAAAGTAACCATGCTGATTTTGGATACTCCTTTAACACAATATTATTAATTGAACAGTGAGGCGAATTGTGATGAAACGTCCTGCTGTGATAGGTGTGATATTGGTTGGAGGAGTTATAATGCTAAGCGCTTATTGGCTATTGGTTGGGCGCTTAGTGTCAATAGATTCCTTGCAACAGGTAAGCATTAAAAATTCAGAAGCTCTATTAACGCGTAATGATCCTGATTTAACGCTTATAGCGGATAGCTTACATTCAACGTTCTTTACTCATAAAGTCATCAAGCAGCAAACCTTATCAGAAGTGTTTCAATTATATGGATTGAACCCTGATGATTTACTGGCGATGATTAAGGCTAATCCACAAGCGATTCAATTAAGAGAAGGACAAGTCATTGAATGGCAACAAGACGAATTGGGCCGTATTCTGGAATTAGCGATCCATCGTAATGCGACATTGAGTAGTAGCTATCTTCGCCAAGGAACACAATTTGTCTTTCAACCCACCGTCACTCAAGGTACGCTCAAAAGCCTAGTGCGTCATGGATACATTCGTCGTAACTTTTATCAAGCCGCAAGGCAAGCAGGACTTAACAATGTCCAAATTCAGACTGTGGCCAATGCTTTATATTGGTTTGTAGATGTCACGCAGCCGGATGTCATTGGTGATCAATTTGCGGTAGAGCTACAACAACCATGGGTTGGTCAGCATCCAATGGCGAGTGGCAAGATCGCAGCAATCTGGTTTAAACATCACGGGAAAAACATTCAACTGGTGCGTTTTTCCGATGATAAGTTTTACGATATGGATGGCGTGAGTGTTGAAAAGTCATTAAATAGATGGCCTTTTACGCAAACTTTTCCGGTTAGCTCTCCTTTTGATCCCCATCGATTAAACCCAGTGACTCAGCACTATGCACCCCATTATGGGACCGATTTTGCGACGCCAGTGGGAACGCCGGTTGTGGCTACAGGGGATGGGGTTGTAATGAAAGTAGGCCGACATACTTTAGCTGGGAAATTTGTCGTGCTTCAAAATGGCCGCAGGTTTAGTACACATTTTTTCCATTTAAGTCAGATACTGGTTAACCAAGGCGACTTCGTGAAAAGAGGGCAGGTTATTGCATTAACGGGTAATTCGGGACGTTCGACCGGGCCACATTTACATTATGAGTTACGGCAACATGGTCAACCAATTGACGCAATGCAAGCCCCTTTACCGCAACGTGTTGTACTGACAAAGCAGCAAAAAATCGTTTTTGATCAGCAAGCTCACCACAGCATGTCATTATTACAAACTTACCTTAAGTTACCGATATCATTAAATTAACTCGTATTGAGCGGATAATTTGCAAGTTTATAGGCTTTAGATCACTTACATATTAATAGCTGCAAAATATCCCTTAAAATTCAGCGTAGCTGTGCCATAATTCAAAAGAGTAAGCCTTTAAAAATATTAAGGTAAGTGGCGATTTTGAAATTATTGCATTTTGTGTTGTTGATCTTGATTTCTTGTTCTGTCAGAGCGATAGAAATTGATCCGATTTTTTATTCTTTACCAAGTCAGACCCAAGGGCATTTCTTGACGGTGAAGAAAATCTTTCCTCATGAAAAGGGGGGAATTTGGGTGCAAGATATTCGTCATCATATTTATTACTTTGACGGACAAAATTTCTCTCCCTTACCCAATCAAGGATTTCATCATGACAGCCCGCACAACACCTATCTCTTAGATTATTTTTGGTTTATTGATAGTAAGCACTTACTGAAAGTAGACACATCGGGTAATCGTCAATCGGTCTTTACTGCTCCATCGAATATGACCTTTCAACATTTAGGGCAATCTCAGCAACAACTGTGGATATATGGGCAGCACCAGTTTTATACCTTTGACCCGCTCACTCAACAACACCAATCCTATTCGGTTTCTAATATTACTCGAGGTTCTACTCAGGACAATCAAGGCATTCAGGCCGCCATTTATGTCGCAGGCAAATGGATTGTCGCCACTCATGATTCATTATTTTATTTGGATAAAAATGGCCCGCGTCGTTTGCTCGCACGAAAATTCACCAATATACAACTATTGAAATTCGATCATTATCAATCACGATTATTGGTGGGGACGCAAAGTGGGCTCTTTAGCATTAATCTTATTGGCATTACTCCCGATGTAAAAACCATCGTCGATGGGCAAATCCAAGCGCTTTTAGTCAGTGATAAGGACTATTGGGTTGGAACTAGACAGGGTTTGTTAGTATATCAAAAAGACACTCAGACCATTCAATCAATCTCGGCCAGTTCGCAAAATGAATTAGCGTTATCAAATAATAATATTATGGATTTAGCGCAGGATAACAAAGGAGGAGTTTGGATCGCGACAGCTAAAGGTATTAATTATTACTCCACAAGCAGTCAATACTTTCAGCGGGTTCGGTTTGGCCGTGCGCACAATAATATTCCTTATGTTCACATCAATGAAGTGGTGGCGGGCGATGATGGTGTGGCTTGGTTAGCCAGTGATAATGGGGTTTTTAAAGTATCGGTTAATGACGATGAGGCTAGCACTCAAACTGTACGTCAGGTGGTGAACCTGAATATTTCCCATCTCAGTTATTTTGATGGTTCGTTATGGCTCAGCTATGGTGAAAAATTAATTCGTTTTGATACTCATACGGAAAAAATGTATGTGGTGAGGCAGCAAGCACTTTGGCAAGATAGCCCGATCACCCATATTGCAACGGATGCACAAGGTGAGGTGTGGTTTTCGACTGCTTTAGGCTTATATCGATATTCACCATTAACACAAACAATCAAAGATTTTGGTTTGGCTTGGATGGTCGAGCAATATGCGCCTTCAAACATTACTCGTTTAGCGGTTGGGCAAAATGGTCGCTTGTGGATTGGAACGGAGCATGGCGTTTATCAACATCAAGGACAAGAAATTATATTTGATGCACGCAGCGCCAATGATGGAGAGGTGATCTCTTTATCTGAGTCAGCAGGTAAGCAGTTGTGGAGTGCAAGTCATTATGGCTTGCGTAATATGCCAGTCAGTGACTTTGATGAGACAGACTCACTATTACACCGTTCCAATAATCCACCATTATGTGTTATAGGCACTCACAATGGCACTTGGGTAACAACCAGCAAAGGCATTAATTTTTATCAAGATACGGTATTGAAACAGCGTTTTTCGGCCCCCTTTGGTTTGGTGACCAATGAGTTCTTACCTAATGGCTGTGATCTGTCTCCAGATGGGAAGACGTTAGTTTTATCTTCTAAATTAGGGGTGATTTTTGCTTCTACTTCGGCGTTGAAACAGGTTCAACTGCCAGAAAATGATGTGCTGGTGGGTGAGTTGCAGCTTGATCATTCTCTTGCCATGGTCGCCCCACAAACGAATACGCCGATCCATATTGATTATGGCCGCTCTATCAGTGTGTTATTTGGGGTGTTACCTGATTTTGAAATGCCCAAACTGCAGTACCGATTGCTCGGCAGTGATAAAGATACTTGGGTTGATTTTCAAGGGGCAAAATTAACCTTTGAAAACTTAGACCCGGGTGAATACTTATTGGAATTGAAAACTGCCTCACAAGTTGGGGCGAGAACCAGTGGCGTACAATATATCTTAGTTATTGATAAACCATGGTATTTATTGCCATGGAGTTTAACTTTATTTGCCTTTGTCATTATTACTAGCATTATCTTGTTAGCAGTGTGGCGCTCACAAGCGATGGTGAAATCGAATGTACGTTTAAGACGAATCATTAACTTAAAAACTCAACAATTGAAGCATCAAAGCCAATTATTAGTGAGTAGTAATATACAGTTACGAAAGCAAGCACAAACCAGAAAGATGCTGGTAGGAGATCGAGTCTGTAAATCTAAGGCCATCTTAGAAAAGCTTAATGAGCAACTAACGGAGACGGATAATCAGGATAGCGATAAGGTGTCTATGATTACTCAGCAAACGGGATTAGCTCTAGAGCCCCTAAGACAAATTCTTGCTTTATATAGTCATCCTGATAAGAGCTCTACTTTGTTGGACGGACAAGTGGTGTCATTGGTGTTAAAAACGGTGGTGAAAGGTTGGCAGCAAGAAGCGGATAAAAGTGGTATCACCCTATTGGTGGAAGATCAGACCCAAGGTTGTGTTATTCAAGTGAAACATTTCAATTTGGATATGATTTTGAATACTCTGATGGCCAGTGCTTTGATTCGTTCTAGCGCCAATCAAATTATTTATGTTGCAGCTAAATTAACCGAGTCACAGCACTTGCGTATCACGATTGAAGATACAGGTGAGGGTGTGGCTGAGGACGAAATATTAGCATTTGAAAAGCAAGAATATGGTTTAGTTGATGCTGAGTATCCTTATTCTTTTTCGGATACCTCATTGTGCGCGATAGCTCACATGGCCGAGCAAAGCGGAGGAGACTTTGATTTTCATTATAATCAATTAAGCCATATTACCCAGCTGGCGATTTCTTGGCCGGTTGCAACGAGCTTATCTCCAGTAACAGAATCTTCATTCACAAAGGATAACCAAGATGAGCCAGCCTCTGAGAGCCACTCGCCTGACTCACTTCAAGAGGCGTTGCCTGAAGCCACGTTAATTAAAAATGAATGGTTAGATAAAGTGTATCAACTGGTGGAGCAGCATTATCCTGATGCGGATTTTAGTACTTGTCGGGCTGCTAAATTATTGTTTGTTTCTGAGCGTAGTTTGCAACGTAAGTTTAAGTCCTTAACTGGTGGGTCTTTTATGGACTATGTTACCAAGGTGCGGTTAGAAAAAGCGTGTGAGTTACTTATTTCTGGGGTGAAAATCTCAGATACAGCGTTTGAAACGGGCTTTAATGATCCTTCTTATTTCAGCCAACGCTTTAAACATTATTTTGGTTTGTCACCTTCTAAGTTTATTGAGAATGCAATTGATTAGTTCACGTTGACCAAGTCAGGTTGAAACAGTGAGGCATTTTAGGGTGAGAAGGGGGTTGAGATAAATGAATGCTCACGCTGATATCATTTAAGATTAAGTTCAGAAAAAATAAGGGCAGACGATTAAATACCGTCTGCCCTTATTTTATGAATAAAAAAAACGTGACACAACCGGGGGGATTATGTCACGGGTGTCAATGACACCTTCGCTTGCTGCCGGAGTGTATTGACAAACAATACACATCAGGAATAAAGGGTTAGATAACTCTGCGTTATCAGTAAGTTATTTATACCTAACTCATCTTATTTTGCGTATAAAAATAACGACAAGTAACTATGAAATTACCGACAATTCTAACAGTTAGATTTTTATTCTTTAAAATCAAATGGTTGGCTTTTTAGTTAACTGGCGATTGTTGTTGATTTAATTATAGAATTAACAATTTTGACGAGAATAAAGAGTTAATAAATGACGTTTTTAACGAATTACGATAACCAACGGAATGGGGATTTCTAAGAAGTCAGTATATTTTTTGATATATAGCAATAAAATTAGTGTAAAAAAGGGTATCATTATCGCAAATAGTAATGGTTATCATTAGTGGTTTGGCAACGATATGAAATTAATTGAGTTAGAAATTGGGCAAAGCGCCAATGTGGTCAATTTAAATGAATTGGCTGATGACGTGAGAAAAAAACTAATGATTATGGGCTTGTTGCCTAATACTTGTGTGACATTAGTGCGTAAAGCGCCGATGGGGGATCCACTGCAAGTTGAAGTTAGAGGTGTATCACTAGCGATTCGTGGCCAAGTTGCTGCCGCTATTGAAATTGAGGTAAATCCATGAGTTTTAATATCTTAACGGTTGGTAACCCAAATAGCGGTAAAACCACTCTTTTTAATGGCTTGACTGGAGCGAAACAGCACGTTGGTAACTGGGCTGGGGTGACGGTTGAGAAAAAAACCGGTCAGTTTGATTTTGAAGGAACCCGTTTTAACTTAACGGACTTGCCTGGTATTTATTCTTTAGATAGCGCGAATGATGCTAACAGTGTAGATGAGTCGATCGCCTCTTCCGCTATTTCGGCTATGCCAGCAGACTTAATTATTAACGTTGTCGATGCGACAAGCTTAGAACGTAGTTTGTATATGACATTACAACTGCGAGAACTTGGGCGTCCAATGGTCGTGGTGCTCAATAAATTAGATGCTTTACATCGTGAGCGTCAAGAAATTGATGTTGAAGCTTTATCTGAGATTTTAGGTTGTCCGGTATTTATTTTATCGGCGCTGAATAAAAAACAAGTGGCAGATTTTAAGCGTGAATTAGGCAACTTCGCAAAAACTAAGCTTGAGTTAGATGGTCTGCATGTTGAATATGATCAAGCGATTGAAGCGGCACTGAGCGAGCTCAACGGATTGTGGTCGGAAGAACAAATTATTCTGCCAAGGGCTATGTCTATCCGTGCCTTAGAAAAAGATGCTTTAGTATTGGATACCTTAACCACGGAACAACGTAACCAGTATCACGGCGTGGTGGCACGATTAACTCATGATCTCGATATCGATCTCACTATTACCACAAATAAATACAACTACTTGCATCAAATTTGCCAACAAGTTCGACGCACAGATTCTGCTTTGACGAAAACCTTTACTGATAAGTTAGATGCCATTGTGCTGAATAAGTGGTTAGGGATCCCGATTTTCTTTTTCATCATGTATGTGATGTTTATGTTTTCTATCAATATTGGTAGTGCTTTTATTGATTTCTTTGATATTGGTGTGGGCTCTATTTTGGTTGATGGCGGACATTATTTATTAGATAACCATTTACCCGTGTGGCTAGTGACAGTATTGGCTGATGGCTTAGGTGGTGGTATTCAAACGGTTGCAACCTTTATTCCCGTAATTGCTTGTTTATACCTATTCTTATCCTTATTAGAAAGTTCAGGCTATATGGCGCGTGCCGCTTTTGTGCTTGATAAAGGTATGCAAAAAATTGGTTTACCGGGCAAAGCGTTTGTGCCTCTAATTTTGGGCTTTGGTTGTAACGTCCCTGCCATTATGGCGACACGTACCATGGACCAAGAAAGAGAGCGTAAATTATCGGCGGCGATGGCTCCTTTCATGTCTTGTGGGGCACGTTTACCGGTTTACACATTATTTGCGGCGGCATTTTTCCCAAATAGTGGCCAAAATGTGGTCTTTGCTTTATATCTTTTAGGGATCTTAGCCGCAGTCTTTACCGGTATTATATTGAAAAACACCTTGTACCCGGGTAAAAGCAGCAGCTTTATTATGGAAATTCCTGATTATGAAATTCCAACCTTACGTAATATTGGCTTGAAAACATGGCAAAAGCTGAAGCGTTTTGTGCTTGGTGCAGGTAAAACCATCGTGGTCGTGGTCGCTATTTTGAGTTTCTTTAACTCATTGGGAACCGATGGCACATTTGGCAATGAAGACAGCCAAAACTCGGTACTATCGAAAGCGGCGCAAGTGGTGACACCGGTGTTTGCTCCTATGGGGATTGAGCAAGATAACTGGCCTGCAACGGTTGGGATTATCACAGGTATCTTTGCTAAAGAAGCGGTTGTTGGTACATTGAATAACCTGTATTCAGAGCCGAGTGATGAAGCAGAAGAGTTTGATTTGTTAGGCAGTTTAAAAGATGCGCTACAATCAATCCCTGATAATTTATCGGCATTGAGCTTTAGTGACCCATTAGGTATTGAAGTGGGTGATTTAACCGATACACAAGTAGCAGCAGAAGAACAAGGTGTAAATGCTGGAACCTATGGTAACTTACAAACGTATTTTGTCACAGGTGGCGCTGCTTTTGCATACTTACTCTTTATCTTACTTTACACTCCGTGCGTTGCAGCAATGGGAGCTTATGTCAGAGAGTTTGGTAATAACTTTGCACGATTCATTGGCGTGTGGACCATGTTCCTCGCTTATGCATCAGCAACGATTTGTTATCAAGCGAGCAATTTTAGTTCTCATCCCCTAAGCAGTAGCTTGTGGATTGGTTTGATGGTGGCGATTTTTGTGGTGGTGTATTTCCGCTTAAAACGCACCGGTCAAAAAGAACAAGCATTACGTATTGATGTAGTGAACATCGTTTAGATTTTCATGCTTATTAAACATTTTCATGTTTATTAAACAAAGGCTCAACGTCTACAGACATTGAGCCTTTTTTGTTTTTGATGTGAAGTGATTGGTATTAATAAAGTCTGGTTTTAGTCCGTAGACATAAACTCCGAACATTTTTGCTGAAAGGCTTGTGCGAGTGTTTGAAGTAAGGTTTTGGTTTCTTGTGGGGTACGCTGTATTCCCTGAGTATTGCCCCAAACAGGTCCGGGCCATGCTACATCTGTTTCAAAGCGGGCGATATGATGAAGGTGCAATTGTGGCACCATATTTCCCAAGGCCCCTAAGTTCAGTTTTTTTGGTTGAAACAGTTGCTCTAAGCTTTCAAAAACGCTTTGGGATTCGATTAAAAATTGTTGCTGATCACCCATAGGTAGGTGATGTAATTCCTGCAATCCCGCGACTTTAGGGACTAAGATAACCCAAGGACCAATGGCCTCTTTGTGTAAGAGTGCGAGGCAAAGTGGAAATTCGCCAATCACGTCGGTATCGGCTTGCAGTTGTGGGTGTAATTGAAAAGTCATGTTCCACCTTTGTAAAATTAAAATGATTCGTAAGATACAAAAATCCCCTCAAGTTTTACACATTGAGGGGATTTTTTCATTCATTCAACCTGTGAATTACATACGTTCTAGCGTTTCAATACCTAATAACGCTAAACCTTGTTTAATGGTTTTGGCTGTTAATGCCGCTAATTTTAAGCGACTTTGCTTAATTGTCTCATCTTCGGCACTTAAGATTGGGCAGGCTTCGTAGAAGCTTGAGAATTGACCTGCTAATTCAAATAAGTAGCTACACAATAAGTGTGGTTGGCCTTCACGAGCAACAGAAGAAACTGCTTCATCAAATTGCAGTAGTTTTGAGATAAGTGCTTTTTCTTTGTCGTCAGAGATTTGAATGTCTCCAGACAAAGTGTTCATATCAATGTTCGCTTTAGCAAAGATAGAAGCAACACGAGTATAAGCATATTGCATGTACGG
Organism: Vibrio aphrogenes; assembly: GCF_002157735.2. Lineage (NCBI taxonomy): Bacteria > Pseudomonadati > Pseudomonadota > Gammaproteobacteria > Vibrionales > Vibrionaceae > Vibrio > Vibrio aphrogenes. The sequence goes on from NZ_AP018689.1 coordinate 874,125, forward strand.
TGCAGTGTTACCTTCAAACGCCAACATGTTATCCCAGTCAAAGATGTAGTCAGTAGTACGGTGCTTTGATAAGTCAGAGTATTTTACTGCTGCCATGGCAACGGTAGTCGCGATGTTGGCTTTTTCTTCGGTGGATAGCTCTGGGTTTTTCTCTTCGATCAGAGTTTGTGCACGTTCAGTTGCTTCATCTAATAGATCAGCAAGACGTACTGTACCACCTGCACGAGTCTTAAATGGACGACCATCTTTTCCAAGCATCATACCAAAAGCGTGGTGCTCAAGAGAGACAGAGTCTGGCACATAACCCGCTTTACGAACAATGCTCCAAGCCTGCATTAAGTGTTGGTGTTGACGGGAATCGATGAAATACAAGACACGGTTTGCGCCAAGTTGTTCGTAACGATATTTAGCACAAGCAATATCTGTGGTGGTGTAGAGGTAGCCACCATCACGTTTTTGTACGATAACGCCCATAGGTTCGCCATCTTTGTTTTTGTATTCATCAAGGAAAACAACTTGTGCGCCATCATCTTCAATGGCCAGACCTTGTGCTTTTAGGTCGGCAACAATTTCAGGAAGCATATCGTTATACATGCTCTCACCCATAACGTCTTCACGAGTTAAGGATACATTTAAACGATCATAGTTACGTTGGTTTTGGATCATGGTGACATCAACCAACTTCTTCCACATTTGTGCGCAATGCTCATCACCGCCTTGTAATTTCACAACATAGCTACGCGCGCGTTCTGCGAAGGCCTCATCTTCATCGTATAATTTTTTCGATTCACGGTAGAAAGCTTCAAGGTCAGCCAATTCCATTGACACTTCACCTTTTTCTTTTTCAACGCGTTCAAGGTTGGCGATCAACATACCAAATTGCGTACCCCAGTCACCAATGTGGTTGGCGCGGATCACTTTATGGCCTAAAAACTCTAATGTGCGAACTACCGCATCACCAATGATCGTAGAGCGTAAGTGGCCTACGTGCATTTCTTTCGCCACGTTTGGCGCTGAGTAGTCAGCTACGATGGTTTGTTGGTCTTGTTTGGCAATGCCTAAACGTTCATCCGCTAGAGCAGCAGAGGCTTGTTGGGCTAAAAATTCTGGTGCTAAAAAGATGTTGATAAAGCCTGGGCCTGCAATTTCAGTTTTGCTAGCGATGCCATCAAGGTCAAGCACATCAATGACTTTTTGAGCAAACTCACGTGGGTTCATGCCAAGCTTTTTCGCAACACCCATAACACCGTTGGCTTGGTAGTCACCGAATTGTGCTTTTGCGGATTGTCGAACGGCGGCAGGGCTACCTGCTGGTGCGCCTGCGGCTTCGAGAGCTTTCGATACTTTATCGTTGATAAGGGCTGCAATATTCACGCGTGCTTCCTATTTATGTTAGCTAGTGAGTGGCTGTGTTTTGATAAACATCCAGTCAATATTTTTTATTAGAAAATGTGAACTATGATACCAATATTTACGACAGGTTTAAAAACTAAATCTGAATTTTTATGATATATCAGTACATTTATTCGCATATTGTGGCTACAGCAATATATCAGTTACACTCGTGATCCATTTTTACTGTTTTTGATGATTTACTTTTATGCCCGTAACTGATTTTGAATCCCTATCACCTACCGCGCTGCGTTTAACTATTCCAGCATTTTGGCAAGAAATTGAAGACCTTGCATTGTTACTCGGAATTGAGCTGCAAACGTTAACAGCAGATCATATTGCTATGCGTATCAATGATAAAGCATTGGCTGAACAAGTTCATCATGCGTGGTTGCAACATGGATCACAGATATCCAATGCCATGATCAATGGAAGGCCAATAATTGTGATCCAACTACATGATCCCATTGAAATTTCACAACAGAGCATTGATTGTTTAGAGTTGCCTTACCCAAATAATAAGTCCTATCCACAGCAAGGTTGGGAACACGTTGAATTTGTGGTTGCCAGTGAAGCACAAACTGCCGACGCTTTTGTTGAAGAGGTCCGCAAAGCATTTCCTAAATTAGATCAACAATGGTCATCGCTGGCGGAGATGGGCGTAAAAGTAAAATTGTCGAGCCCGCAAGGAGAAGGGGAGCGTTTAGCCAATCCCACGGTGGCGTTTAAAAAAGGTGGGGTCTGCATTAAATTACACCCCCATAGCTTAAAAGCAGTGATTGCCAGCGAACAGTCTCACCATTAAGCGTACGGATTATCTGACTCTCTAATGATTTGCAGCTGATGTTAATTCGAGTGTTTAGTATTTAGTGCTTAGTATCACTGAAAAATAAATGGACAAAAATAATAGGGGCGGATGTATATCGAAAAGGATACACACCCGCCCCTGCTTGTTAGTATTACTTGTGTGAGCGCTTATAGAATGACGGTTTTATTACCGTACACAAAGACGTGATCATTCACTACTTTGCTTAATGCTTTGCTCAGTACGCTTTTTTCGACATCACGACCTGCTTGCGCCATATCGGCAGCGCTAAAGTTATGATCGACTGGGATAACATCTTGCTTGATGATTGGTCCTTCATCGAGATCATTAGTAACAAAGTGCGCAGTCGCACCAATAATTTTCACACCACGGTCAAAAGCTTGTTGATAAGGTTTTGCTCCAATGAAAGCTGGTAAGAAGCTGTGGTGGATATTGATGATTTTATGTGGGAATTGCGCCACAAAATTAGGCGTTAAGACACGCATGTATTTGGCTAATACGACATAACGCGGGTCATAACTATTGATGACTTCCAGCATTTTTTCTTCGTGCTCTTCTCGGCTTAACCCTTCATGCGAAATATAGTGGTAAGGAATATCAAAACGTTCAGTTAAGGCTTGCAGTTTATCGTAGTTACCCACAACGGCAGCGATTTCCACATCTAAGCTACCATCGTATGCTTTCATTAAAATGTCGCCTAAACAATGTGCTTCTTTGGTCACCATGATGACGATTTTTTTACGTGATGAGCAAAATAAAGAGCGCTTACTATTTTCAGGTAGTGCTTGGTCAAGGTCTGCAAGAAAAGCGTCGTCGTTAAACGTGCCTTCTAACTCAGTACGCATGAAGAAATGGCCGGTCGCATTATCGACAAATTCGTTGTTATGGATAATGTTGAGCTGATGTTTAAAACAAATGTTGGTGATTTTGGCGATGAGACCACGTTCATCACTGCAATGGGTTAGCAGCGTTTTCTTTTCCAAATTATCCATAATAAATCCAAAAATAATTAATACTTACCGATGGGCTATATAGCCTAAAAAAGTGCAAGTGTTCAGCACATAAAAGGTGAGACTTACAAATGTAGCGAAACAATTTAACGACCTGACCATCGATTGGCAAGCAGTAATCAATGAATCGGTATTGGAAGGGGTTTCCACTCGGCTAGGAAAGCTGACATAATTCATTCAATATTCGAATAAATTGTGCTGACTTTTACTATGATGAAAAAAACTTTTTCTGCAACGGGGGCGTTAGGTAAGGCTATCCCGGGCTTTCAACCTCGTCAGCCACAAATTGATATGGCTGAAGCGGTGCATCAAGCGATCGCCCAAGATCAGCAATTAGTGGTGGAAGCTGGAACGGGAACAGGAAAAACCTTTGCCTATTTGGTACCAGCCTTACTCAGTGGTAAAAAAGTCATTATCAGCACCGGTTCAAAAAATTTACAAGAGCAGTTATTTCATCGCGATTTGCCGCTAATGGTCAATGCATTAGGTTTTACTGGCCATGTTTCGTTATTAAAAGGGCGCTCAAATTACCTCTGTTTAGATAGATTGAGCCGGCAATTGATTGAAAGTCATACCAATGAAGCCGACCCAGAATTACTGTCACAATTGGTCAAAGTACGTTCTTGGTCATCGGAAAGTAAAACGGGGGATTTAGGCGATTGTGATGCGATTGCAGAAGATTCACCGATCATTAGTACCATTACTTCTACCAATGATAATTGCTTAGGTAAAGAGTGTCCGAACTATCAAGATTGCTTTGTTTTAAAAGCACGTAAAAAAGCAATGGATTCAGATTTAGTGGTAGTAAATCACCACTTATTTTTAGCGGATTTAGCGATTAAAGAAACGGGTTTTGGTGAGCTTATCCCAGATGCGGATGTGTTTATTTTTGATGAAGCGCATCAATTGCCTGACATTGCGAGCCAATATTTTGGGCAGTCGATTTCCAGCCGTCAAATGCAGGAGTTAGCAAAAGATATTGAAATTGGCTATCGCACAGAAGCCAAAGACATGAAGCAATTGCAAAAGATCGCGACTAAATTGACACAAACCTTTATGGATTTACGGATCATTTTAGGCGATACCAATACGCAAGGTAGTCATCAATCTGCGAAAGGTGGCCGTGGTAACTGGCGAGAAGCGATTAAGTCACAACAGGTTATGCGAGAAATAGAACGTTTACATGAAGCGCTCGATTTGGCGCTGCAAGTGTTAAAGTTAGCCTTAGGCCGCAGTGAGTTATTAGATGCGGCTTATGAACGCACCCACATGATCAAAAATCGTTTAACTCGCGTGTGCGATGTATCCATCACCGGATATTCCTATTGGTATGAATGTAGCCCACGTCATTTTGTATTGCATATTACGCCATTATCGGTGGCTGAAAAATTTAAAGAACAAATTGAAACCAAACAAGGCAGTTGGATTTTTACCTCGGCAACCCTAGCGGTAAGGGATGATTTTAAGCATTTTACTGAACGCCTTGGGATTCAACCGGCGCAACAATTTACCTTGCCCAGTCCGTTTGATTATCAATCGCAAGCGTTACTGTGTGTGCCTCGTTATTTGCCGGAGCCGAATCATTCCAGTATGGCTGAAACCTTGGTGCAGATGCTCACTCCAGTAATTCAAGCTAACCAAGGGCGTTGTTTCTTTTTGTGTACTTCACATCAGATGATGCGCCGCCTGGCTGATTTATTTCGTGAGCAATTGGAGCTTCCGGTCTTGGTACAAGGTGAAACCAGCAAACAAAAGCTACTGAATGAGTTTATTGAACTTGGTAATGCTGTCCTTGTGGCAACGGGGGCCTTTTGGGAAGGGATTGATGTTAGAGGTGACGCGCTAAGCTGTGTTATTATCGACAAATTGCCGTTTACTGCTCCAGATGACCCTTTACTTAAAGCGCGCATTGAAGATTGTCGACTCAAACAAGGCGATGCATTTGCGGATGTACAATTACCTGAAGCGGTCATCACTTTAAAGCAAGGGGTGGGGCGTTTGATTCGAGATAAGAAAGACAAAGGGGCGTTGATCATTTGTGATAACCGCTTAGTCACACGTGATTATGGCGGAGTATTTTTACAAAGTTTACCACCGATCCCAAGGACTCGAGATTTAGCCAAAGTCGCTGACTTTTTGAGTTTGCCTGCAGAATAATCACCCCTAGGGCAGGCATGCTGCGAAGAAAAACAAATAGTGTTGAACTCAACAAGCACTTTAAACTTAATACGTATTTTAAAACCAACAAATAACTAGCTTGAGGCTGTAATGAGCGCAAAAATTCTTGCCTTAGATACATCAACAGAAAACTGCTCTGTTGCTCTGATGATAAATGATCGCATGATTACTCGTAGCGAAGTCGCCCCGCGTGATCACACCAAAAAGATTCTTCCTATGGTCGATGAAGTCTTAAAAGAAGGGGGAATCACCTTGCAAGAGCTGGATGCTTTAGCTTTTGGGCGTGGGCCAGGTAGCTTTACTGGGGTTCGAATTGGTATTGGGATTGCGCAGGGATTAGCCTTTGGTGCGGAATTGCCTATGATTGGTATTTCCACCTTAGCCGCAATGGCGCAAGCGTGTCACCGTGTTCATCAAGCTGAGCAAGTGGTGGCAGCAATTGATGCGCGCATGGGTGAAGTGTATTGGGGGCAGTATCAACGTCAACACAATGGTCATTGGCAAGCGGTGGCGATTAATGATGACCAAGCAGAATGTGTGACTCCACCACAGGAGTTAGCGGAGCACTTAGCCCCGCAAACGGGCACTTGGACTCAAGCGGGAACGGGATGGGAAGCGTATGCTGAACATTTAGAAGCGTTACCATTGGAAATGGAAAAAGGTCAAGTTTTGTACCCTGAAGCTCAAGATATTGCGGTATTAGCACAATATCAATGGCAGCAAGGTAATACGGTCGATGCTGAGCAAGCGAGTCCAACCTATCTGCGTGATAAGGTGACTTGGAAAAAATTGCCAGGCCGAGAATAAGTCAATTTTTTGTCAGTAAAAAGCGAGATGGGAACTGAGTGAATTGCTCGGTGGTCGAACATTCAATAAACATCAATGATGGCGTTGATGTGATGAAGACAAGAGAAAGTGATAATGAAAAAATTATGTGTGATCTTCTTGGCCGTCGTCGGTTTGTCGGCTTGTTCTTCTTTACCCACCGAGCTGGCAACGGACTCAAAACAACCGGTGACCAATTATCAACAATGGGTCAATACCAATCCGAGTCAAACCGTTGATGTGCGTCTTGGAGGCGTGATTAGTAAAGTGACGAATCTACAAGATAAAACGCGAATTGAAATCGTTAACTTGCCGATTGATGCCGCAGGCAAACCTGATATTAGCCAAGAGCCGCAAGGTCGCTTTGTTGCTTATCTCGATGGCTTTGTCGAGCCAATGACCTTTAGTCAAGGCCGTTTAATCACAGTGGCCGGTAAAAGTATGCCGCCGGAGACTGATAAAGTGGGTGATTATAATTATACCTTCCCGGTGATGAACGCGACTGGCCAGCATTTGTGGACGATTGAAAAGACCACATATATAGAGAATGACTTTATGATGGGCGGTTGTTTCCGTGGAGCATGGCGCTGCGGTGGATTTGGCTATGGCCCTACAAGAGCCGAAGTGATTCAACAAGTGAAGTGATGTGGTTTCGATGTTACATCCAACAGAGTTCATTTTACCTCATATTCGCTTAGCCGGATTACAAACCCAGCCCGAGAGTCACGCCGATGTGACTCTTTTGTTTTTACATGGCTGGCTAGATAATGCCGGTAGTTTTGCGGCGATCTTGCAAAATTTGTTGGTTATAGCTAAGCAAAATAAGTGGAACATGATCGCGATTGATCTTGCCGGGCATGGACTCTCTCAGCATCGTAGTGCGGATAATTTTTATCCGTTTCACGACTATATTGCCGATGTTCATCAGCTATTGACGCAAATAGACTCAAAAAAAACGATTTTAATCGGACATTCACTTGGTGCTTTAATAGCAAGTTGCTATAGTGCCGCCTTTCCTGAGAATGTAGCAGGCCTTATTCAGATTGAAGGGCTCGGGCCCTTGGCTGAATCGGCTAATACTGAATCAGCTAATAATACCGAATCAGCTAGTAATAGCGTCCAGCGATTAAGAAAGGGCCTATTAAGTCGTCAACGTATTTTGGCTAAGCCGATCCGTGGTTATAATACGCAGCAGGATGCTTGTTTACATCGTATGCAGGTCAATCATTTGTCCGCTTCTCAATTAAAACCTCTTATTGAAAGAGGCACCTATAAACGTGATGGTCAGTGGTATTGGCGTCATGATCCAAAACTGAGGAGCGAATCACTTTACCGTATGACAGAACAACAAGCCTTATCCTTTTTACAAGCGATACAATGCCCAAACTTGTTGATTTTAGGTGAAACGGGCTATCCCCAATTAGTATCGGCAGCAGCAAGGAAGGCCGCATTATCACATCATGAAGAAGTGACCGTCCCGGGTGGGCATCATTGTCATATTGAATCTTCCGTGCAAGTTAGTGACTTTATTGTGAGTTTTGTAGATAAAATTAGACAAACTCATCATTAACTCTCTAGCCTTGGATATAATGGTTTTACATGAACTGTTTATCCTCTTGCGCCGTTAATGTCGCCATTTGAGCGATATGTACACATAACACAGAACAGATTGTATTGGTTTTATTTGAAAACTGTCTGTGAAACTAATGAAAGGAAAATACCGTGGAAAAACCGTGGTTAAAGCGTTACCCAGAAAATGTTCCTCACACGATCGACCCTGACAAATATTCATCATTGGTTGAAATGTTTGAGCAGTGCGTGCAAAAGTTTGCCGACCAACCTGCTTTTATTAATATGGGCTCAGTGATGACCTTCCGTAAGTTAGAAGAACGCAGTCGTGCGTTTGCCGCTTACTTACAAAATGATTTAAAACTACAAAAAGGGGACCGTGTCGCCTTAATGATGCCTAATGTACTGCAATACCCGGTTGCGTTATTTGGTATTTTGCGTGCCGGCATGATTGCGGTAAACGTCAACCCAATGTATACCCCTCGCGAGTTAGAGCATCAGCTAAATGATGCCGATGCGAAAGCGATCGTTATTGTGTCGAACTTTGCACACACATTAGAAAAAGCCGTCGATAACACGCCAATTAAACATGTGATTTTAACCAGCCTTGGTCAAATGCTCCCTAAAGTAAAAGGCACGGCGGTTGATTTCATTGTGAAATATGTAAAAGGTTTAGTCCCTAAATATCATTTACCAGGTGCAATTTCATTTCGTAAAGCCTTATATCGCGGTCGTCGCTTGCAATATGTGAAACCATTTTTAGAAGGGGATGATATCGCCTTTTTACAATACACTGGTGGTACGACTGGGGTGGCGAAAGGGGCTATCCTGACGCATCGAAATATGGTGGCGAATGTGCTGCAAGCCAAAGGGGCTTATGGTTCATTATTACGTGATGGCCGTGAAACAGTGGTGACGGCGCTTCCTCTTTATCATGTTTTTGCTTTAACGATTAACTGTTTATTATTCCTTGAGGTCGGTGGGGCAAACTTATTGATCACTAACCCAAGAGATATCCCCACTTTTGTTAAAGAGCTACAAAAAAATACCTTTACCGCCATTACTGGTGTGAACACGTTATTTAATGCTTTAGTGAATAATGAAGACTTTAAAGAGCTTGATTTTAGCCACTTACGTTTATCCGTTGGTGGTGGTATGGCAGTACAGCGTGCAGTGGCTGACAAATGGATCAACATTACTAAATGTTATTTGCTTGAAGGTTACGGGCTAACAGAATGTTCGCCATTAGTGGCGGCATACCCGTACGACTTGACTCAATATAATGGCTCAATTGGTTTGGCGATGCCTTCGACTGAAGTGCGTATTGTCGATGACGAAGGCAATCCCGTTGGCTTTGATCAAACCGGTGAGTTACAAGTACGTGGCCCGCAGGTGATGGAAGGTTATTGGAAGCGCAGTGAAGCTACCAAAGAAGTCATCACTCAAGATGGTTGGTTATCAACTGGTGATATTGTTCGTTTTGATGAACAAGGCTTTATGTATATTGTCGATCGTAAAAAAGACATGATCTTAGTGTCTGGCTTTAATGTTTATCCAAATGAAATTGAAGATGTGGTGGCGCTACACAGTAAAGTGCTGGAAGTCGCTGCAATTGGGCAACCTCATGATACTTCTGGTGAGATCGTTAAGCTTTATGTCGTGAAAAGTGACGATAGTTTGACTAAAGAAGAGTTGATTGCGCATTGTCGTGAACACTTAACCGGGTATAAGATCCCAAAAGTCGTCGAATTTAGAGAAGAGCTACCAAAGAGTAACGTGGGTAAAATTCTTCGTCGTGAATTACGTGAAGAAAATATCGCGAATTTGTCTAAATTATCAGGCGATAAAAAAAGTGCCTAACCGACATTAGTCGACATTAGCCGATGTTAACCGGCAGCCTAATGCTGAAATATAACCAAAATGCCAGAGCTGAATTCTGGCATTTTATTTAAGGAAGACCGTGAATTACACCATCATTAAAGATAGCCAAAGCTTACAACACGTTTGTGAACAAGCCCGCCAAACCGAAGTGATCATGCTCGATACTGAGTTTGTTCGTACTCGAACCTTTCATCCACAATTGGGTTTAATTCAACTGTATGATGGTAAGCAACTGGTATTGATCGATCCGCTTGAAATTGAGGACATGCACTGTTTTGCAGAGTTATTAGCCGATACCTCCGTGATGAAAGTCTTACACGCTTGTGGTGAAGACCTGGAAGTTTTTCAGCATGTGTTTGGATGTGTGCCTACTCCGATGATCGATACCCAGCTAATGGCTGCTTTTTTAGGTTATGGGCTATCCACGGGGTTTGCCGCTTTAGTGAAGGATTATTTAGCGGTTGAACTTGATAAAAGTGAGTCTCGAGCTGATTGGCTAGCTCGTCCTCTGACTGAGAAGCAACACGAGTATGCGGCAGCCGATGTGTATTATCTATTGCCGTTGTATCAAAAGTTACTGACTCAAGTGGAAGAAAAAGGCTGGCTTGAAGCGGTACAGCAAGAGTCGCGCTTACTGGTGGAAAAACGCTTAACTACCATTGAACCAGAGCAAGCCTATCTGGCAGTAAAAGGTGCATGGACACTCAATTCGCAGCAACTGGCTATTTTAAAAATTATGGCGACCTGGCGTTTGCAAGAAGCAAAAGCGCGCGATCTGGCTTTAAACTTTATTGTGAAAGAAGCCAACATGATTGAAATTTGTCGCCAGCAGATGACCAGTTTAAAGCAAATGAATGAAGCGGGATTTGATCATCGTGAAATTCGTCGTCATGGACAAACGTTACTGGCAATGGTGCAGCAGGGCTTAAAGGTGCCAGAGCAGGAATGGCCACAGCCGATCACACGCTTAATGGATAATCCGGTTTATAAGCAATTATTTAAAACCTTAAAAGATGTCGTGAAACACGCGTCAGAGACTTCAGGTCTTGCCACAGAGTTTTTAGCCTCGAAAAAGCAAATTAATCAATTCATCACCTGGGTCTGGGTACATCAACGTCATCCAGAAAAATTGCCAGAGGTCATGCAAGGTTGGCGTAAGGCGGTAGTCGGTGATGCGTTGAATGGAAAAATGAAATAGCGGAGTTTAGAATTTCGTTTCTCGTGTTTTGCTTTTGATGTGAAAAGTCATGTGGAAGGGATAACCTAATCGAGTTTATTCGTCAACCTTAGCTGCGGATAACGAGAAGTCACTCAATACCGCAGTTGAGGTTAGTTAAAAAGAATAAAACCCACTTCATTTATAGTGAAGTGGGTTTTCTTTTTCGAGAAACGAAACTCGAGCAACAAGATTAATGGTATTAATCCTTTTCTGGTAACTGAATATTTAATTCCAGTACCGATAAATCATCATCACCTTGCTCTAAGCTGACATTGACCATTGATGGATCAACCGAAACATATTTACTGAGAACTTGCAGAATATCTTCTTTTAGTTGCGGTAAATACGAAGGGTTTGCACTGCCTTGATTACGACGCTCTGCCACGATGATCTGTAATCGTTCTTTCGCAAGGTTAGCGGTATCCTTTTTCTTTGGGCGGAAGAATTGAAGTAATGACATGTTTAACCTCCAAATAAGCGTTTAAAGATGCCTTTTTTCTCTTCTGTTAAGAAGCGAAATTCTTTTTCTTCGCCTAAGAGACGATCAACTGCATCGCTGTAAGCCTGACCTGCGTCAGATTCTTCATCATGGATCACGGGAACACCTTTGTTAGAGGCGTTTAAGACCGCTTGGCTTTCCGGGATAACACCCAGTAATGGAATATGTAAGATATCCTCAACATCGGTCACACTGAGCATTTCACCTGCTGTCACGCGAGCAGGGTTATAGCGAGTAAGAAGTAGGTGTTGCTTAACGGGTTCTAAGCCTTGCTCTGCACGTAGTGATTTTGAATCGAGTAACCCCAAGATTCGATCAGAGTCACGAACAGAAGAGACTTCAGGGTTCGTGGTGATCACCGCTTCATCTGCAAAATACAGTGACATTAATGCCCCTTGCTCGATACCGGCAGGTGAGTCACATAAGATGAAGTCAAAGCCCATGTCATGCAATTCGGTTAAGACACGTTTGACCCCAACGTGAGTTAAAGCGTCTTTATCACGGGTTTGCGATGCCGGTAAAATATACAAGTTGTCACAACGCTTATCTTTGATAAGTGCTTGATTAAGCGTTGCTTCACCATTGATAACATTGACAAAATCATAAACCACACGACGCTCACACCCCATGATTAAATCAAGGTTACGTAAGCCAATATCAAAATCAATAACAGCGGTTTTTTTTCCTCTAAGTGCAAGACCGGTGGCAATCGCTGCGCTAGATGTAGTTTTACCTACACCCCCTTTACCAGACGTCACGACGATAGTACGTGCCATTTCATTTCCCTTATATTGAATCTAATTCTTCCCAACAATAAATGTCACTTGTTCTATGAGCATAGCTTATGTTCACAGTGTAAAGCCTGTTATTGTTTCTCTTTAGTTATTGTTAATTTTAACCATCAAAAGTGGATATTTATATATCCAACTAATTAATTTTACTTAATTTTATCAAACTGTAATTGTTCGGTATGGAGCGTGATCAAGGTTTTTTGTTGCCAATAGTCTGGATGGATTTGATCACTGAGATAATAATGTCCGGCAATTGAGACCAATTCGGCTTGCAAATCCTCACATAAAATCATGGCTCCTTTCTGGCCATTCGCTCCCGCAATAATTCGTCCGCGGCAAGTGCCATGAATATGAACACTACCATCTGCAATGACTTCTGCGCCTGCACTGACGTGATTTAACACGACTAAATCACAATCTTTTGCATAAACTTGCTGTCCTGAGCGCACAGGAGTACGAATCACTTTTGTCGGCATAGTTTCAGCAGGGGCTTGATAACCCGATTTACTGGTCGACATTACCGCAAAGCCAGCTTCAGTCACTTGTTTTTTGACTAACGAGCTTTGACAACCCGTGATACCAACAGGAATTAACCCAGCTTGCATAATACCTGCGTGTAGCGCTTTAAAATCAATATCGATTTGTGGTGCTTTTTCGATGTCAATCACCAGCGGAGCATGCGCAAAAAAGGCGGGAGCTTGCTCGATTTTATGATGTAAAAATTGTAAGCAGGACTCAATATTGTCTTCCGGTAAATGCAGAACCGATAATGCAAAACTGCTGCCTTTTAAATCAGATTTTGGAGCCATAGAACACATTACTCCGAACGTTGGAGACGTATTAATAAAATTGAATGATATTAGTTAATACCAGCTTTAAATATCCTTTTATTAGAACAAACTAACAGTAACATTACAAAGACTGACAATGTTATAGTCTATTTAAAACATGATTGAGTTAATTACCTGTCATAATGATAAAAATTTAGGTTAAATCCAAGCGAAACTCGGTTTAACTGATGAGTTTGCTTACTATCTACCCAAGATTCATCAAACGGCAAGCTTGAGCTTCACTGATAAAGGATATTGTATGCTTTGTTCTATCTATAAAAGTGCAAAAAAAGAAGGGATGTATTTGTATATTCCTAAAAAAGACGACTTCTCAGAAGTCCCTGCGGCCTTGATGCAAATGTTTGGTAAACCGACTTTTGTGATGGTTATGAAAATGGAAGGCCGAAAACTGGCGTTAGTGGATATTGAAAAAGTGAAACAATCGCTCAAAGATGATGGGTATTTTCTGCAATTACCACCACCACCGGTGAATTTATTAGATGAGCATAAAGCTCGTAAAGCGCAAACAGAATAAGCGATTGGTTAATCCAAGACTTCCCAACTTTAAGGATTGTTATGAATAAAAAATTAATAGGAGCATCGGGCTTACTCGTTACGAGCTTGATTAGCTTTCATTCGTTCGCAGCTTCGACACAAAACGTGGCTTCAACAGAAGTCCCTGCAAGCGATGTCGTGACCCAAGAAAAAGATTTTCAAGCTTATGTGGCAACCTTAAAGCAAGAAGCAAAAGATAAAGGGATTTCGGATGCCACTATTCAAGCGGCGTTTAACAATGTTGTATTTAAACCGCATTCAGTTAAAGCCGATAATAATCAGCCAGAAAAGAAACTGACCTTAGATGAGTATATCCCAAGAGCGATACCGAATTGGAAAATTAAGCAAGCTCGTCGTTTGTATCACGAACACTTTGAGGACTTACAGCGTATTGGTGAGCAGTATGGCGTTCAACCAAGGTTTATTGTGGCCTTGTGGGGCGTCGAAAGTAACTTTGGTAAGTTTACCGGTAAGCATAATGTGATTGATGCATTGGCCACACTGGCATTTGATGGTCGTCGTGAAGCGCTCTTTAGAAAACAAACAATGGCAGCGTTACAAATTATCGATGAAGGCCATATTAGCGCTGATAATATGAAGGGTTCATGGGCTGGCGCAATGGGACAATGTCAGTTTATGCCTACCTCATTTTTAGCGTATGCCCAAGATGGCAATGGCGATGGTAAAAAAGATATCTGGACGACGGAACAAGATGTTTTTGCTTCTACCGCTAATTATCTAAAAACGGAAGGTTGGGATGATAAATATACTTGGGGTCGTCAAATTCGTGTCCCACAAGGAATTAACCCTCAACTGCAAGGGCGTGAAGCTGAGAAAGGTAAGTATTTACAAGAATGGAGCCAACTTGGTATTACGAGTCTAGATGGCTCACCTTTGCCTGTTTTACAAGAAGATATCAAAGCATGGTTGATTATGCCTGATGATGAGATCGGCCGCAGTTATCTAGTTTACAATAACTATAACGTTTTAATGCACTGGAATCGCTCATATTACTTTGCTTTAGCTGTCAGTACATTAGCCGACAAAATAGTAGAGTAGTTTTCATATATTTAGCATATAACTGGTAAGGTAAAATAATATAAATTTATCTGAATCTCGTATCATTTTGTATGGTTAAACGGTATTTTCTAGAGGTTGTGACATATTTTGTTACAACCTTTTATTTTCTGAATGTTATCCAAACAATATCGAGACATCAATATGCTTGTTAATCGTTTTAATGTGGGATTATTATCCGTTGTGTTAGTCGTGGGAATCACTGGGTGTGATTCTCAAACGTCGAAGTCTCAACAAGTCATGGCATCGCACTCTTTGCCGGTTAATGTTGTCACGATGGCCAAAACACCAATCACGATGAATACTGAGCTTCCTGCCAGAGTGATTGCCACTCGCGTATCTGAAGTCCGACCTCAAGTCACTGGCATTTTACAAAAACGTTTCTTTGAAGAAGGTCAAACGGTACAGCAAGGAGATGTGCTTTATCAAATTGATCCCGCTCCTTATCAAGCGGACTTAAATAGCGCTCAAGCAGCATTATTGAAAGCAAAAGCGGATGAATCTGTCTCTCGTAAAACGGCGTTGCGCTATCAAGATTTGGTGAAACGTAAATTAATTAGCCAAGAAGATTATGACACAGCAGAAGGTAAGTGGCAGCAAGCGAAAGCTCAGTCGGCAGTTGCACAAGCCGCACTCGATAATGCAAAAATCTCTCTTTCATATACCAAAGTAACGGCTCCGATTTCCGGGCGCATTGATATTTCAAATGTCACTGAAGGTGCATTGGTAACTGCAAATCAATCAACCGCTTTGACAACAATCCAACCTCTAGATCCTATTTATGTGGATATGACGCAATCTTCACTTTCTATGGCCAAAATTAAGAAAAGTTTAGGCGCTCATAGCAATCCTAAAGTCACACTGAAATTAGAAGATGGTACAGAATATGACCAATCTGGAATATTGACGTTTTCCGGAACGCGGGTTGATACTACAACAGGAAGTGTGACCTTACGTGCTAAAATACCAAATCCAGATGCTGTGTTATTACCAGGCATGTTTGTCCGTGCGAGTATTGTGATAGCTGACCAAAAGCCGATGTATACCTTATCTCAGGCTGTGGTGAATTTCGGTCAGGGTGGACAAGCCACGGTATACGTTGTGGAAGACGGTAAAGCGGCAATACGCCCAGTGACCACTGGTGCAACAGTGAAGGGAAATAAATGGGTTATTGAATCTGGCCTAAAAGATGGTGACCAAGTCATTACGAGTAATTTAATTAAAATCCGTCCTGGTACTCCTGTTCAAGTAGTGTCTGACAAGAATCATGATATGAACACGACACAGAAATAGGGATAAAACCATGGTGAGATTTTTTATAGACCGCCCAATATTTTCTTGGGTCGTTGCGATTTTAATTATGCTGGCTGGTGTGTTGTCTGTGATGAATTTACCCGTTCAACAATACCCAACGA
Organism: Vibrio aphrogenes; assembly: GCF_002157735.2. Taxonomy (NCBI): domain Bacteria; kingdom Pseudomonadati; phylum Pseudomonadota; class Gammaproteobacteria; order Vibrionales; family Vibrionaceae; genus Vibrio; species Vibrio aphrogenes. Next base: position 890,192 of record NZ_AP018689.1, read on the forward strand.
TTGCGCCACCCGCCGTGCAGATAAATGCGATCTATCCTGGGGCATCGGCGAAAACTGCAGAAGATTCCGTGACACAAGTCATTGAGCAAAATATGACGGGGTTGGATAACTTGTTGTATATGTCTTCCTCAAGCAGTTCATCCGGTACGGTGACGGTAACCTTAACGTTTGCTCTAGGTACCGATCCTGATATTGCCCAAGTACAGGTACAAAACCAGTTACAACAAGCAATGAGCCAGTTGCCAAGTGAAGTGCAAAAGCAAGGGCTTAGTGTACGAAAAAGTTCATCGTCATTTATGTCGGTAATTGGATTTATTTCTACCGATGGCAGTATGAATCAAAGTGATATTCAAGATTACGTTAGCTCTAATATCAGTGATCCACTTAGCCGAATTAATGGGGTCGGTGATGTGCAGGTCTTTGGCTCACAATATGCAATGCGCTTGTGGTTAGATCCGGCAAAATTAACCAGTTATCAGTTAACACCGCTTGATGTTTATCAAGCCATTGAAGCTCAAAATACGGAAGTCACAGTGGGGCAAATTGGTGGAGCACCATCAATACCTGGGCAACAGATTAATGCCACCATCACGGCGCAAAATCGTCTAGAAAACGTGGATCAATTTAAGAATATTTTGCTTAAAGTTCGATCAGATGGGTCGCAAGTTCGAGTCAAAGATGTCGCTAGAGTTGAATTAAATGGTGAAGATCTCAGTGTGCTTGCTCGTTACAATGGGCAAGGTGCATCTGGTATTGCGATTAAACTTGCCACTGGGGCAAATGCGATTGAAACACAAAAATTAGTTGATGCTAAATTGGCTGAGCTAGAAAAGTCCATGCCTGCGGGCTTGAAAGTCGTAAAAGCACTAGATACCGTGCCCTTTGTCAAAATTTCTATTAAAGAAGTATTGCATACCTTAGTGGAAGCCGTTGTCCTAGTCTTTTTAGTTATGCTGCTGTTCTTGCAAAATTGGCGGGCAACTTTGATTCCAACTATTGCAGTGCCTGTGGTTTTATTAGGAACTTTTGGTGTGATGTCCTTCATGGGCTTTAGCATCAATACTTTAACTATGTTTGGTATGGTATTAGCCATCGGTTTGCTAGTGGATGATGCTATTGTCGTGGTTGAGAATGTCGAACGTGTAATGGCAGAAGATAAACTGCCACCATTGCAAGCTACACGTAAAGCTATGGGAGAAATTACCGGCGCTTTGATTGGGGTAGCGATGGTACTTTCGGCTGTTTTTGTGCCGATGGCATTTATGAGTGGTTCTACTGGGGCTATTTATCGTCAGTTTTCATTAACAATTGTTTCATCGATGGTGCTATCAGTGATTGTCGCCATGATCTTTACACCGGCATTATGTGCCACCATGCTGAAGCCGCAACATGGAGAAAAAACCACTGGATTCTTTGGATGGTTTAACCGTCACTTTAAACGTTCAAGTGAAAAATACACCAATGGTGTACACAAGATGTTAAGTCGTCCGAAGCGTGCATTTGTGATTTATATCGTGATATTGCCATTGATTGGCTGGATGTTCACTTCTATTCCTTCGAGTTTTTTACCTGATGAAGATCAAGGTAACTTCATGGTAATGGTGCAATTGCCAACAGGGGCTACCTTAGAGCGGACTGAAAAAGTGATGGCAGATGTTCGTCAATACTTTGTAGAAAATGAAAAAGATACAGTGAAGTCCTTCTTCCAAGTCTCTGGCTTTAGTTTTGTAGGTAAAAGCCAAAATGCGGCTATGGGATTTTTGGAATTAAAAGATTGGTCAGAAAGAACGAAGCCAGGACAAGATGTCAATTCGATTATTGGAAGAGCGATGCGACATTTTAGTCAAAATAATGAAGGGGTTATTTTTGCGGTCAACCCTCCGGCAATTCGTGAATTAGGGCAGGCAAGTGGCTTTGACTTGTATCTCGAAGACCGAGCAGGCCTTGGGCATGATAAGTTGATGCAAGCGCGTAACATGCTACTGCAAGCAGCGAATCAGAACCCAGCGTTACAAAAAGTACGTCCTAATGGCTTGAGCGATCAAGCGCAATTCTACATAGATTTGGATTATGAAAAGGCGAAGGCATTAGGTGTCAGTATTAATGATATTAATCAAACATTATCAATGGCATGGGGCTCGGCTTATGTGAATGATTTTATCGATCAAGGTCGAATTAAGCGTGTTTATATTCAAGCTGATGCTCCATATCGAATGACACCTGATGATTTAAATCAATGGTATGTGCGTAATAATGAAGGAAAAATGGTACCTTTCAATGCCTTTACTCATACTCATTGGGGAGTCGGTTCACCGAATTTGCAGCGCTATAATGGTAATTCTGCGGTCGAGATTCTCGGAGAATCCGCTCCTGGTTACAGTACAGGGGATGCGATGAAAGCGATTGAAAATATTGCAAAAACATTGCCTGATGGGGTCGCGGTGAGTTGGACGGGAATGTCATATCAAGAAAGAGAGTCTGGCGATCAGGCACCCATGTTATATGCATTATCAATGTTGATTGTATTTTTAAGTTTAGCGGCTTTATATGAAAGCTGGACAATACCAATGGCGGTTATTTTGGTGGTTCCATTGGGTATTTTAGGTGCTTTAGCTGCGACGATGGTACGTGGCTTGGAAAATGATGTTTACTTACAAGTGGGACTCTTAACGACTATAGGCTTATCCGCTAAAAATGCCATATTGATTGTGGAGTTTGCCAAAGACTTGCATGAAAAGGGTTTGGGACTAATGGAGGCAACATTAGAAGCTTGTCGTATGCGTTTAAGACCAATATTGATGACATCATTCGCATTTATTTTGGGTGTATTACCCTTAGCAACCAGTACTGGAGCTGGGGCTAATTCGCGTCATGCCATTGGTACTTCCGTTATTGGCGGAATGCTAACAGCGACCTTTTTAGCTATCTTTTTTGTACCGATGTTTTATGTCGGTGTGATGAAGTTATTTGGTGGAAAAAGAAAAGTGTCACCTAACAAAACAGAAGAAAAGCTGTCGGGTATAGAATCTTAAGTGGTTAAAATACAAAAAACTAAAGGCAGTGGGTGAAAACTGGCTGCCTTTTCCCTACGCAACTTCTGATCATATAATTAACCTCAGCTGCGGATAACTAGAAGTCACTCAATACCGTACTTTGGGCATCTAACTTCTTTAAAATCAACGCAATAGGCCAACTATTGACTTATGATTTTGCCTTGTTATCCATCACAAATTGCAGCATTGAGAAAAAGTAATCAACCTTAGGTACCTGATAGATATTTTTATCATTTATATATCAGAAGGTTAGACTTGTTATTGTGACACTCTTATTAATGCTACTTTATGAAGGGTTAATGGCATTATCTGCACTTGAATTATCGAATGTTGTTTGGAAGCAAACAATAGAACATATTACGTCTTTGCTGAATGATGATGAAAAGGGCCGTAACTTAACCCCATTTAATTAAGATAAAACTCTGCTAAGTCTTCAAGTTGTTAATTTTCTGGTCGTTAAATTTATTATGGTCATGTATTTATTGTGGCCATGTTATTCCCGTTTCTTTTTCAGATAATGCCCATAATCTTGTTAATACCTCTGGGGTTAATACAAAAGATTCTAGTTTGCATATGCCAACGGGGCCCCCAAAATTCATCATGCCTGTTGGTCCATAATAAGCACGTTGTTCCAGGTTGTTTTCAGTGGCACACATCACCTCTGGATAGGCTCCTCTTTCAGCAGTTTGTGCTAGGCCAATCTTAACCATAAGGGACCAGGTTATGCGAGTTATGACGTTAGCACTTTCACGAATCAATGAGGTATTTGATGCACCGGGATGACACACATACACGGAGACATTTTTATTTTCTGCAGTGATTCTGTTTTGTAATTGATAGGCGAACATCATTTGTGCGAGCTTGCTATGGCTATACACTTTATTCGGGTGATAATTATGGCTCCAATTCATATCATCAAATTGTATCGTTTTCAGACCCAGCTTATGACCTTCACTGGATACGACTACAATACGCCCATGTGATTCTTCTAAACGGGGAAATAATAACCCGCATAATAAGAAGTGCCCATAATGGTTTACCCCTAGTTGACTTTCAAAACCATCTACGGTGAATGTCTGCTTTGCAATTTGAGCGACTGCAGCATTACATATTAGGGCGTCAATTCGAGGGACGGTATTTAGCAATTGAGTTGCCGCTTCTCGAATTGTTGCCATATTAGCCAGATCCATTTGTAAGTAAGAGATTTCACAAGCTTCACCGAATTCTGTTTTGAGCTTTATGACCGCCTCAATTGATTTTTGCCTATTACGATTGAGCATGATTACTTGCGCTCCTTTCGATAAGAGAATCCGTGTTGCTTGATAACCCACTCCACTATTAGCCCCCGTGATGATATAGGTTTTTTTACTTAAAGACTCCAAGCGTTCAGGTGTCCAGCCTTGGGGAGCAAATGGTATTGTCTTGTTCATTGATTGAGTTCCTTGTCGCGTGAGTTTTAAAGGATTATGAATTTATGGAATTGAATATAAATCTCAAAGTGGTCTAAAACGAGGTGTAAAAATCTTTAATACTTGCCTATTTGTCTCATTATCTTGAGTCTTCATAGACGCAGTGCTAGTTTGAAAAACAATAAAATAGCAATAGGAATTGGCATGTATCCTCAAATGATTAAAGACTATATTGACCAGAGTATTGATGAAGATGGCATGATTGACTCGGGTATAAAGGGAGTAAAATTTTTCAAGATAAGCCATCCTATTCTTTGTTCACCTGCAATCTATGAACCATCGATTGTGGCGATTGTCAGTGGGGCTAAAGAAGCAATACTGAACGGAAAACGTTATGTGTATGATAGTAATAAATATATGTGCTGTTCGATGGCAATGCCTTTGGAAACCGGTACACCAACCGCTTCATCTGATAATCCTTTATTAGGTATTTATATTTCATTAGATACCCAAATCATGACACAGTTGGTGCTCGAATTAGAAAGTGTTATCCGCGGCATTGATAAAACTCTTGTTGAGGCTGTACCTGTAGGGTTTGCGCTTTCTGATTGGGATAATGGGTTCTCTGAAGCATTACTACGACTTTTACAATTGATGGATCATCCCGACGATATGGCGATATTAGCTAATGGTCGCATGCGTGAGCTGTATTATACGGTATTAAAAGGGCAGGCTGGAGTTTCGATAAGGCGTACTTTGGGGGTTGATAATGATATTGCCAAAGTGATCGAATATTTGTCGTCACAATTACACAGCACTGTCACTATCGATGATATTGTTTCACAGGCTAGCATGAGTCGAGCGGTATTACATCGTAAGTTTAAGCAAGCCACTAGTATGTCTCCGATTCAATTTGTAAAGTCTATGCGATTAAATACGGCAGCCGTTAGGTTAGCTGGTGGAGAGAATGTAAGTATTGTGGCTATGGATGTTGGATATGAAAGTGCCTCGCAATTTAGCCGAGAATTTAAACGTATGTTTGGTGTCTCACCCAAGCAATGGCGTCGTTCACATACGCTGCCTGAGAATTTAACAGTACGACATACCACTCAAATCACCTATTGATTGGTGGGGATGAGCATAAACTGGAATGGTATCTGAAATTAAACCCTCAATATCATGTAGCTATTGAGGGTAGAGTAGTTGAGAATATTCAGTTACTGATAAGTTTTAGATGTTTGAAATGGCATCTATATTGACATTATTGGGAAAAATTCTCACAAGCGTACATGGTGTTTTCAATTAAGCTTGCGACCGTCATAGGACCTACGCCGCCAGGAACAGGAGTAATGTGGCTGGCATTTTCTTTTGCCACATCATATTCCACATCACCGATTAGCTTACCATTGTCCATACGGTTTATACCGACATCGATCACTACCGCGCCTTTTTTAATCCAAGCACCAGGAATAAAGTTAGGCTTCCCAACCGCGACGACCAAGATATCGGCTTGGCGAATGTGGCTCTCTAAATCTTTTGTGAAACGGTGACAAGTAGTTGTGGTACAACCGGAAAGGAGTAATTCAAGCGTCATAGGGCGGCCAACAATGTTAGACGCGCCGACTATCACGGCATGTTTTCCATGTGTATCAATATTATAGCGCTCTAATAACGTCATAATACCTTTTGGCGTACACGAACGTAATTTAGGAATGCGTTGGCATAGACGACCCACATTGTAAGGGTGGAAACCATCCACGTCTTTTTCTGGATGAATTGTCTCTAAAATTTTGGTGCTATCAATACCAGCCGGAAGAGGAAGCTGTACTAAGATGCCATCGATCTCAGGATCATTGTTGAGTTGTTCAACCACGGACAATAATTCTTCTTCCGATGTCGTTGCTGGGAAATCAAAGGATTTAGAAACGAATCCAACTTCTTCGCAAGCGCGGCGTTTGCTTCCGACATAAACTTGAGAGGCTGGATCACTGCCGACCAAGACGACAGCTAAGCCTGGTGCACGTAAACCGGCTGCAACGCGAGCTTGAACACGAGCTTTGACTTCAGAACGAACAGTTTGTGAAATTAACTTTCCATCAATAATTTGAGCGGCCATGGTTTTCCTTACATTCCTCATGTGACTAGACGTACTAGATTTGCGGCGTATTGTCGCAAAAAAATGCTGTAATATCCACAACGCAAACGTTTGCTTTTGGGTGGTTATGCAATCAATTTTATTAAGTGGATTAAAAGTGGGGATAATTGCTTATGAAATGCCTTTTTTTTCAACACTTAAACCACAATCCGACACAAAGCGATTGACCTCACTCACCCATCTCGTATAATCCTCCACTTAAAGCGCCCTTAGCTCAGCTGGATAGAGCACCTGCCTTCTAAGCAGGTGGTCACAGGTTCGAATCCTGTAGGGCGTGCCATATTGAGAAAAAAGCCTCATAAACTTCGTGTTTGTGAGGTTTTTTTCGTTTTATCAGTGTTGATTTATTTATGACTTATTTATTGCCGTCTTATTTATTGATAGTTTAGCTGGCTGGATATGATATTGAATATTTTATGCTGCATTCATTTTATGCCGTATTTATTGAAGCAAAGGCTGAAAGTAAAAAGCGGAGAGAAAAAGAACCCCCAGATAACAGCTTAGTTATCTGGGGGTTATATTAGGTCGATTGCAGTACTTAAATAGCTAATCTCATTAAATTAGATTAACGAATGATCATTTGCTCACGTTCTGGACCGACAGAAACCATAGAAACTGGCACACCCATTAAGTCTTCAATACGTTTGACATAATGTTGGGCTGCGGCAGGTAGGCTCTCAAATGTGCGGCAACCTGTGATGTCTTCATCCCAACCAGGCATTGATTCATAAACCGGTTTTAACGCGGAAGTTTGAGGCCAAATTGGGTTTTCACTGTGATCACCATCATAAGCGACACAGATCTTTAGATCTTTCATGCCAGATAGGCAATCAATTTTAGTCAGTGCGATTTCAGTAGCCGCTTGTAATTCAACGCCATTACGGGTTGCGACGGCGTCAAAGTATCCCATATCACGTGGACGACCGGTTACTGCTCCGAATTCATTTGCCGCTTCGCGGAAGCTATCTTGCTCTTCCATTGCGGTAACCAAAGTGCCTGTGCCCACTGATGAGCTGAATGATTTGGCGACAGCAACAATGCGTTCAGGGCGAAGAGCCGGTAAGCCACTACCAATACCTGCGTACGCAGCAGTTACATTAGATGACGTAGTAAATGGGTATTCACCGTAAACTAAATCTCGACCAGCGCCCAATTGCGCTTCAAATAATAGATTTTGGTTTTTTTGTTGTAATGCTTTTAGAGGTTCCGTGACATTACAAATGAAAGGACGCCATTCAGCGGTGACTTCTAATAACCACGCCGCCATTTCTTCAGCCGTTTGTGAAAAATCACAGCTAGGGTAGAGGGCTTTTAATTGTGGCATTTTCCAATCAAGTAGGAATTGGATGCGTTGTTTAAGCACTTCTGGTTGATTTAACCAACCCACTAAAATGCCTTTTTTCATGACACGGTCGCCGTATGCTGGTGCAATACCTTGGCGGGTTGAGCCATAAGCAGCATCACCTAAGCGTTGTTCTTCTAGTGTATCTTCAAGCGCATGAAGCGGTAGACACAAAGTAGCACGGTCAGAAATGCATAATTTCACTTCCACTCCGGCAGCTTTTACTTCTGCGATTTCTTCGGTTAACGCCGCAGGGCTAATGACCATGCCTGGGCCAAGAACAGCGGTACAGTTTGGATTAAAAATACCACTCGGTAGCTGGTGTAATTTAAATGTACCAAATTGGTTTACTACCGTATGGCCTGCGTTATTTCCGCCTTGAAAACGAATACTCGCAGCCGCCTCTTCGGCTAAAAAGTCAACAATACGACCTTTCCCTTCATCACCCCAGTTAGCACCTACAACAACAATCGATGGCATAATTTATTCTCCAAATTGATTTGAGTAGTCATAGTACGCAGCTCATCTGGATAAGAGAAATTAATTATAATTATTATCCTGATAAGGTATTCATATGAGCAGTAAATGCCTTATGATAATATTCCTGTATAAATTTCGTCTAAATCAGGACATCAAATGTTAGATATTCATTGGTTAAAAACCTTTGTGACTTTAGCGGATTTAAAGCATTTTGGTAAAACGGCTCATGCTTTAAATATGACTCAACCCAATGTCAGTTTGCATATCAAAAACTTGGAACAGGCAACCAAAGTAAAGTTAGTTGAACGTAACCCTTTCCATTTAACGCAGGCAGGAGAGCGGCTGCTGGCTTCGGGTCAAAAAGCGCTGTGGGAGCTACAGGTTTGTCAGTCTGATTTGGATGCGATCAATGATTTGCAGCAAGGTTCGTTAACCATTGCCGCCAGTGACATTATTTCGCGTTTATTATTGATTGGTCCGTTTCAGCTATTTAAAAAGCAGTTTCCGGGAATTGATTTCTCACTGCTGAATACCACCTCCTCTCAAGCTTCCAATTTAGTCAAAAGTGCCGATGCCGATTTGGGGTTTGTGATCGCTCAAAAAGAAAGCGAGCCGCTGCATTTTACGGAGTTACAACAAGTAAAGTGGTGCGCGTTAGGCCAGCATTTAACAAGATGGCAGGATGGGGAGTATGAACATGGAGAGCAACCCACGCTCATCTTGTTGGGCCACGATACTCGAACGCGGGATTTGCTAGATAGCGCACTGCCGAGTTTGAAATTACCGAATTATCGAATCATGGAAGTCGGTAGTGTTGATGCACAAATTGATTGGGCTGAAGCAGGTTTTGGTATTGCGATAGTGCCGGAGTTTTCTTTATCAACCAAAAGTCATTTAACGACGACAGTCACCCCGTTGCCACAGTTTCCGACCACCAGTTTAGGTTATATCGTGCGTCAAAATCGAGTGTTATCAAAGGCGATCAAACAATTACTGCTTTGGGTTGATGAAGAGATCGCCCGTCGACATTCCGTTGGGTAATTTATTCCGCTAATTCAATGGCGGTTGGGAACAAGATCGTATCTTCAACATGAATATGGTTAATTAGATCTTGGCAAAATTCGGCGCACAATTGATAACAACGTTGCCAAGTCTGACAAGCCTCTGCGGGTGCTTGGAAGTGTTGGGTGAGTTGTTGTAAGGCAAGCATGATACGCTCTGCTTCGTGGTGTTCGTGGGTCATGACGCGGATAGGATTACCGATATGACCAAAACAAGTGGGCTCTGATGTACCTTGTGCAAGGTTACGAATGGCTGGGAATAAAATCTGCTCTTCTTTAAATAAGTGCGGGGTTAAATCTTCAACGAGAGCATGAATTAAAGGTGTGAATTGACGAATAAGTGCCGAATCTTCGCCATGAACACGTAATAATTTATCTGCCATTTCAATTAATTGAGGGCCAAACTCACGAATATACTCATGGTGGGTCGATTCCATTAAGTCAGCAAGCTTATCTGCTGGCAACTGGGTTAATTCGGTTAACTGAGCTGGCGTTAAATTGGTTGCACCACAGGACATGTTCATGATCTTGCCTCATTGAATAGATGAAAGCCATCATGATAAACGCTACCTTTAGATGTGCTATTGTCTTTAAGTGGTATTTAGAATGCATCTTAATGTTTATTGATTTAAATCAAAAGAAAATAGACTGAAGTGCCAAAAAAGCGCTAAAAATGAGAGCGATATCTATCATTATTTAAACTTTGTACCAGTTAACTAGTTTACTAGTCCGAAAGAAGTCGTTATGATGAGCCCATCATCAGCATAGAAATTTGGTAGCACAGCTTTTGAATCCTAGTTTTAGCGTTTGAATCGCCGTAGTAGCATTTCAAACCACTTCCTAGCTTCTTCGCTCGATGCTTGTTTGTTTTTAAGTGCCACTGTACTTAATTTAGCGTAAAGAGAATTCAATATGACAACCGTAACAGCAACAGCAACAGCAAAACAACCTTCATTGGTTGGTGGTGCTTGTATTATTGCAAGTGTTTGTGTCGGCGCAGGTATGCTTGGCTTACCCAGTGCAGGAGCGGGCGCATGGACATTTTGGTCAATTGCTGCGATCGCATTGACTATGCTGGTGATGACGGTGTCTGGTTGGTTATTATTAGAAGCCTTTAAACACTATGATCTGAACGTTTCTTTTAATACCGTTACATCCGATTTATTAGGTGAAAAGGTTAATGCTTTTAATAACTTAACTGTCTATTTCGTCGGCGGGATTTTATTATATGCTTATACCACATCGTTTGGTTTGATTTTGCAAGGCTCACTAGGCTTAGAAAGTAAGACCGCTTCAATCTTGTTTGTTTTTCTAGCCTCGAGTGTGGTGTGGCACTCTACTCGTGCCGTTGACCGTATTTCTGTGGTATTGATTGGTATCATGTTATTGAGCTTTGTCTTTGGTGTGTTTGGATTAACTGTGCAAGTGGATCTCTCTAAACTGACCGATGCCGTGAGCCAAAACAGCCAATACGCAAAATATGCAATGGCATTACTTCCTATCGCATTAACTTCTTTTGGTTATCATCACTCAGTGGCTTCGATGCGCTCTTATTATGGGGAAGAACGTAAAGCGAAATACGCTATTTTAGGCGGTACATCGATTGCCTTATTGTTATACGTGGTGTGGTTAGTGAGTATTTTTGGCCATTTATCTCGTGATTCCTTTGGCCCTGTGATTGAGAAAGACGGTAATGTGGACGTTTTACTGGCGGCGTTAGGTTCTGTAGTCGCTTCGGAGAAAGTTTCGCAAGCCATTAATATCTTTTCTGTTTCAGCGATTTTATCTTCTTTCATTGGCGTTGGCTTAGGCGTTTTCGACTATATTGCCGACTTGTTCCGTTTTGATAATCGTAGCAAATCAGGCCGCAGTAAAACTTGGGCGGTGACGTTTATGCCACCATTGGTGTTGTCACTGCTATTCCCATTTGGTTTTATTTTGGCGATTGGCTATGCGGGAGCGGCTGCGACGGTATGGACATGTATTATCCCAGCCTTGTTAGCGTTGAAATCTCGTCAGCGTAAAGATGGGCATCAAGGCTTTATGGTTGCCGGTGGAAATATTGTGCCGTACTTGATCTTACTGTTTGGCGTAGCGACAGCCGTATTCCACTTTTTAGCGATGCTCGGGATATTGCCAGTATTTAAAGGTTAAATCCATTTAGGTAAACAAGATAGAAATACATCGCCCTCAGGATACTTTCAACGAGAAAGCGTGCTGAGGGCTTTTTATTTCACCTTAATTTTATTTAACCTCAATTGCGAATAACAGTGTCACTCATAATGAGTCTAACCTGCTGACTTCTCGTTATTCGCAACTGAGGCTGCTTATTCAATGACTGAGTTTGTTACTTGTATTGATGACTTAGCTTGTATACTTTGAGTATTATTTTTAGTTAAAGGGAAGTGTATGGCGCGTTTAGGAATGTTGATTCAAACTATTTTAGCCGTATCGATTTTTTATTTGGGGTACACCATTTACCATTTTACTGCGACGGTCACGACAGTAGTGGATAAGTACCCTCAATTACTCAATGATATTTCTAAAACTGCGGAAACGTTGAAAGTGGATGAGTGGTTAATGGTGGCAAATAAGTTTGCTGATGTGACGCCAGAGGCCTTAAAAACCGCGCAAGATATCAACCAGACCGTAGATAAAGTCAACACCACGGTCAAGGCTGTTAATAACACTGCTGAGAATATTAACCAAACGATCCCGAAAGTGTTGGATGAAGTGCAGGCGGTGAGAACCGATGTCTTGCCTAAGGTATTGGCCGAATCTGCGCAATTACGTGAAGCCGTTCCTCCGATGTTGGCTAAAGTTGATAGTTTGATGGATAAAAGTGAGCAATTATCGAAGCAAGCAGCTCAAGGAGCAGTAAAAGGCGTTATCTTGTCACCGATAGATCTGCTAAAAGATGCTGGAACCGGCATAAAGAATACTGTAACCCATGAATAAAAAGTGGATAATGTTGATCGACTTCAGACAATATCATATTGCTTCTATTACTTTTGGTTACATTTGACTTCGATCACAATACCCCTTTAGGGGTAGTGGTACATCTTTGTATAATAATTATTCAAAGATGGAAGAGCAATGAAATCTAATGTTAATCACAGCCGGCGCTCATTTCTAAAAAGTGCTTCTTTATTGGGGAGCGCGGCAATTTTTATGCCAGCTACTTCATTGGCTAATTCAATATCCTCATCAAACTCTACCTTAAATGTGTCTTCTGCGGTCTTTATGGGGGAAAAGCGTATTCCCGTTATGTGTCGCATGTGCGCACAAATGTGTCCTGCTTTTGCTGTAGTAATAGATGGTCAGGTAGTACGTATTGAAAATAACCCTATTAATAAATATGCCGGTGTTTGTGGTCGGGGGCGAGCAGGTCTTGCTGCGTTATACAGCCAAGACCGAATTAAAACACCATTAATTCGTACCGGAGAGCGTGGACGAGGTGAATTTCGTCCAGCGTCTTGGGATGAAGCATTAAATCGCGTAGCTGACTCTATAAATGAACTGAAATCTCAAGATAAAATTGAACGTTTATACTACCTTTACCGCTATAGTTCAGCTCCATTGTACGACAAAAGTTGGTTTCACTTGTTAGGAACTAATAATATTGTTGATTATGCTGATACTTGTTGGAAAAGTACGGCTTTTGCTCAACAAATGGTATTTGGTAAAGGTGGTGCTGGAGCATTTACTTCCGATTGGGAGAACGCTAAATATGGAGTGATTATAGGAAAAAATCCCGGCGGTGCAGTGATTGGTTATGGTTGGTCAAAGCTCTTTGCTAATGCACAAAAAAATGGTGTACCGTTTACTATTGTTGATCCTCGCCGCCCAAATGAATTAGGCCAATCTTATGCAGATTGGTTGCCTATTCGACCTGGTACTGACAGTGCATTTTTAATGGCTGTCATGCAATCCTTAGTCAAGGATAATCGGGTTAATTGGGCATCATTAGCTGAAAAAACTAATGCGGATATGCTGGTAGATGCAAAAACGTTTGCTCCAGTTGATGCAACACCCAATTATTGGGTATTTGATAAAAACTCTCAAAAAGTTGTGAAAAAATATGATGTGACCGTGGCAGAATTAAATGGTGAATGGCAATTTAATGGTCAAACCGTTACAACAGCATGGGTTGTTTGGAGTCGATCTCTACTCGCATTATCAATGAATGATTTACTTGACGAGAGTGGTATGACTGAGGCTCAAGTGGCCTCGGTAGCAAAACGCCTTAGTGATACTATGCCACAATGCTTTGTGGAAGTTGGTTACCGTTTTTCTCGTCATAGCTCTGATTTACGAGCTCAATTAGCAGCACTTCAGTTGAATTTATTGCTCGGCACTTTCGGTGAAAAAGGCGGAATTTTAGTTAATAAAAATGCGAAATTAGGTATGCCATTAATAGCACCTGCGCCTGGTGTCAATGCATTTACTCAGTGGTTTAAGGAAAACGATCAAGATAGTTGGGGGGTAAATTCTTCTTCACATCGTGCACTTATCGAAAAGGCATATCACCAAGATATGCCGCAAAAACCAGAAATGCTGTTTTTATGGGGTAATAACTTATTAGGAGGAACGACTGGCGGAGTAGACATTGCTTCAATGCTTGAAACCATTCCCAATATTGTCGGTGTTTCTCCTTTTTGGAATGATACCTTGATGTACGCCGATGTAATCTTGCCGGATTGTACTTATCTTGAACGAGATGAACCTCTTGGCGCTGATTATAAAACTTTAGTTCCTGTTATCGGTGTGCACCAAAAGGCTGTAGAACCATTATTTGACTCTAAGTCAGGTTATTGGATCTTAACTCAATTAGCAAAACGAACATTAAACGATTCCGATTATCAAACTTATTTTGCTGAGTTGGCAGAAACTGGTTTAGCGGCAACTAAAGAAAAACAACTGTTTGGTGTCATGGGTTTAACTGAGGCTGAACGTCAAACTTTACCAAAATCTCTAGATGAATTAGAGCGTGCTGGTGGCTGGAGTGGTTTTGAAAAAGAGCATCCGCTTATTGCTGTAACACCCACACAGCGATATGAACTTTTTAGTACTCAGTTATTCAATATGTGGTCATCGATTAAGCAGAATCAACCAGGTTATAAAAATGTTGATCATGCCTCGCCCCTCAACGTGCAATTACCGCCTGCTTGGATTCAAGAGAAAGGAAAGGTCAAAGATAATGAGTTCATTCCTGTTACAGGTTTTTCACCACTAGGTAGCTTTACTGGTGCACAAGCGCGCGACAATGCCATTTTGCATCATCTTCAAAATTTAACGCAATTTAGTCGAGTATTTATTAATACTCAACGTGCAACATTGTTAGGTTTAAAGTCTGGTGATGAAGTAGCGATCTGGTCTAAAGATGATAAATCAGATTTACAAACCGCGACCTTAGAAATTCGTCAAACCATTCATCCTGAAGTGATATTCACTTATTTCTGTGCAGGTAATGGCCTATATGGTCCTAAACAAAAATTGGAATATGCGGCGGCTAGTGGGATTAACGTTAACCAATTTGGGCATACTCGTTTAGCGCCGGGAGTAAAAACGCACACGCCACAAGATATTGTTTTAAAAATTGAGAGGATCCAAGCATGAGCAATGTGATTTTATATGATGCAATTGATTGTATCAATTGCTTTGCTTGCATGTCAGCATGCAGTAGTGAAAATCGACTTCGTCAACAGCGTGATTCAAATAAGCATATCGCCGTTTCGATGAATTCAAAAGGCAGTGATACCTATTATTTAACCCCGGTAAATCATGAGGTGGGTGAATACCCTAATGCGCGTACAATTGTTGGGTTTCATCATTGTCAACATTGTGAAAATGCTCCTTGCTTACAGCATTGTCCAAGCCATGCCATTGAGCGTCGTCCTGGAGGGGAAATAGTGATTAATGAAAAAGCATGCGTAGGTTGTCAAACCTGCGTTGATGTGTGCCCTTACAATGTACCGCAATACGATCCCCAAACTAATAAAGCGAGCAAATGTATTGGCTGTTATGACAGAATTGAAAATGGTTTGCCACAAGCGTGTGTGTCGGCGTGTCCAACTGGGGCATTGCAATCGGGTTCACGTGAAGAAATGATTGCGGAAGGGCGTCATCGAAAAGCTCATTATGAGAAATCCCTACAACAAAAAATAGTGCTATATGGTGAAGAAGCACCTAATAGTTATGTTGGAAGATTACATTGGTTAACCATAGCCCCTAAAGTTTATCAAAATGAGTATTTAATTCCTGAAAACCCAAAAGAAATAGGTATGCAGATTCGAAGTGTGGTCAAAGATTGGTCTGGTGTCGGCGTCGGTGTAACTGCAGGAGCGCTAGCATTACATGGCCTATTTTACTTTACTCAGCGTAAGAATCTGGTTCAGCAAGCTGAGTTTAAGGAGAGGAATGATGAAAAATGATAAGCAAGTTCAGGCTTTCACGGGTGTACAGCGTTGGTATCATAAACATATTATTCATTTTATGTTTTTTTTAACTATAACTGGTTTGCCTGTGTTCTCGCATAATTTTACTTGGTTAGGATATTTATATGCAGTGCCATATGATTTTCTCACAGGGGCAAATAGTATCATTTTGGCTGATGGGATTAATACGGCTCGAATGCTACACCGTATAATAGCATTAATGTTTGTGTTGTCTTCAATACCATTTGTGATCGTGATGCTTAAAGACATCAAAAATTGGCAAATATGGCCAGAAGATAAATGGACTATTGGTGCTTTGATTTCTGGTATTAAAGAGGTGGTCTTTACCTATACTACTTTCAAACATGGCAAGATTGGTAAATACAATGTGGCGCAAAAATTAATGGCGTGGGCGATTATTGGTTGCACACTTGGCATTGCTGTGTCGGGTATTATTTTGATGTTCCGCGGTCAATTTTCATTGGATGTACAAGAATGGTTGCGTAGTTTACATGCAGTGTGTTTTGTTTTGCTTTGCATCATGATGGTAGCGCATATTTATTTTGCAGTATTTCCAATTAATCGGGAAGGTCTGCGCTCCATGTTTGGTGACGGTAAGTTATCTTTAGAACACATTAAGCATCATCACCCTCTTTGGTATGAAAAATTGATCAGAAAAAAGGGGCAATAACACTCGAGTTTTAAGGCCTTGCAATCTTAGGGTTAAGGTCTTATTTAAAGTTAATGGAAATTCAGCCAAGCCGATTTGACTGTCTGTTAGATGGGCTTTGGCTTCCTAAAGTTAGCGATTATATGAGCGCATTTGTATCACTCATGTACACGGAAAGTGATTGAGGAGAGATAGGATGTTTTTGAAGACGTTAAAACCATTATTTCAGTCAGGTTTGATGATATGGGGAAGTGTTTTATTAGTGCTGGTTGGCTGCTCCAGCTCGCCGTCCTCCTCGATGAGTTATTATTACACTGATAGCTGGTGGTATGGTGATTATTGGTTTTATCAAGATTATGTGTACCCCGATTGCTGTCACAACGAGGGTGAATTTAAACAAGCCGTTACTAACTGGTGGCATACCTTAGATCCAGATAAACAAGCCGAAATTAAAGACAAAGTCAAAAATTGGCAAGAGGGCGATGGGCCAGATATTTCGGCATTAAAAAATGATTTTCAAACTAAATTTGATTCATTATCACCGCAGCAGCAACAAACCATTACCGAAAAGCGCGAATCAATACGCCAGCAAATGTCTGAAAACCCTAAAGTATTGGAAGCGGCAACCAATAATGAAACCCATTCACCGCTAACGACAGAACAAAAACAACAATTAAAAAACCGTTGGCAAAGCGCGGATCGTCCCACTTTACAAAGACCCACCACACGACCAGCAGTCAGGCCGACGATTAACCGACCTTCATTTGGTGGCGGTGGTTTAGGTGGTCGAATGGGCGGGCGTCGTTAAAGATGGCAATGAATAACCTGCTCACTCAAAGGGGTTACAACCGATGGTGTGCTCTATTTTTAATCACTCAAATGAAAAATTCATCCTGGAGTCTTGAAAAAAAATAGAATGTCCCCACCTATGAAACGTGATCATTCTCCCTACTGAATAAAAAACCAGAGAATGAGTACATGAGAATTTAGGACTTGACTCGACAGGCTTAACTCATGCCGCTAGAATGGCGCGTCTGAATTTTATCCTGAGACTAATAGGAGAGGCCTTTTTCTTTATTTTTCTATTTAAGATGTTATCTGTTGTAAAAATGAAGAAGGTTTCACTCATTAGTTCAATTAATCAGTGGGCAATCTTGCCGATTTAGGTTGATTGATGCTCATAATTTTATGTGTCCATATTGGATACAACACAAGGAGTGAAGCTAATCCTTTCCCTAAAGGTTTAGATTAGCTCATACGCTCATACTTACTGAGCCAGTTTTGAGGTTTATAAATAATGCAAGCTACTGTTGAAAATCTAGAAGGCCTAGAGCGCCGTCTTACTATTACTGTTCCTGCTGCTAACATTGAAGATGCAGTAACAGCTGAATTGCGCAACATCGCGAAAAACCGTCGTTTTGATGGTTTCCGTAAAGGTAAAGTACCGATGAAGATGGTTGCACAAATGTACGGCAAAGCAGTACGTCAAGATGTGATGGGTGAAGTGATGCAACGCCACTTTATTGAAAGCATCGTTAAAGAAAAAATCAACCCAGCAGGCGCACCAACGTTTGCTCCAGTTGAAAATGAAGCAGGCAAAGATCTTGTTTTCACAGCAACTTTTGAAGTTTACCCAGAAGTTGAACTTAAAGGTCTTGAAAGCATCGCAGTTGAAAAACCAGCGGTAGAAGTAAAAGATGAAGACGTTGCTGAAATGCTAGAAACACTTCGTAAACAACAGTCTACTTGGGCTGAAGTTGAAGAAGCTGTAAGCGAAACAAGCCGTGCAACTATCGATTTCGTTGGTTACATCGACGGTGAAGCATTTGAAGGTGGTAAAGCAGAAGGCTTCCCTCTTGAAATGGGCCAAGGTCGCATGATTCCTGGTTTTGAAGATGGCATTCTAGGTAAGAAAGCAGGTGAAGAATTCTCAATTGATGTGAACTTCCCAGAAGATTACCACGCTGAAAACCTAAAAGGTAAAGCAGCGAAGTTTGATATCAAACTGAACAAAGTTGAAACTCGTGAACTTCCTGAGCTAACAGACGAATTTGTTTCTAAGTTCGGCGTAACTGAAGGCGGCGTTGACGCACTGAAAGTTGAAGTACGTAAAAACATGGAACGTGAGCTTAAACAAGCGGTTAAAAACCGTATTAAAGAGCAAGCGATCAATGGTCTGGTTGAACAAAACGAGATGGACGTACCTTCTGCACTTATCGATCAAGAAATCCAAGTGCTACGTCAACAAGCGGCTCAACGTTTTGGTGGCAACCCTGAAGCAGCAGCTCAACTTCCACGTGAATTGTTTGAAGAGCAAGCAGCACGTCGCGTTAAAGTTGGCCTATTGTTAGGTGAAGTGATCAAATCTGAAGACCTTAAAGCTGACGACGAGCGCGTAAAAGCACTGATCGAAGAAATGGCAACAGCGTACGAAGATCCATCTGAAGTAATCGCTTACTACGAGCAAAACGAGCAAATGATGAATAACATTCGCAACGTAGCGCTAGAAGATCAAGCTATTGATGCAATCATCGCTAAAGCAAAAGTTTCTGAAAAAGAAGTTAGCTTTAATGAGTTAATGAACCAGCAACAACCTGCTTAATCACTCAAATATTAAGTGAAATCAGGCTGCGCTGAGCAGAAGAGTTGACAGTGTTTTAGTTCTTCTGTTACCAATGGCTCGATATGGTCTCTACATTTTGGAGTGGATCATACGAGCCATTTTATTTTTTAGCTTGCTAATCTATTTTTATCTGGCGATTCAATGAAATGGTATTGGTAAGCATCTAGGTTTATGATTAACTTATCTTGTTTATTATTTTAGTAATCAATTCAGGTTGATAAACCTATCTACTACAGGGAAAGCGAAATGAGCTACCAAGAAAATAATACAATGTCTCCAATTGTTGATGCGCTTGTGCCAATGGTGGTAGAGCAAACTTCTCGTGGTGAACGTTCTTATGATATCTATTCTCGCTTATTGAAAGAACGCATTATCTTTTTGACCGGCCAAGTTGAAGATCACATGGCAAATCTAGTGGTTGCTCAATTACTATTTTTAGAGTCAGAAAGTCCAGACAAAGATATCTTTTTGTATATTAACTCACCAGGTGGTTCTGTTACTGCTGGTATGTCAATTTACGATACTATGCAATTTATTAAGCCAAACGTGAGCACAGTATGTATGGGACAAGCATGTTCTATGGGTGCGTTCTTGTTGGCGGGTGGCGCAAAAGGGAAACGTTTCTGTTTGCCTAACTCTCGCGTGATGATTCACCAACCATTAGGTGGCTTCCAAGGTCAGGCTTCTGATATTCAGATTCACGCACAAGAAATTTTAACCATTAAACAGCGCTTAAATAATTTATTATCAGAACATACAGGCCAACCACTTGAAGTGATTGAGCGTGATACTGATCGTGATAACTTCATGTCTGCTCAACAATCTGTTGATTATGGCTTGGTTGACGCAGTATTAGATAAGCGCCCAGCTTAATGGTTTGCGGGCTTATCAGAGATATTGGTTGAAACCTTTTCATGATAAGTCTGCCAATCGCTTTACAGTTTGCTGCTGTGTTGAAAGAGCCGTTTAATTGCCACAAGCATAGTCAGCAAAATTGTTATAGACTGAAAGAAAGAATTAAAGGCTAAGAGGTTAGCGAATGACAGATAAAAGCAAAGAGGGTGGAAGTACTAAACTTCTGTATTGCTCTTTCTGCGGTAAAAGCCAGCATGAGGTTCGTAAGCTGATCGCAGGTCCTTCCGTTTACGTATGTGATGAATGCGTCGATTTATGCAACGATATCATTCGTGAAGAAGTGAAGGATGTGATTCCGAAGAAAGAATCAGAAGCACTTCCTACACCAAAAGAAATTCGCGCGCACTTAGACGATTATGTTATCGGCCAAGATTACGCGAAGAAAGTGTTATCAGTAGCGGTATATAACCACTATAAACGCTTACGTAATGGCGATAAAACCAAAGACGGTGTGGAACTTGGCAAAAGTAATATCTTGTTGATTGGTCCAACGGGTAGTGGTAAAACATTATTAGCCGAGACATTGGCTCGTTTTCTTGATGTACCGTTTACGATGGCGGACGCAACCACATTAACCGAAGCGGGTTATGTGGGTGAAGATGTTGAAAATATCATTCAGAAGCTGCTGCAGAAATGCGATTACGATGTAGCTAAAGCCGAGCGTGGTATTGTGTACATTGATGAGATCGATAAGATTTCTCGTAAGGCTGAAAACCCATCAATCACACGTGACGTTTCGGGTGAAGGTGTACAACAAGCATTATTGAAACTTGTTGAAGGAACCGTAGCATCAGTGCCACCACAAGGTGGTCGTAAGCATCCTCAACAAGAATTCTTGCAAGTTGATACGTCTAAGATCTTATTTATCTGTGGTGGCGCGTTTGCGGGCCTAGATAAAGTGATTGAACAACGTGTGGCGGTTGGTACAGGAATTGGTTTTGGTGCTGAAGTTCGTAGTAAAGACGAAGCGAAAAGTGCCGGTGAGCTATTCAAACAAGTCGAGCCGGAAGATTTGGTAAAATATGGTTTGATCCCAGAGTTTATCGGTCGTCTTCCAGTCACTACCACGCTAACTGAGCTTGATGAAGAAGCATTAATCCAGATTCTTTGTGAACCTAAAAATGCCTTAACTAAGCAATATGGTGCGTTGTTTGATCTTGAAGGTGCTGAGCTAGAATTCCGTGAAGATGCGTTAAAAGCCATTGCGAAGAAAGCGATGGAGCGCAAAACCGGAGCACGTGGTTTACGTTCAATTCTTGAATCCGTTTTACTTGAAACTATGTATGAGTTGCCATCGAATAAAGATGTCACCAAAGTAGTGATCGACGAAACCGTGATTAAGGGTGAATCTGAACCTTTGTTGATTTATCAAAACGCTGAAAATCAACTTGCGAGCTCAGAATAACTCGACTAGAAACTAAAATATTAATTTAAAGGAGGCTTTTGGCCTCCTTTTTTAATTTTGTTATTGAATCTAGCAATATAGCCCCCATATACTTTTCAATGAATGTGCAAACGGAATAGAGAGAATAATATGAACTTGGAGCGTTCCGAGCGTATCGAGATTCCCGTATTACCCTTACGTGATGTCGTGGTTTACCCTCACATGGTTATTCCACTTTTTGTTGGTCGTGAAAAGTCGATTCAATGTCTTCAAACCGCAATGGAAACCAATAAGCAAGTCTTATTAGTGGCTCAAAAAGATGCGGAAACCGATGAACCGAACATCGATGACCTATTTTCAACGGGTACAATTGCGACGATTTTGCAATTACTGAAATTGCCAGATGGTACCGTTAAAGTCCTCGTTGAAGGTCAACAGCGTGCCAAAGTCCACACGTTTTCTAATCAAGAATTCTTTACGGCCGATGCGGAATATTTAACCACACCAGAAATTGATGAGCGTGAGCAAGAAGTCATTGTTCGTAGTGCAATTAATCAATTTGAAGGCTTTATTAAGCTCAATAAAAAGATCCCACCAGAAGTGCTGACCTCATTGAATGGGATTGATGAAGCGGCGCGCCTTGCGGATACTATCGCCGCTCACATGCCACTTAAACTCAATGATAAGCAACGTGTCCTTGAAATCACGGATGTAGTAGAGCGTCTTGAGTTTCTGATGGGCATGATGGAATCGGAAATTGACTTATTACAAGTTGAAAAACGCATCCGTGGCCGTGTTAAAAAGCAAATGGAAAAATCCCAGCGCGAGTATTATTTGAATGAGCAAATGAAAGCTATTCAAAAAGAACTCGGCGATATGGATGATGCTCCTGACGAATTTGAAGCGCTGCAAAAGAAAATTGAAGCCGCTAAGATGCCAAAAGAAGCACGTGAAAAAACCGAGCAAGAACTTCAAAAATTAAAAATGATGTCACCGATGTCAGCCGAAGCGACGGTTGTCCGTGGCTACATTGACTGGATGGTTGGGGTTCCTTGGAGCAAGCGTTCTAAAGTGAAAAAAGATTTAGCCAAAGCGGAAGAAATCTTAAATCAAGATCACTATGGATTAGAGCGAGTTAAAGACCGTATTCTTGAGTATCTTGCGGTACAAAATCGCGTTAACAAGCTTAAAGGACCGATCTTGTGTTTGGTTGGGCCTCCGGGGGTGGGTAAAACCTCATTAGGCCGTTCTATTGCTGCGGCAACTGGCCGTCAATACACACGTATGGCACTTGGTGGCGTGCGTGATGAAGCTGAAATTCGTGGTCACCGTCGTACTTATATTGGTTCGATGCCGGGTAAATTGATCCAAAAAATGTCGAAAGTGGGCGTGAAAAACCCGTTATTCCTGTTAGATGAAATCGACAAAATGGCTTCCGATATGCGTGGTGACCCATCATCGGCATTATTAGAAGTGCTCGATCCGGAACAAAACAACTCGTTTAACGATCATTATCTGGAAGTGGATTATGATTTGTCTGACGTGATGTTTGTCGCGACCTCGAACTCAATGAATATTCCTGGCCCATTGCTTGACCGTATGGAAGTGATTCGTCTTTCCGGTTACACCGAAGATGAAAAACTTAATATTGCAAAACGTCACTTAGTGGATAAGCAAATTGAGCGCAATGGTTTGAAAGCGAATGAAATTATTATTGATGATTCGGCGATCATTGGCATCATTCGTTATTACACTCGTGAAGCCGGTGTGCGTAGCTTAGAGCGTGAGATTTCAAAAGTTTGCCGTAAAGCGGTGAAAAATATTCTGCTGAATAAAGAATTGAAATCAGTCACCGTTACAATGGATAACCTAAAAGAATATTTAGGGGTTCAACGTTTTGATTACGGTAAAGCTGAAGACAATAATCGTATCGGTCAGGTGACAGGGCTTGCTTGGACGGAAGTTGGTGGCGACTTATTGACGATTGAAACACAATCTATGATTGGTAAAGGTAAGCTGACTTATACCGGTTCTTTAGGTGATGTGATGCAAGAGTCGATTCAAGCGGCAATGACGGTGGTACGCTCTCGTGCTGAGAAACTGGGTATTAACTCTGATTTTTACGAAAAGCGTGACATTCATGTTCACGTACCGGAAGGTGCTACACCGAAAGATGGCCCAAGTGCGGGTATCGCAATGTGTACAGCGTTAGTGTCTAGCCTAACGGGTAATCCTGTTCGTGCTGATGTAGCGATGACTGGTGAGATCACCTTACGTGGTGAAGTATTGCCTATTGGTGGTTTGAAAGAGAAACTTCTGGCAGCACACCGTGGTGGTATTAAAACGGTGATCATTCCAAAAGAGAATGAACGTGATCTAGAAGACATTCCTGCAAACGTTATCGGTGACTTAAATGTTAAGCCTGTCCAATGGTTAGATGAAGTTTTACCGCTAGCCTTGGAAAAAGACCCAGCAGGTTGTGTGATTGAGGTCACAAACTAGTGATATTCAACAAATTTAGTTAAAAGAATGACGCTGACAAGCCAGAAAGTACTTGTCAGCGTTTTTTTTCAAGGCTAAGTTAACTTTCGAGAGACCTGAGCCAAGAGTGACGGGGGATAAGCCTTCGAAAAGCTGATTAAATAAAGGCCAGTCTATTATCTTTACCAAAAAGAACTTCTTTAAACGGAACGATTTGCTATTAGCGCCAAGTTAATAGCTAAAAGGGGAACAACAAGTGAATAAAACTCAATTAGTAGAAAAAATTGCAGCAGACGCTGACATCTCTAAAGCAGCAGCAGGTCGTGCTCTTGATGCATTTATTGAAGCTGTAACAGAAACTCTTAAAGCGGATGAGCAAGTTGCATTGGTTGGTTTTGGTACCTTTAGTGTTCGTACTCGTGCGGCACGTACCGGTCGTAATCCTAAAACGGGTGATGTAATTCAAATTGCTGAAGCAAAAGTTCCTGCATTCAAAGCAGGTAAAGCATTGAAAGACGCGTGTAATTAATTTGTTTGATGGTGTTTTCCTGTTTATGGGAAAACGCTGAGGTTTTTTACGTCTAACCTCAATCTTTCTTTATCAAAAAGCGCATCTTACTGGTGCGCTTTTCTTTTTCTGATATCATCGACGTTATATTTTTATCTTGCTAAGAAAGGTGTCATGGTGATGCCGTTGTTAGTGGCAGTTAGTTTTTAGAGAGCAGTCTGATTATGATGGATCGAC
Source organism: Vibrio aphrogenes (assembly GCF_002157735.2). Classification (NCBI taxonomy): domain Bacteria; kingdom Pseudomonadati; phylum Pseudomonadota; class Gammaproteobacteria; order Vibrionales; family Vibrionaceae; genus Vibrio; species Vibrio aphrogenes. Next base: position 914,947 of record NZ_AP018689.1, read on the forward strand.
TACGCGAAGGCGTAAATGGTATAGCGATTAAAATTATTCTGGGGTTAATCATTCTTTCTTTTGTCTTTACAGGAGTGAGTGGTTATTTAGGCGGTGGTGGCAACAACGTTGCAGCCAAAGTCGGCAGTACAACGATTGAACGTGGTGCGTTTGAGCAAGCTTATCAAAATGAGCGTAATCGTATGCAATCCCAAATGGGTGACTACTTTTCTACGTTAATGGGTGACCCTCAATACGTGCAAACTTTCCGTAAAAGTGTATTGGACCGCATGATCAATGATGTCTTGATTGAGCAATATGCTAAATCACTAGGCTTGCGTGTCAGTGATGACCAAGTCAGTCAATTGATCTTAACCATGCCGCAATTCCAAACAAACGGAAAATTTGATCAAGATATCTATGCAGCTACCTTACGTCGTGCAGGCTTTAGCGCCGATAGTTTTGCTGAATACTTACGTACAGATTTGTTACGCAATCAGGTGGTTTCAGCTTTGCAAGATAGTGAGTTTACGCTACCGCATGAAGTAGAGCAGCAAACGCATTTGTTAACTCAAACACGTGATGTGCAAACTATTACGTTAAGTGTTGCCGATTTTGCGAAAAAAGCACAAGTGACCGAAGATGAGTTGCAAGCTTACTATCAATCACACTCTGAAAACTATGAGCGTCCAGAGCAAATGAAAGTCGCTTATGTTGAACTGTCGGCTGAAAAACTGAAAGATACGATTACAGTGAGTGATGAAGACGCTCAGCAATATTATCAAGATCACCTCGATAAGTACTCAACAAAAGAGCAACGTAAAGTTCGTCATATTTTGATCAAAGATGACGAAGCCAAAGCAGAAGAACTGTTAGCTCAATTAAAAGCTGGGGCTGATTTCGCTACGGTTGCGAAAGAAAGCTCACAAGACGTTGGTAGTGCGAAGCTAGGTGGCGATTTAGGCTGGATTGAAAAAGGGGTTATGGACCCAGAGTTTGAAGATGCTGCTTTTAATCTACAAGCAAAAGGTGATGTTTCTGAGGTAGTTAAATCAGATTTTGGTTATCACATCATTCAACTTGAAGATGTGAAAGCGCCACAATCGAAGCCATATTCACAAGTAGCCGCAGAGATTAAGTCAGAGCTTCGTGATCAAAAAGCGGTTGATGAGTTTTATTCATTACAATCTAAACTAGAATCGGTTGCTTTTGAGTCGCCAGATTCATTAGATGAAGCGGCAAAAGCCATTTCACAATCAATTCAAACCACAGATTTTATTTCTCAAGCAGATGCTCCTGAGATTTTAAAGATCCCAGCAGTCGCTCAAGCGTTAGAAAACACTGATGTGAAGAAAGAAGGTATGAACTCAGAAGTGCTAGAAGTGGCACCTGAGCATGTGGTGGTTGTTCGTGTGAATGACGTTCGTGATGAAACCGTTCTGCCATTTGATGACGTCAAAGAGCAAGTTAAGGCTCAACTGCTTGCAACAAAAGGCGAACAACAAGCGTTAACGTTAGCGAATAAAGTAGTTGAAGCTCTACAAAAAGGTGAAGACAAAGTATTGGCTGATAATGATCTTTCTTTTGCTAGTGAACAAAGCATTGATCGTCGTTCTCCATTAGCCAATAAAGTATTTGCGATGCCTCACCCACAAGAGGGAGCGTCTACTTATGCTCAAACTAAAGATGACCAAGGTAATATCACTATCGTTAAATTAAATAAAGTGACTAGTGGTTCAGATGCTCAGTTTGAACAACAGATTGCCTCTCAGTTGTTGCGTATGAATAATCAACAAGATCTTGAAGTGTTGATTAAGTCATTACGTGAATCAACATCGATTGAATATCATGGATTAGCAGCGGAGTAATTACCCTCCTCTCAACCACGTTATCTCTCTTAAAGGCCGCGCTTATCGTGGCCTTTTTTTATATCTTGTTTTCAAGTCTTATTTCTACGTAATTTCTGACTATCTACTTAGTATGATCATCTAATAAGTGTGATTGGTATTACTTTTCTCATACTTTGAGACACAAAGAGCAAGGTGTTACGTCTTTATGTGTAATTGTCCTGTTTATTAATTAATGTTTTTTTACTGTGGCTCTCAAGCTGAAAATGGAGGCGTGCTTAGTGCGTAAGATATTTTAAACTGGCCTCGATTTTATAAAACAAGGGAGTGTACTTATGCGTAAAATATATTCATTTTTATTATTGATGATGATGTTCACATTACCGACGAGTATAGTGAATGCGGCTGAAACAAAATCGACTAAGCAGCATGAAGGCATAGAGGTCACCGTGAATATTAATACGGCTGATGCCAAGGAAATTGCAACTTTATTACAAGGTGTTGGTGAGAAAAAAGCGCAAGATATTGTCGATTATCGTAACCAACATGGTAAATTTAAGGATGTCGATGCGCTTAAACAAGTGAAAGGGATTGGTCAGGCCACCATAGATAAAAATAAAAATCGTATTCTTCTTTAAGTTTATACTTTTATAAACTTATCCTTTTTTAAGTTGATCTTTCTTTAAGCCGATCTTTATTTCTGGCTTTTGTAAGGTGAATAGAAAGCTCTAGTTCATTGGATTAGGGCTTTTTTTCGCCCAGTCAGCAGAGCCAAAATCAAGCCCGATAATGTACCAAATAGGTGTGCATTTAGCGCTACTGGCGCATCGATTAACGATTGAGTGCCAGTAGGGGAGCCAAAGTTTTGTTCCCATAAAATCTTAATTAGCAGCCCTATTACAAGGTAAAGGCTTGATTGCCTCCCTGAGCGATATTCTTTTAAGGCATAAAATCCAAAGAGGCCATGTAACACTCCGGATAAGCCCACATACAGTGATAAATCAGTCAAGAGTAGTAAGCTGCCAATCGCGGTACTGATCCCTAAGATAATAAGCAATAAGCTACGCGATTCCAGTTGTGCTCGAAAAATAAAGCCGATAATCCAAAGACCGAATATATTCATGATTAAATGATAGAGATTGGTATGGGTAAAATTTCCTGTTACGATCCGCCACCATTCTCCAGAGATAATAGCCTGATGATCCCATTGGAGGATGTACCCTAAATGAGGGAGCTGAAAAAGCCCCATCAAAAGTGTCATAGTGAGTAGTAAAAGGAACGGTTTAAATTTCATGTCTCGATATTGTGTGCAATGTGGTAAGGCTCATAATGCCTGTATTTGCCAATGGATAAAAGCAATAGACTCGCAAGTTAAGGTGGTTATTTTGCAACATCCATCGGAAACCAAGCGCCCAATGGGGACGGCAAAGATACTTGAATTGAGTTTAGAGCACTGTGAGCGCTGGGTTGGGGAAGATTTTTCTCACCATGATGGGCTGAATCATTTGTTACAAGACCCCCAGATTCAGCCATTGGTTTTGTATCCTAATGAACACAGCATCGAGCTAAATTCAACTAATCAACCGCAGATATGTCGTAATCCAGGCCAACAAGTCTGTCTCATCATACTCGATGGAACTTGGAAGAAAGCGTATAAAATGTGGCAATTGTCTACAAATTTACACGCGCTTCCATCCATCATGCTTCCTAATCATCTTCAAGGGAACTATCGGATCCGAAAAGCCCCATCAGAGCAGCATTTATCTACGGTTGAAGCGGTGTTTTATGCTTTAAATGTCCTTGACCCTGATTGCGATGCATCGTCGCTAATGACCACATTTATTAATATGATCGATTTTCAGATCGCACAAATGCCAGCGGGCACCTTTGAACGAAACTATCGCTAAGCACAGGGCTATCCGCTAAGCACAGGGCTATTGCTAAGTACAGTGCTACCGCTGTGGGTTAAAACAAGGTATGTGCTGAAAACAACTGTTGATGAAATTTTTGAGCATAACCATCGGTCATCGCAGAGATATAATCAGCTAATATTCTTGTGCCACCTTGATGATGTTGCTCAGCCTCTTGCCATTTGTGTTTTGTCGCCTCAGGTAAAAGGCGCATAGGATCAGCATTTAACGCTTCGAAAATATCCATGATAATTTGTTGTCCTTTATATTCAAATTGTTGAACTTCAGGGACATGAATTACATATTGCGAGACAAAGCTTTTAAAGACATCTAGTGCATAAGCCATTGGCGCATCTAAATAGGCGTTAATGTTGAGTAACTCATTATTAAATGAGTGCTCAGAATAAACGGGTGCCAGATGAATACTGGTGAGTAAAGCATTGACGATGCCTCCAATGGCATCTTTACGTTCGTGATGTTTACCGGAAAAAAGCTTTTCACTTAAGGTATCGATATTTTTTTCAAACCAGTCATCGCCACAGTCTGCGAGCTTACTGGCCGCACCTTCTTGCCATTGTTTACGATTAACCATATTTAACACAATGGCATCCTCTAAATCATGAACACCATAAGCGATATCATCAGCCAGTTCCATGATCGAACAATCTAAGGATTTAAAGCGAGTTTTACTGTGAGTATATGGGCCAGCCGTGGAGGGAACACGGTGAGTAGCAAGTAGGTCTTTATCACTTTGCTCAAGAGGCAATAGAACCCAGTTTAAAAAGTCATGGTCGATATCATAAATCCCTTTTGCCGGTAACCAATCCTGCGCTTTTAATTGTCGAGGTGAAGCGACTTCTGCGGGTTGATTTGGGTTGCTGACTTGGCTAATTAAGGCTGGATATTTTAATAAGCCTAATAAGGTTCGCCGAGTGAGATTCATGCCGTGATGCTCGGTGTAAGGCTCTAATTGAGTCACAATGCGAAAAGTTTGAGCATTCCCTTCAAAGCCACCATGATTGCGTAACATATAATTGAGAGCCACTTCTCCGCCATGTCCAAAGGGTGGATGGCCAATATCATGCGCTAAACACAAGGTCTCAATCAAGCTAGTAGGCGGCAAGATGGGTTGATAGTCCGGCTGTTTTTGTTTGAGCTGTTCTAGAATACCACTTCCAATCTGAGAAACTTCAAGCGAATGAGTTAATCGAGTGCGATAAAAATCATTCAGCCCTGTTCCATGCACTTGTGTTTTGGCTTGTAAGCGTCGAAAAGCCGCCGAATGTAACACCCGAGCGCGGTCTCGCTGATACACATCGCGGTGGTCATTGCGCCTTAATTTTTGCTCATTATTGATGCGCTCTTGCCAATAGTTTGTATTGGACGAATTAAATAGACAGCTTGGGTTAGTGGTCTTTTTCATTGATGTCCTTATAACATTGAGGGGGGTTACATCAAATTAAAATCAAGATTTACCTGACGCAAAAATAAGGTAATTCCTACATTATCATGAGACTGCGCTTATAGAGTTGTATAGATAAACATATAAAATAAATCTATACATATCAAGGAGGTTTTATGAATAAGCTGATGTTTGATCCTCAAGTCAATCAAAACGTCTCTTTAAGTCATAGTTTATGGATTGAAATGATCACAGAAGGCTTATTAAAAAGAGAATTTTTATATTATTATCAACCTAAATATAATATAGATACCGAAGAGATTATTGGTTATGAAGCCCTTGCTCGCTGGAATAACTCACAATACGGTGCAATCTTACCTATGCATTTTATTCCATTTATTATGCAGAATGATTTATGGAATGCTTTCTTTTTTAATGTTTTTTCAATGGGCCTTGTTTTTCAAGAAAAGATTAATCAGAAAAGAAATAACATAACCTTTTCATATAATATTGATGTTCAGCAGCTAAAAGAATTTGATTTTGCAGACAAAGTGAACATCTTGATAGAAAGTAAGAAGGTTGAGTTTGAAAATGTTATTTTTGAAGTTACAGAAACATCGTCTGGATTTGACAATGAAAATGTGACAATGAATCTTTTAAAGTTTATGGAAAAAGGAATAAAAATTTCCATGGATGATTATGGAAAGTCATATTCATCTTTATCAAGGTTATTAAAGTTCCCATTCTCTGAAATTAAATTAGATTCGAGTTATATACAAAATGCAGTTATCAACCCTAATAGCATAAATAAAATAGAAAGAACTCAGGTATTAGCTAAGCACTTAGGTTTGTCTTTTATCGTTGAAGGGGTAGAGAATAAAAAGCAACTTTCAATTTTGAAAAGTATAGGATGCAAGTTCGCTCAAGGTTATTACTTTTCAAAGCCTATGCATCCTATTGAAATTACTTAAAAGCCATTATTCAATACTGTTTGATTCTAATAGCATCATTTCTTTATATATTAGCAATGAAGTTATTTTTATTGCTTCAAACTTATCGTTGTTTGTTATGTGATCTTCCAAAATCTGGCATTGCTTGGCCAGATTGTTTTGATTGATTATTTTTGCTGCCCCTTTAACTTTATGGGCGATTTCTTTTATGACTACTCTCTCTTTATTGTTTATTGCTCTTTCAAGTGCTTCTTTGTCATTTTTATTTTCTTTGATGACTTCTTTTATTATCTGAGTCATATCAATACTTAGATTATCTTGATTAACATTGATAGAAGAGGAGAAAATAGTCTCTTTTAATAATGCCTGATTTAGGTTATCTAAGCTTAGCGGCTTGAACAAGCAGTCATTCATTCCTACGTCAATGCAGCGTTGATATTGGTCAGTTTGGGCATTGGCAGTAAATCCAATAATATAAGTAGGGATTGAATGTATATTGTTTTCTTCAATCTTTCTTATGTTTTCTGTTAATTGATAACCATTCATAATAGGCATGTTACAATCAGTGATAACGATATGAAATTGCTCACTAGACCATAGATGTAAGCCTTCTTCACCATTATTTGCTGATTTAACACGATAACCAAGATATTGTAATTGTTGGCAAAGTAATAATCGATTAGCTGCATGGTCATCAATGATCAATACTTTTCTTGATTTTTTTTCAATATTTGGCGTTATTAAAAAATCATGCTCTGGTTTATTTTCTGGTGCCAAAGTGTCAACGGTTAATTGAATTTCTATTTTAGTTCCTTTATGTAAGGTACTGGTTAAATGAATTTTTGCTCCCATCAGCTCACATAAAGAGTCTACTATGGATAGACCAAGCCCTGTACCTTGTTTGGTGACGTCATTATGTACCTGAACGAAAGGTTGAAAAAGTTTATGCTGAGCTTGGATGTCCATTCCCATCCCCGTGTCTTCTACAATGATCGCAATTTTTTGCTGACCAGGAATGCTCCCGGATGAGTCTAGTAATTTGGCTGTTAAAGAGACACTTCCTTGTTCGGTAAACTTAATTGCGTTACTTAATAAATTGGTTAGTATTTGCCTAAAACGCATCGGGTCAAGCAAGATCTCATTACCAATACGATGATCAATCTTGACATTCAATTGTAGATATTTTTGCCTAGCCAACCCATCGAATATTCTAATAACCCCCTCTAAAGCTTCTCTAAAATTCACACGCTGAGGTGACAGTTTCACATAGCCAGATTCAATTCGTACTACGTCTAAGATATCACCAATAAGGGCTTGTAATTCATGAGCTGATTTATAAGCAACTTCTAATCCAGAATGATCGAGCTCACCAAGATTGGCTTTTTTAATCGATAACTCAAGTAACCCAATGATGGCATTCATCGGAGTACGTATTTCATGACTCATAGTAGCTAAAAAGGTGGTCTTAGCTCGGCTGGCTTGTTCCAATTGGGCAATAAGATGTTGTCTTTCGCTAATATCTATCCAACCACAAATTACACCCTGGCACTGACCATCGTTATCAAAGTAGGGTTCAATCCAATGATAAATATCCGTAAGAGCTCCATTCAAATGTATGCATCTATCCATTAAAATTGGCGTCATTTCTTGAATCACTTTTTTATAATCAGCCTCAAATTCATGTGCATCTTGAAAGTTTTTTTTGATTTCTAATGGTGTTTTACCTAATGCACATTCTTTTGATAGATTAAAGGCTTGGTAATAATAATGATTACAAGCGATTAGTTTTAAATCTTTATCACGGACATAGATTGGATGGGGAATACCATTGATTAAAGCTTGCATAAAGATTAATTGATCATTTAGCTTTGATTCTGCTTTTCTTCGGACACTAATTTGTTTATGTAGTCTTTTATTCCAAAAGAATGAAAGAATAGCAATGATAATAATAAATGAGATCAATAGGTAGATTTGAGCTTTGTAATCTCGCCAACTAGGAGATTCTAAGGCCGCATTTTCACGCCATTTATTGGTGATATTTGCAATTTCATCAGGAGAAATCGAAACGATGGCTTTTTCAATAATGGAGTTTAATATTTGATTATTTTTGTTGGTAACAAACGAAACGGATAAAGAAGGATAGATTATTGAGGAAATTTTGAGGTTGGTATTAAAATAACGAATAACATAATATTGTGCCACCCTTAATTGAACTATGGTTGCATCGGCTTTTTTGTCACTGATCATTTGCATGGACTCTAAGATATTGTCTGACGTAATAAAATCAATATTAGGGTAATCCGACTGTATTTTAGAAACGGTAATATCAGAACGTTGTAGCACCAATCGATTTGGTTTTAAGTCCTCGATACTTTCAATATTAGTATCATCTCTAGTGACTAAGACCATATTGTCATGAAATATAGGGCGTGTGAATGTGAGGCCTTTTTTTCTTTCTTCGCTTTCGGCTAATAATGAAAGGTCAGCTTTATTGTTTAATAATGATTCAGTATCTTCTTTCAATGAGTTTGAAAGGGTAAAGTCAAAAGCTAAACCTGTTTTAAAGTTGATGATGTTTAAAATGTCTTTGATGATTCCTTGTACATGACCATTTTTATCATTAAAAGCAAAGGGCGCTGAGGTATCGGCAGTGGTGAATTTGACAACAGGATTTGCTTTTATCCATTCTTTTTCTTGGCTGGAAAAATTAATAATTGGGCTATCTAAGTAACTGATAGAACCAGCACTCCATCTTTTTAAAATATTCTTATTGGTACTTTTACTGATAGCATTTAAAGAAGTGTTGATGATATCACCAAGGTGAGTATCAGTTTCTCGATAAGCGAATGAGAAGCCTGATGTATCAATATTTAAGAAGGCATAAAGCTTTACACCATTAACAAGTCTTTGGTTTATAAAGTAATTTGCGCTTATCATGTCCCCTAAAAAATAATCAACTTTACCGAAGTGTAACGCATTGATGGCCTCATTGGTTGATGGGTAAACTTGCCAACGGACATTCGGGTAGAGATTTTTGAGCATTTGCTTAGGCAAGTAATTGTCAACCACACTGATTGATTCATTAGTGGGCTCAAATTGGGTATTTAACCCTATTTTTTCGTCTCGAGAAAAGAGTGCCACTTTGTCTATTGCATAGGCTTGAGTGAGTGCAAATGGCCCATTTACTTTTTCATAAAGATTGGCACTAGGAATTAGGTCAACATCCTGGTTGTTGAGTGCGGTAATGAGTTCATTTTTGTTGGTGTAGGACTTAATGACAATATTCAGCTTTGTGAGCTGTGAGATTAAAGCTAAATAATCAGCAGAAATACCTTCGTAATTGATTCGACTGAGCGTGAAATCATAAGGTTCATGATTAGGTGTGGAGATGCCAACGGTTAAGGTTTTTTTGGTATCCAACCAAGCTTGCTGTTGCGGAGAAAACTGGGCATGTAAATTGCTTTTGTGTTCCCTACCTAATAATTGAAGAGTTTGGTATTTATCATTACTTTTAGCATAAGGGATAATACATAAAAAAATAGTAAATATTAGCCCTGGTAGAAAACAACGTTTCATTTAAATAAGTCCATTTCTTTTTGAAAAATTGGTTAAATCAATGATGGATTTTACCCCGATTTTTTCAATAATCCGTGCTTTATAAGTGCTGATAGTCTTGTTACTTAATAACATTTTTTCGGCAATTTCTTTATTTGAAAAACCTTGAGACAGTTGTTGAAGCACCATGAGTTCTCTATCTGATAATGTCTGAACTAACTGTTCTTCATTGGTGATTTTTCGTGAACGTGAATGGGCCAAAGTTGATGCTGGAAAATAATTATGTCCAGAAAGAATGGCTTTGGTCGCAGTGACTATATTAGTGAGATCTTCATTTTTAGAGACAAACCCTGTCGCCCCCATTTGTAAGCAGCGTAAAGCAAAATGATCACTCGTATGCGTGGTTAAGATTAGTGATTTTATCTCAGGTTTATTTTTTATGGTGCGATGTAACACTTCCATTCCATCGAGCTGAGGAATATTTAAATCTAAAATAACGATATCAATATTCTCATTATTAATGATTTTGAGCGCATCAACTCCGTTGTCAGCTTCTAATAAATCCGTAATCCCTGCATTTTTTAGTAACATTTTTACGGCCATACGAATGGCAGGATGGTCATCAACAATTAATACTTTTGACATTTTTTTTCCTTTTGTACAACTATGCTCTCATAGGAAGTCTAATAAATGAGTATATTTTTTGTGTAAATGGATTGCGAGGAAATGTTTTTTTTAATTAGATTTCGATCACTATTACGTGCTTGCTTATTTTTATCTATATTTCATTACATCTCTAATTATTATCTAATCACATTTTTTTTACAAAGCCAATTCCTATTCATCATTAGGACAATAAATCATTTCTATAGGAAAATTCCTACAGAAACCGATTTGGCTTTACGGTAACTTAATAGTCGTAGATTAGATTTACCAAATGATGATTATTTTATTTGGTTTTTATCACGTTACATGTGTTGTTATTTTGTAAATTTATTATTTTTCTAATTTTAGAAAGGATTTCTATTCAAAGTATTTTGCTTTGGATAGAAGATATAGGAGAAGTGTTATGTTGAATAAAACTCGTTTATCTGTATTAACTTTAGGTATTTTGGTCGCTGGTACGGCATCAGCAGCCAGCGATAACACGATTAATTTTCAAGGAGAGGTCGCCGCGCAAACTTGTCAAGTAACTGTCAATGGTAATGCAGCTAACCCGACAGTGCTACTACCAACAGTCAGTACTACCGATTTAACTGCAGCAGGTGCAACCGCTGGTAAAACGGCATTTACTATTGGTGTGACAGGGTGTGAAGCACCAGCAGAAGGAGCAGAATTAAAAATAAGCACTGTTTTTGTTGGGAATAATGTGGATACCGATGGCAACTTATCTAACGTTGCAGGTACGGCAACTAATGTTGCTTTGCAATTATTAACGCCAACCAGCACTGTTATTAATTTGAATACTCCATCTGAGACTAAAGACAAGGCCATTTCTTTGGATGCTGCGGCTACTTCAGGTTCTGCCGACTACTTTGTGCAATATGTCTCTACCGCGGGCAGTGCGACGGCTGGTTCTGTTGTAGGTTCAGTTCAGTACGCACTATCTTACAACTAAAAGTAGGAAAAATAGGGCCGCCCCCAGGCCCTATTTTATTCACCAATGGATTGCAGGCAGAATTAAAATGAAATTTTTTATAAAAATACTGCTATTAATGCTATTTAGCGTTAATGCAATGGCCAGTGTTACCCTGGGTAACACTCGGATTATCTATCCTTCAAATACTTTAGGTAAAGATATCGTTTTTAATAATAATGATCATTCAGATTATATTATTCAGGCTTGGGTTGATAATGGTGACATCGATTCTACCCCCGAAGATGCCGATAGTGATTTTATTTTAATGCCCGCCATGTTCAAAATACAAGGCAAATCAAACCAAGTTCTCCGTATGATGTACAGCGGGCAAGAGCTACCTTTAGATAGAGAGAGTATTTTTTATTTTAATTTTGTTCAGTTCCCATTATCAAAAACCAATGATAATCAAATGGTCGTGGTTTTAAAAAATAGAGTTAAAGTACTTTATCGACCAAAGGGATTAGCAAGTTCTTTAATTAAATCAGTTGATAAGTTGACCTATAATATAAAGAAAGGCTCTTTAAATATTAAAAATGATTCTGGTTATTATATTAATATTGCCAATGTTATAGTGAAAAGTTCAAATGAAGAACAGATGATTAATAATGTAACCATTTCACCTTTTTCTAGCTTTAAAAAATCGTTAGCGATTAAAAACCCTGAAGAAGTAAAAGTCTCTTTTATTAATGACCAAGGAGGCACCTTTACTAGAAATATGAGGGTTGCAATAAATAATAAATAAAGGATTATGTGATGAAAAATACTATCAAATTAGTTTTTATCTGCCTTTTAGGATTGTTTCCTATTACTATAGCTTTGGCAAGTAATGATACTGATAGTCAATTTTTTCCAGCATTACTGTTAGGCAATGGTTATGATTTCGCTAAGATTGAGCAAGTTATTAATAACGATCAGTTAGAGGTTGGGGTTTATTCTGTCGACGTGTTTGTCAATGATACTTTTGTGCAAAGAGAAGATATTCATTTTTATAATAATCAAACAGATACACTTCCTTGTTTGAGTGCGAGTTGGTTTAAATCTTTAGGTGTTCATACCCAATACATTCACCCTATTGAGGTCACAGATCAAACGTGTTTGAACCCCGTTCAAGTAGACGATACGCATATAAGTTTTGATTCTTCAGCATTACGTCTCTCTTTATCGGTTCCTCAAGCTTATTTTTATAATAAACCAAGAGGCTATATTGATCCGCAACAATGGCAGGTCGGTACCTCAGCATTATTTGTTAATTATAATACTAACTACTATCACACGGAATTTGATGGTAACCCTTCGAGCGAGTCATTATTTTTAAATTTATATTCAGGTATTAATATCGGGATGTGGCGTTTCAGAAACCAATCCACTTATACTTATAATGAATTTAACAACGATTCTAATACCAGTCTCCAATCCGTTCGTACTTATGTCAGTCGAGCCATTCCTGACTTAATGGCTGACTTTTCACTGGGTGAGTTAAACACTCAAAGCCGAAAATTAAGTAATTTAAGTTTTGTTGGGATGCAATTACAAAGTGATACGAGAATGTACCCGGACTCACAACAAGGTTACGCGCCTGTGATCCGTGGTATTGCCAAAACGGCTGCACTGGTTGTAGTGAAACAAAAAGACCAAAAAATTTATCAGACCTCGGTTGCTCCAGGGCCATTTGAAATTTCCGATTTGTATCCAACGGCTTATCGAGGTGATCTGCAAGTTGAGGTGATAGAAGCAAATGGTCAAGTTTCAACCTTTACGGTGCCTTATGCTTCACGTCCAGGGGCCTTGCGTCTTGGACAACATGAATTTTCTCTTTCTATTGGTGAGAGCCAAGATTATGCCGCCGATGACTGGCTGGTGGATGGTAGTTATAAAGTGGGTTTGTCTAACTTAATCACTGCCAATGCCGATCTTCGTGTCTCTGATGATTATTATGCACTTGGTGTCGGGTCTATTTTAAATACATCCTTTGGTGCCTTTGGGGCTGAAATGGTGTATTCGTTAACCAATCGCTCTTATGGGCATACTTGGCTAGATGGTTGGAAGTTTGGTGTCGATTACAGTCGTAGTTTTGATACTGGAACGACTCTAACGGTAGCCGGTTATCATTATTCAACCGATGGTTATCGAGAGTTAACCGATGTCTTAAACCGTAATGATTTTGCTGGCTCTCAATACTATTCATCTTCTTATAAGCAAAGAGAAGAAATGACGTTAAGTGTTAACCAAAATCTGGGACGGATGGGCATGATAAGCCTGAATGGAACTAAGCGTACTTATCGCGATGGGAAAGAAGATGATGACCAATATGGTTTGGGTTATTCAACTACATTTGGCTCGGTCAGTTTAAATATTAATTATTCTCGACAATATACGACAGTGGATATGAATACTCGACAAAGTGAGGATTTGTGGACGGCATCTATTTCAATCCCATTATTTTCAGCGCAGCATATGTTGACTTCAAGCTATAACTATTCTGAAAACTATGGTGATAGTGTGGATGTAGGGATGTCAGGGACATTAGGTGAGGACAAAACGTTAAGCTATAACGTGTCAGCAAGCCGCCAAATGCCAAATACGGGTATTGATAGTAATCGATATTATTTAGGTGTGAATAAACGTACCTCTGTTGGCACCTTTGGAGCAAACTATACCAAAGGGCACGATTATCTTCAGTATGGAGCGAATGCAACCGGTTCAATAGTGTTGCACTCCGGAGGCATTAATTTAGCCCAATCACTGGGTGAAACCTTTGCCATTGTTCATGCTGAAGGCGCAGAAGGGGCCGATGTTTTAAATACTTATGGTCAAAAGGTGGGCTTTAATGATTACGCTTTAGTGCCCAATCTGATTGCCTATCGTGAAAATGATGTGATGCTAGGTGGAGAATACAGCCCCTATGTCGAAATTATGTCGTCAGGGCATAAAGTGGTGCCGATGGCTGGGGCAGCTGTTGCGATTGAGGTACAAACTCGTAAAGGTTACCCATTGTTAATCGATGTTTCACAAGGTCAAAATACCAAGAAGCTACCGATAGGCGCTACCGTGTCTGACCAAGACAATCAAGAAGTGGGTATCGTTGGACAAAATGGGGTTATTTATGCACGTGTTGCAACACAGCAAGGAAAATTGAATGTTCAATGGGGTAAAGAGCAATGTGTTGTTCATTATCAAGTTCCCCATCTCAAAAATAAGGCATCAGCTCCTCGGTTTTTCCGATTGGATTCTGTGTGTAAATAAGGAAACATAATGATGCGAGTATCTTATAAACATAAATTGGGCTTGTTGATTTTATCTTTATTGTTGAGCTCTCAAAGTTATGCCAAATGTACGGTTGATACCAGTAAAGATTCGACAGCCGATGGTGACTCCGCAATACTAAACTTTGGACGTATCAATTTGGGTAGCTCTTATTTGCAGCCTGTAGGTACGGTGTTATCCACCATTACCGTTTCACCGACTACCAGCAAGTATAGTCAAGCAGAAACGATTCTGATGACTTGTGATTATGCGGATAAAGATGAAATTTATGAACTTTTTGCTACGAATGGTGATGATCGGGTTGGCGGTTATTGGGAGATTGGTAATGGTGATGGTGCATCAGTAAATGACGGAATGCCGGGTTATTATGCCACTTGGTTTCCATATCTGGGTTTAAAAACAACCCATTTAAATAGTGGTAAAGTACTGTCTCGTATTTGGCAAAAAGCGCCGTTGAAAAATTACGAAGTCAGTGCTGATGGGACAAAAATTTATGTTAAGACAAAACACCTTAGTAATTACAGTGTTGAATTAGCCCGAGTTTCAACAGAATCTGCGCCAACAAATTCTGGTTCTAATTACTGTGGGAGTAACCCCAGCTTCGATTCATTAACGATTTCTCGCTCTTATACTTGTACTCAGCCTAATTTTTATGTGCAATTAGGAGGCCCGGATCTTTATATTGGGTACGCTGATGTAGAAGGTGAAGACTCGGCCACTAATTTTGACTTTTGGTTAGATAACGGTGTCGCTTTTGGCTTGCGGACTGGGCTGACAATGTCTTATTTTCCAACTTGCGTGGTAAGAAATCATACTCCAGTTGTGCTCTTTCCTACTGCCTCAACTCAACTTTTAGAAGCGGGTAATAAAGTGGAAGCGTCACTCAATATTTCTTTGGAATGTGAGAATGATGTGAAGTCAGGTGTGGGAACGAATCAAACCGCATTAGGCTTTATGGCGAGCGCCGAAGTTGAGAGTCAAGCAAGTCTATTAGGCTTAATTAGTGGCGAGGGAATTACTTATCTTTTATCAGATAATTATGCGACAGACAGTTCGCTTGCTCAGAATGTTGGAATACGCTTGTGGGATAGCCAAGGGACTAATATTCCATTTGTTCGTTCTACCGGTTATTTAGCTGGGACTGCATCTGGACGCTCCGCTGGGTGGGTACCCGTACTTGAAAATGTAGAAACTGTGGGCAGTGCTCAAACAGGACATACGAGTTATATTAAGCAGCTTACTGTGAGTTTGGAAAAGTTACCAACCTCTGGTAGCGTGACGGCGGGTAAGGTTAATGCACATGCGCGAATTATTATTAAAGTACAGTAAATATCTGACCACACTCCTATGCTTAGGGTTTTCACTCTCAAGCTATGGCGGATTATTGTTAAATCAAAGTCGTGTGGTGATGGACGATGCACAACCTGAACGTGTCATGTATGTGGTTAACACTAATGATTATCCGGTACTCATGCAAACTTGGGTTACCGATGAAAATAGTGATGCACTACCTGATGAAACAACCTCGCCATTTGTGGTGTTACCTCCAGTGGCGAAGTTACAACCGGGTGAAAAAAAACGTTTAAATATTTATTATTCAGGGCAGGCATTAACCACATCGGCAGAACAATTATATTTGTTGAATTTACATGAAGTGCCTCCCGCACCAGATAATGATGAAAATAAAATCATTGTAAGCATGACCACACAGATAAAGCTGTTTCTTAGGCCGAGTAAGCTGAAAGATCAATCGTTCACTTCAATTAAAGAGGTATATTGTCAAAAACAAAAGAATGGTGAAGTTAAAATCGTGAATGAGAGTCCCTTTTATTTTAATTATTTAAAAATAAATGGACTGGATCATTCGGGGTATTTGCCACCATTTACTCATAAAAATTTTCAACTTAACGATGTAGAAAAGCTGGAAATACTTTATTTGCAAGACCTCGGAACCACACAAATCCTTCCATTATCTTGTCGAGTTGAAGGATAAGAGATCTTATTTACGATATGGACGTTACATCGGATAGTTGGATCAAGTTATCCAGATATTTTATCGAAAGTTGTGGTGCAGCTATCACAAAATATATCCATGAAATCTTTCACTTCAGGCATGGTAAGACATAACTCATCGATAGTGGTTTTTAACCCTTCTTGTACGTGGGTAAATTCATCATTATGAAATCTCAGCTCATTTAGGCTCTTGATGTAGGCGGCTAGAATATCAGCGGCTTTAACGATAGATTTATACTCTTTTTCAACATTATCTTGTACCAATAGACCTGCAAATTCTTGACGTAGGTCTGCTGGTATCGTTTTTAAACATTCTTGTTCAGCAATATGTTCTAGCTTTTTATAAGCGCGAGTAAATTCAGGGTTATGATATTTGGTTTTGGAGTTTAAATCTTGTAATTTAGTTTCTGAAATCTCATGGTAAATCGCCACTACGGCTGCTCGATCAGGATTGAGTGACCCCCCATAGCGTTTATTTTTGATTACGGTTAATAGATGGGCGATGATCGCCACTTGATGTGAATGTTCAGAAATATTTTCTTCTTGGAAACAGTGCATTAAGGCCCAACGCTTAATTAAGGGCATGCGAGTCACCCAGGCCATAAAGGTACTTTGTTGTTGCATAATTCTCTCTTTTTCTTGAGTAACGATACAAAACAGGCTTCTTTAAAGAAGCCTGTTTGGGGTTATTGTTTGTAGCCAGCTAAGAATCGTTCGAAACGACCAATGGCAATTTCTAAGTCTTCCACATGTGGGAGGGTAACAATACGGAAATGATCTGGTTGCTGCCAATTAAAGCCCGTACCTTGAACCAGCAGTACTTTTTCTTGTACTAAGAAATCGAGCACCAATTTCGCATCGTCAGTAATGTTGAACTTCTTAACATCAATTTTAGGGAAGAGGTACATCGCCCCTTTGGGTTTTACACAACTGATCCCGGGGATTTGCGTGATCAAATCGTAAGCTTTATTGCGTTGCTCGAGTAAGCGACCGCCAGGTAAAATCAACTCATTGATACTTTGATAGCCGCCCAATGCTGTTTGGATTGCATGTTGCATCGGTACGTTGGCACAAAGCCGCATCGAGGCCAGCATATCTAACCCATCAATGTAGCCTTTAGCTAAGTGTTTCGGGCCTGTTAAGAACATCCAGCCGCCACGGAAACCACACACACGATAGGCTTTTGATAATCCATTGAAGGTCACCATGAGGACATCGTCAGCCAATGTTGCGATAGAAGTATGGGTCGCTCCATCGTAGAGAATTTTGTCATAAATCTCATCGGCAAAGATAATAAGGTTGTGCTGTCTCGCTATTTCGACGACTTGTAATAAAAAGTCGCGGCTATAGACGGCGCCCGTTGGGTTATTGGGGTTAATTAAAACAATACCGCGTGTGTGTGGCGTAATTTTGCTTTTGATATCGTCTAAATCAGGATACCAATCAGAGGATTCATCGCAGATATAATGAATCGGTTTGCCTCCTGCAAGAGAGGCGGCCGCAGTCCATAATGGGTAATCTGGCGCGGGGATCAGAATTTCATCGCCATTATTAAGCAGCGCTTGCATTGACATGACGATCAGTTCAGAGGCACCGTTTCCGATATACACATCTTCCACTTCTAAGTCACGTAAGCCTAACTTTTGATAATGTTGGACAACCGCCTTACGTGCCGAATAAATCCCTTTAGAATCACAGTAACCTTGTGAAGTCGGCAGATTACGAATGACATCAACAAGAATTTCATCAGGGGCGTCGAAACCGAATGGGGCCGGGTTACCAATATTCAGTTTTAATATTTTTTGCCCTTCCTCTTCCATACGTTTTGCATGCTTTAGAATCGGCCCACGTATGTCATAACAGACATTATCGAGTTTTGATGACATCTCGATGTTGTTCATAGCCTTATACCCACTGATTGTTAATGATAATGAGGCTTCAAGTTACACTATTTTTTCAGAGCAAACCATACTCAGTCGCATGGTCAATACGATATTTATGGCTGTTTTTAGTGGAATAGAAAAAAATGCCCAGATTATCCACCTTAAGGAGCAAGTTTCACTATTCTTATGGAGAGGCGTTGAGATCAAGATTTAAGCTGAAAAAGAGGTTACTGCTTGATTTGCAAGGTTCGAAACCCTAGAGTATGCCACTTGAATAAAAAGACAGTGCGAAACAAGGTAGAGATAGGGTTCGATTGCCCGGTATCCTTGTTAAGCCATAGCAAAATGAGAGGTCGACTTGTCTGCATTACACCAAGTGATAGAGCGATTAATTAAACGCATTAGACAAGGACTGGTTCCCAATGAAACCCGCATTTCAGAAAGTGTGGATCTTCCCCATGATTTTAGTGCCGTCGATTGGCTCTCTGGGCAAGAGTTATATCCTCGATTTTATTGGCAATCTCGAGATGCACGTGAAGAGGTGGTAGCGCTAGCGCAAATTCATACTTTTACTGATCCATTAGCAGCCTATACCATGCTAGGGGAAGAGCAACGAGTATGGGGTGGCAAAGCCTTTGATAGTGAGCACGCAAAAACCACCCATCAATCTTCCTATTTCTTTCTTCCTAAAATTGAACTGATTCGCCAAGATGATCAATGGACATTAAATGCCAACGTATCAGGAGATGGAACGCGAACCATCGCAGCGCTAACCAGTTTAAATAGCCAATATCAAGCGCTGGAATCTTTAATGCCTCAGCCAAGTTATGTGGTGTTTTCGCCTCAATTTGATGAATGGAAGCATATTCTGTCCAAGGCCTTGTCAGCCATTGATGCGAATGAATTTGAAAAAGTGGTGTTGGCCAGAAAAACTGTGGTGGAATTAGCAAAACCCATTAGTGCGGTGCAATTATTGAAATCCAGTCGAGATCTCAATTTAGACAGTTTTCATTTTCTCTTTTCATTGGCTCCCAATCAGAGCTTTGTTGGCTCCACGCCTGAGCGGTTATACCGTCGTTTAGGGGATATGGTTGAAACGGAAGCTTTGGCGGGGACAATTGGCCGCAGCGATGATCCGCAAGAAGATCACCAATTAGCCAGTTGGTTATTAAATGATGATAAGAATCAGCGTGAAAATCAGATTGTGGTCAATGATATCATTGAGCGATTGACGCCTTATACTGAAAGTATTGAAGTACAACCAGACGCTCAACTTATTCAATTACGCAAAGTGCAGCACTTAAAGCGCCATATACACGGTAATTTATCTTTGGGCGTAAAAGGTGTCCAGCTGTTAAGTGCGCTTCAACCGACGGCAGCGATTGCCGGTTTGCCGCGAGAAGATTCATTGAACTTTATACGCATGAACGAACCCTTTACTCGCGGTTGGTATAGTGGTTCTGTGGGCTATTTTGGTCATAATAAGGCGGAGTTTTGTGTGTCAATTCGCAGCGCTTCTTTGGTGGACAATACGGTTAAGCTTTATGCTGGGGCCGGTATTGTGGCTGGCTCTGAGGCTGAGTTTGAATGGCAAGAACTTAACCGAAAAACAGCGACATTATTAAATTTAATTACGGATTATCCGATAGAACAAGAAGACGGTGAAATGCAATGAGTCAAGCGGGATTAAATCGCATTTGGTCACAAGCGATTTTAGACACTTTAGCCAAAGCCGAGGTTAAACACATTTGTATTGCTCCGGGTTCTCGCTCAACACCGCTGAGCTTGGAAGCGTTAGAATTATCGCAACGTTCAGACATTACCATTCATACGCATTTTGACGAACGTGGGTTAGGTTTTCTAGCTTTAGGGTTGGCTAAGGCCACACAGCAACCGGTCGCTGTGATTGTGACCTCAGGAACGGCCGTCGCAAACTTATTACCCAGTGTGGCAGAATCTGGGTTAACCAGTGAGAAGTTGCTGTTATTGACCGCCGATCGTCCTGCGGATTTAGTGGGTGTGGGGGCAAATCAAGCGATTGTACAAGCTGGGATCTATTCTTCTCATGTACGTAAAAGTATTGAGCTCCCAAGTCCAAACTG